>NZ_JBGCCS010000016.1:0-180856 GCF_041262645.1 Streptacidiphilus sp. EB129
GAAGCTAAGCCTCACAGCGCCGATGGTACTGCAGGGGGGACCCTGTGGGAGAGTAGGACACCGCCGAACAACCATTAACAGAAGGCCCCCTGACCCAGCGTCAGGGGGCCTTTCTGCGTTCACCCGCGCCGGTCGGGACCCATCCGCTGCGGCCATCGGCTGCGGGGGCGGGTAAAGTCGCCGTACATCGTCCGTTCGTTTCAGGAGGCCCCCGGGTGGAGGTTCAGGAGACACGCGTGCAGACCGATCGCGTGCTCACCATCCCCAACCTGCTCAGCATGGCGCGGCTCGTTGGTGTACCCGTGTTCCTCTGGTTGGTGCTGTGGCCCGAGTTCGGTGGGCCCAACCACGACGGCTGGGCGATCCTGATCCTGATGGCCAGCGGGGTGAGCGACTACCTCGACGGCAAGCTGGCCCGCAAGTGGGGTCAGATCAGCCGGCTCGGGCAGCTGCTGGACCCGCTCGCGGACCGGCTGTTCGTGCTGTCCACGATCGTCGGTCTGACCTGGCGCGGGATCATGCCCTGGTGGCTGACCGCGCTGCTGCTGGGACGCGAGGTCTTCATCGCGGCGCTGCTGCCGTTCCTGCGACGGGCCGGCTACGGACCGCCACAGGTGAATTTTCTCGGAAAGGCGGCCACTTTCAATCTGATGTACGCCTTTCCGCTACTTCTGCTGACAGACAGGCATGACTGGCTCGGAACTGTGGCATTCATCATCGGATGGGCGTTCGTCTGGTGGGGTACGACGCTGTATTGGTGGGCAGGGATCCTGTACGCGGTTCAGACCCGGCGGCTGATGCGGTCGGGTGCCGTGGCCGACTGAGCCCGAGGTACCCGTGCGGTAGTGGCAGGGGGCCTCGATCCAGGGCCGGTCGGTGGACGACTCGTCCAGTACCGAGGCCACAAGGAGGAACCACCCGACATGAAGGCCGTAGTGATGGCCGGAGGCGAGGGCACCCGCCTGCGCCCCATGACGTCGAGCATGCCCAAGCCCCTGCTGCCGGTCGTGAACCGTCCGATCATGGAGCATGTGCTCCGCCTGCTGAAGCGGCACGGTCTGACCGACACCGTTGTGACCGTGCAGTTCCTCGCCTCCCTCGTCCGGAACTACTTCGGTGACGGAGAAGAGCTGGGCATGAACCTCACGTACGCGAACGAGGAGACCCCGCTCGGTACCGCCGGGAGTGTCAAGAACGCCGAGGACGCACTCAAGGACGACTCGTTCCTGGTGATCTCGGGGGATGCCCTCACCGACTTCGACCTGACCGAGCTGATGGAGTTCCACCGCTCCAAGGGGGCGCTGGTCACGGTGTGCCTGACCCGGGTGCCCAACCCGCTGGAGTTCGGCATCACCATCGTCGACGACGAGGGCAGGGTGGAGCGCTTCCTGGAGAAGCCCACCTGGGGCCAGGTCTTCTCGGACACGGTCAACACGGGCATCTACGTGATGGAGCCCGAGATCTTCTCCTATGTGGCGGCGGACCAGTCCGTGGACTGGTCCGGAGACGTGTTCCCGCAACTGCTCAAGGAGGGCAAGCCGATCTACGGCTTCATCGCCGAGGGCTACTGGGAGGACGTGGGCACGCACGAGAGCTACGGCAAGGCGCAGGCCGACGTGCTGGAGGGCAAGGTCGACGTCGACATCGACGGCTTCGAGATCTCGCCGGGCGTGTGGGTGGCGGAGGGCGCCGAGGTCGACCCCGAGGCGATCCTGCGCGGTCCCCTCTACATCGGCGACTACGCCAAGGTCGAGGCCGGTGTCGAACTGCGTGAGAACACCGTGCTGGGCAGCAACGTGGTGGTGAAGCGCGGGGCCTTCCTGCACCGCGCGATCATCCACGACAACGTCTACATCGGGCCGCAGTGCAATCTGCGCGGCTGCGTGATCGGCAAGAACACCGATGTGATGCGGGCGGCCCGGATCGACGACGGGGCGGTGATCGGTGACGAGTGCCTGATCGAGGAGGAGTCGATCATCGCGGGCAATGTCCGCGTGTACCCGTTCAAGACCATCGAGGCCGGCGCGGTGGTCAACACCTCGGTGATCTGGGAGTCCCGGGGCCAGGAGCACCTGTTCGGGGTCCGTGGCGTGTCCGGGGTCATCAACGTCGAGATCACCCCGGAACTCGCGGTGCGGCTGGCCGGCGCCTACGCGACCACGTTGAAGAAGGGCGCCACGGTCACCATCGCCCGTGACCACTCACGCGGTGCCCGTGCGCTCAAGCGCGCCATGATCTCCGCGTTGCAGGCCAGCGCCATCGACGTGCGCGACCTGGAGAACGTGCCGATGCCGGTGGCCCGGCAGCAGACCGCCCGGGGCAGTGCCGGCGGCATCATGCTGCGGACCACGCCGGGCGTCTCGGACTCGCTGGACATCCTCTTCTTCGACGAGCGCGGCGCGGACCTCTCCCAGGCCGGTCAGCGCAAGCTGGACCGGGTCTACGCCCGCCAGGAGTACCGGCGCGCGTTCCCCGGAGAGATCGGTGACCTGACCTTCCCCAGCAGCGTGTTCGACTCCTACGCGGGCACCCTGCTGCGTGCGGTCGACATCAGCGGTGTCGCCGAGGCGGGGCTGAAGGTCGTCATCGACGCCGCGCACGGCAGCGCGGGCCTGGTGCTGCCCAGCATCCTGGGCCGGCTGGGCATCGAGGCGCTCACCGTGAACCAGGGCATGGACGAGGCGAGGCCGACCGAGACCGACGAGGAGCGCCGCGCCGGCCTGGTGCGGCTGGGCGAGATGGTGGCCTCGTCCAAGGCCGCGTTCGGGGTGCGCTTCGACCCGGTGGGCGAGCGGGTCTCGTTCGTCGACGAGCGTGGGCACCTGATCGAGGACGACCGGGCGCTGCTGGTGTTCCTGGACCTGGTGGCGGCCGAGGGCCGCAGCGGCAAGGTGGCGCTCCCGGTGACCACGACCAGGATCGCCGAGCAGGTCGCCGCCTACCACGGCACCCAGGTGCTGTGGACGACGACCTCGCCGGACGACCTGACCCGCGCCGCGTCCGCTGAGGGCACGATCTTCGGCGGCGACGGGCGCGGGCGTTTCGTCATCCCGGAATTCAGCGGCGTGTTCGACGGTGCCGGGGCCTTCGTCCGGCTGGTGGGTCTGGTGGCCCGGACTCAGCTGACTCTCAGTCAGATCGATGCGCGGATTCCCAAGGCGCATGTGCACCGCCGGGATCTGGCGACCCCGTGGTCGGCGAAGGGCCTGGTCATGCGCTCGGTGGTGGAGGCGGCCGGGGACCGGCATGTCGACACCACGGACGGCGTCCGGGTGGTGGAGCCCGACGGCCGCTGGACCATGGTGGTGCCCGATCCGGCGGAGGCGGTCACCCACCTCTGGGCCGAGGGACCCGACGACGCGTCCACGCAGGCGCTGCTGGACGAGTGGGCGGCCGTGGTCGAGGCCACCGACCGCTGAGACCCGGGCCGGGCTCCGGCCGGGCTCTGGGCGGTCCCCGGCCCGAGCCCGGCGGAGCCCGGCCGGGTCCCAGGCCGGAGCCTGACCGGAGGCCGGCCGGAGCCGGCGCCGGGAATGTCACGATCGTGTGCCGGGTTCGGCGCCCGGGACGCGAGTTGCGTCGGGGGAGCCGCGCCGACGTGCGACGATGTGGCCCATGTCGGACACCGGGGCGGAGCGTGAACGGGCGGAGCGCTATGCGCGGCCCGACGCCTCCATGTCGCTGCTGACCACTGTCATGGAGCACAGCCTCGACGAGGGTTACGCCGAGGCGGCCCGTCGTCGCGGGGCCTACGGGAGCAGCCGGATGCCCGGCTCGCTGCGGGGGAAGCTGCTGCTGGGCGTGGGTCTGGCGCTGCCCGCGCTGGTGCTGACCATCGGGGCGGTCCAGGTGCGGGCGTCCGCGCCGGTCGCGGCGAAGGAGCGGCAGGAACTGGTGGCCCGGGTGGGCCTGGAGACGGCCAACGCGGACCAGGTCCAGCAGCAGGTGCAGCAGCTCCAGGCCCAGATCGCGGCGTTGCGCGGGCAGGGCGGCGGCGACGCCGCGGAGGCGGCGCGGCTGCAGCGGCTGGAGCTGGTGTCCGGCACCTCGGCCGCCTACGGGCCGGGACTGCAGGTCGTGTTGGACGACTCGGCGGCCGTGGGCACCGACGTCGGGGCCAACAACCCGCGTACCGCCGCCGGGTTCGCCGACAGCGGCCGGGTCCGGGACCGCGACGTCCAGCTGGTGGTCAACGCGCTGTGGCAGTCCGGCGCGCAGGGGATCGCCATCAACGGGCAGCGGCTCACCTCACTGTCCGCGATCCGTGCGGCCGGTGACGCGATACTCGTCGACAACCGGCCCTTGGTTCTTCCGTACACCGTGCTGGCCATCGGGGGGCCGCAGATGGGGGCCGCGTTCGACCAGAACGTGACCGGCGGGGTCTATCTGCGCCAGCTCCAGCAGTCGTACGGGATCAGATTCAGCGTCGGTCCGCAGGACCGTGTCGATCTACCGGCGGCGGCCAGGAGCACCCTGCTCTCCGCGGTGCCGACCGGTAGGGGAGGAGCAACACCGTGATCGCCGTACTCGGCCTCGTCGTCGGGGTCATCGTCGGGCTGGTGGTCCAGCCGGGCATTCCCACCGCCCTGGTGCCGTATCTGCCGATCGCCATCGTGGCCGCGCTGGACGCGGTCTTCGGCGGGATCAGGGCGATGCTCGACGGTATCTTCGACGACAAGGTCTTCGTGGTGTCGTTCCTGTCGAACGTCGTGGTCGCAGGCCTGATCGTGTTCCTCGGCGACCAGCTCGGGGTGGGCTCGCAGCTGTCCACCGGCGTGGTGGTGGTGCTGGGCATCCGGATCTTCTCCAACGCGGCGGCGATCCGCCGGCACCTGTTCCGGGCCTGAGACGTGGCACGCGTGCACCCGGTGCACGGGCGGGGCAGCGGAAGTGGGATGATCGGCGCAGGTCGGACGTGGCGGGAGCACAGGTGAGCAAGGACGAGGACAGGGCGGAGCCCGTCGCGGAGCCTCCCGCCTCCGAACCCGGAACTCCGCCGGGAGGCGTCGCACGCGACAGCGCGGCAGCCGATGCCGCCGCGCCCGGCGACGCGCGGGACGCGGACGCCGCGGAAGCCGGCGTCGACGGTACGGCGGCCGAGTCGCTGAGCGGCCGGCAGCGGCTGCTGGCCGCGATCTGGCCGCCGCGGCTGAACCGGGCCCAACTCCTGGTCGCGGTACTGCTGTTCTCGCTCGGCCTCGGCCTGGCGATCCAGGTGCGCTCGACGAGCACCAGCGACAGCCAGCTGCGCGGCGCCCGGCAGGAGGACCTGGTCCGGATCCTGGACGAGGTGGACGCGCGTCAGCAGCGGCTGCAGAGTGAGCGGCAGCAGTTGCAGCAGTCGCTCACCACCCTGCAGAACAGCTCCCAGCAGGCGAAGGAGGCGCAGATCCAGACGCTGACCAAGGAGCAGCAGCTGGGGGTGCTGGCCGGTACGGTCGGCGCGACCGGCCCCGGGATCGAGCTCACCATCACCGACCCCGCCGGCAAGGTGCAGGCCGATATGCTGCTCAACACGCTGGAGGAGCTGCGGGCGGCTGGGGCGGAGGCGGTGCAGATCAACGATGTGCGGGTGGTCGCGAACACGTGGTTCGCCGACGCCGGAACCGGCATGGTCACGGTCGGCGGCACGCAGGTCTCGCAGCCGTACCGCTTCACCGTGATCGGCAACTCGCACGACCTCGACACCGCGCTCAACATTCCCGGTGGAGTGGTGCAGACGGTGGACAAGGACCAGGCCACGGCGACGGTGACGGAGAAGTCGTCGGTCGCGGTCACGGCCTTGATCCCGCTCACATCGACTGACTACGCTCACTCGGCGCAACCATGACGGCTCGTCGGGCCGTCTTGAGGCCTGCAGTCCGGTTCTGTGGCCGGAGTTCACACCTATCGTCCATGATGGCTTCACCCTGCCTCACCGGCGGGTTCGTGTCACGCAAGGGGAATCGTCCGTGAGTCTGTTCTCGAAGCTGTTCGGTCGGAAGTCCCCGAAGGCTGCCGTGGAAGCCCCTACCGCCCGGCACCGCCGGGCGGACGAGGGAGGCCCGGTCGTGCCGGGCATGCGTGGCGCATCGGAGTACGACGCCTTCGCCCCCGCCGACGACCGCGCGCTGTTCCGCGGCGACGCGCGACACGCGGACGCGCAGGGTGGGGGCGGCATAGCCCCAGGGGCAGTACCCTCAACCTCAGGTGGAGAGTTTGGCGTCGATCCCTATGCGCAGCAGAGTGCGGCGCAGAGCGTGGGGGGCGATCCGCGACAGGAGGCCGCAGGCGTGACCGTGTGCACCCGCTGTGGGAGCAGCAACCCCGAGGCGAGCCGGTTCTGTTCCAACTGCGGCGCACCGCTGCGGGCCCGGGGCGCGGCGGAGCGCCCGTCGGAGACCACGTCGACCATCTCGATCTCGGGGCTGGAGGCCTACGAGCCCGAGGTGTCGGCGGCCGCGGTGTCGCCGGCGATCTCGCCGGAGGCGCAGGCCGCGGTCGACGCGCTGCCGCCCGGCTCGGCGCTGCTGGTGGTCCGTCGCGGTCCGAACTCGGGCAGCCGGTTCCTGCTGGACACCGAGCTGACCACGGCGGGCCGGCACCCGGAGAGCGACATCTTCCTGGACGACATCACCGTGTCCCGGCGGCATGTCGAGTTCCGGCGCACGCCCACCGGCTTCAGCGTCGCGGACGTCGGCAGCCTCAACGGCACCTACGTCAACCGGGAGCGGATCGACGAGGTGCCGCTCAGCACCGGCGACGAGGTCCAGATCGGTAAGTACCGGCTGGTCTTCTTCGAGGGTCGCAGGGGGTACTGACGGCCGGACCGCCGTAGCAGGTCCGGCACATCACGGAGGAGATGGTCTGTGCAGGGCGACAACGGCGGGTCCGACACGGCCGGGCAACTGCTGAGCATCGGTGCGGTGCTCGGCGTGCTGAGTGACGAGTTCCCCGAGGTGACCATCTCCAAGATCCGGTTCCTGGAGGCGGAGCGGCTGGTCGAGCCGCAGCGGACGCCCTCGGGCTACCGCAAGTTCAGCCGTGACGACGTCACCAGGCTGGGCTATGTGCTGCGGATGCAGCGCGACCACTACCTGCCGTTGCGGGTGATCCGTGAGCACCTGGACGCGATGGACGCCGGCGAGGCGCCCCCGGCCCTGCCGGGGGCGGAGCAGCAGGCGGTGGGCGCCGGCCCGTCCGGTCCGGGCTCCGACCCGGAGGGCGCGCGTGAGGCGGTGCTGCCCGGTCCGAGGCTGGGGCGGGCGGAACTGCTCGCGGCGGCCGGGATCGGGGAGCAGCAACTCGCCGACTGGGAGTCCTACGGCCTGGTCGTGGCCACCGCGGACGGCGGGTTCGACCCGGAGATGCTGCAGGTGGCCCGGCTGGTCGCGGAGCTGGGGCGGTTCGGCCTGGAGCCGCGGCACCTGCGCGCAGTGAAGGCCGCCGCGGACCGCGAGGTCGGCCTGGTGGAGCAGGTGGTGGCGCCGTTGCGGCGCCACCGCAACCCGCAGACCCGGGCTCATGCGGCGGCGCTGGCAAGGGAGTTGGCGACGCTGTCGGTGCGCCTGCACGCGGCTCTGGTGCAGGCCGGGCTGCGCGCCCAGCCGGGAGTCTGAGCGTGGCGGGGCGATTTCGGGATCTCGCCGGGCACCTGCGGGGAGGCCGGAATGCCACGCAATCGCGGGCAGAACCCGTGAGAACTGGAGTATCGGCCCGCCGCACCCTAGGGTTGCAGGTGTGAACGAGCTAGACGTCGTGGGTGTCAGGGTGGAAATGCCCTCCAACCAGCCGATTGTTCTCCTGCGCGAGGTGGGGGGCGACCGGTATCTCCCCATTTGGATCGGCCCGGGGGAGGCCACCGCCATTGCCTTCGCCCAGCAGGGGATGACGCCGGTGCGTCCGCTCACGCACGATCTGTTCCGCAATGTGCTGGAGGCGGTGGGTCAGCAGCTCACCGAGGTGCGGATCACCGACCTGCGGGAGGGTGTGTTCTACGCCGAACTGGTGTTCGCCAGCGGGGTGGAGGTCAGCGCCCGTCCCTCCGACGCCATAGCCCTGGCGCTGCGCACCGGCGCGCCGATCTACGGCAGCGACGGAGTCCTGGACGAGGCCGGGATCGCGATCCCGGACGAGCAGGAGGACGAGGTCGAACGGTTCCGGGAGTTCCTGGACCAGATCTCGCCCGAGGACTTCGGCAGCAGCAACCAGTAGGCACCTGCGGTACCCCTCATGTTGGGGCAGTCGGGCATTCGGAGGCCTTTACCCGTGCTCAGGGCACGCTAAACCACTCATCAGGGCGACATCACCCGCCATGCCGAGCGTGGCGATCGTTGACGCGCGTTCGGCAACTGCCTACCGTCGGGTGTGGACGTCCCGGGTGCGCCACTTCGCACCCCGCCTGCGATCGGGCACCCCAGGGCGATTCCGCTGGACGAGTGGACGGAGGGCCGCGTGAGCAGCACCGGCGACAGCATGGCCGCGGGTGGCTCCTGCCCGATCCACCCCGCACTGCGTCCGTCCGGGCGCCCCGCCCGCATCGGCTGGGAGACGGTCGCGGCGACCGTCGTGCCCGAGCAGGGTGGGGGGGACTGCGGCGGCAGGGAGTCCCTCCCGGCCCAGCAGCCCGACCCGGAGGCGTACCCGCCCTCCGGCGTCGACCCCGGTTCGGAGCTGATCGGTTACCGGGGCCCCACCGCGTGCGCGGCCGCCGGGATCACCTACCGCCAACTGGACTACTGGGCCAGGACCGGCCTGGTCGAGCCCAGCGTGCGCGCGGCCCAGGGCTCCGGTACCCAGCGGCTCTACGGGTTCCGCGACATCCTGCTGCTCAAGGTCGTGAAGCGGCTGCTGGACGCCGGCGTCTCGCTGCAGAGCATCCGGGCCTCGGTGGTGCACCTGCGGGCCTGCGGCGTCGCGGACCTGTCCGGCATCACGCTGATGAGCGACGGCGCCACGGTGCACCAGTGCACCACTCCGCACCAGGTCGTCGACCTGCTGCAGGGCGGGCAGGGCGTGTTCGGCATCGCCCTGGGCGCGGTGTGGCGGGAGCTCGACGGCTCGCTGCGGCGGCTGCACGGCGAACGCGCCGACACCGGCGAGACGCTGGTCGGCTACGACCCCGGCGACGAACTGGCCCGGCGCCGCAACCGGGCGGGCTGAAACCCGCGTCCGCACTCCTCGAAACCCCGGCTGCGATCATCGTCCACGATCATTGCGGCGGGGACCGAGCGGATGCGGGGGAACGGGTGCTGCGGGAACAGGTGCTGCGGGAACGGGCGCGGGACGGCTCGGCGGGACGGCTCGACGGATCATGGGCGAGGCGCCGGGCACGAACGCTGTGGCGCGCGCTGCGGACCAGGCGGGGCCAACGGCTGGCGTTCCAGCTCTTCGTGGCCCTGACGGTGCTGGTGTCGCTGCCGCCGGCCTGGCTGCACCTCAGCAGCGACGGGCGGTTGCGTACCGTGGCGAACGCGCCGTCCGAGCCGGTCGCGGTGGTCTTCGGCGCCGGGCTCGACCACGGCAGGCCCACCCCGTACCTGGCGCACCGGCTGGACGCCGCGCTCGCCCTGTACCGGCGCGGGGCGGTCCAGGAGTTCCTGGTCACCGGCGACAACGGCCACGTCGGCTACGACGAGCCCGACGCCATGCGCGACTACCTGCTCCAGCACGGGGTCCCCTCGGACCGGGTGGTCCGCGACTACGCCGGCTTCGACACCTGGGACTCCTGCGCGCGGGCCGCGCGGATCTTCGGGGTGCGCCGGGCGACCCTGGTCACCCAGGGGTTCCACATCCGGCGCGCGCTGGCCCTGTGCCGGGCGGCCGGGATCGACGCCTACGGGGTCGGCGTCGACGAGACGCACGACGCCACCTGGTACTACGGCGGCTTCCGCGAGCTTCCGGCGGCCGGGGAGGCCGCCCTGGACGTGCTGTTCACCCCCGATCCCTCGCTGCTCGGCCCACCCGTCCCGATGCCGGTGCACTGAGTCCCGTCCCATGCTGCCGGGCGTTGTCAGTGGTGTGCGCGATGATCGAGGCATGCGGGCCCTGCCGTCGATCCTCCACCTCGACATGGACGCCTTCTTCGCCGCGGTGGAGCAGGCGTCCAAGCCGAGCCTGCGCGGAAAGCCGGTGATCGTCGGCGGCCTGGGCAACCGGGGCGTGGTCGCCACCGCCTCCTACGAGGCGCGCCGGTTCGGCGTGCACTCGGCGATGCCGATGGCGCAGGCCCGGCGGCTCTGTCCGAACGCGGCGTTCCTGATCCCCCGGTTCGAGCTCTACCGGGAGGTGAGCGACTTCGTCATGGGCCTGCTGCGGGAGCTGTCTCCGCTGGTGGAACCGCTGAGCCTGGACGAGGCCTTCGTCGACCTGGAGGCCGGACCCTACCGGGAACTGCTGGCCTCCGGCGGGCCCGAGGAGGGCGCGCAACTGCTGCGGGCCCTGGGCGAGGACCTGCGCAGCGACATTCGCGAGGGGGTCGGGCTGACCGCGTCGGTGGGCCTGTCCGGGACCAAGTTCCTCGCCAAGATCGCCTCGGAGGACGCCAAGCCGGACGGGCTGGTGCTGATCGAACCCGGGCGGGAGCGCGAGGTGCTGGACCCGCTGCCGGTCCGCGCCCTGCCCGGGGTCGGCCCCGCCACGGCCGAGACGCTGCGCCGGGTGGGCCTCACCCTGGTCTCCGAGGTCGCGGCCACTCCCGAGGACGAACTGGTGCGCCTGCTGGGCCGGGCGCACGGCGCCGGTGTGCACGCGCTCGCCCTGGGTCTGGACGAACGGCCGGTGGTGGCCGAGCGGGACGCCAAGTCGGTCTCCGTCGAGGACACCTTCGAGGTGGACCTGGCCGACCGGGAGCGGATCAGGGACGAGCTCGACCGGCTGGCCGAGCGCTGCGTGGGGCGGCTGCGTGCGGCGGGGCGTTCCGGGCGGACCGTGGTGATCAAGGTGCGCCGCTTCGACTTCTCCACACTGACCCGCTCCGAGACGCTGCCCTCCCCGACCGACGATCCGCTGGTGATCTCCGGGATGGCGCGCCGGCTGCTGGAACAGGTGGAACTCACCGGCGGCGTCCGGCTGCTCGGTGTGGGGGTGTCCGGACTGGCGGACTTCACCCAGGAGGACCTCTTCGCCCAGGCCCAGCGCGAGGCCCTGGACGTTCGGCAGGAGGCGGAGGCCCACGCGGAGGGCTCCGCCGCTACGGCTGAGGGCGTTGCGGACGCCGGGAGCGTGCCGGGGGACGGGACCGCTGCCGGGGCCGCTGCGGACGCCGGGAGCGGCGCAGATGCGGCGGAGGCCGGGGAGGGGTCTGACGCCGCGTACGGGGGGCCCGCCGGGCCCCGGGCGTTCCACCCGGGGCGGCTGGTACCGGAGCCGGCCGACGCCCGGTCGCCCGCGGCGCGCCGCTGGATGCCGGGCCAGGACGTCCACCACGCCGAGCTGGGCCCCGGCTGGGTGCAGGGCAGCGGGGTCGGCCGGGTGACCGTCCGCTTCGAGAGCCCGTGGTCGCCGGTCGGCCGGGTACGGACCTTCGCCGTCGACGACCCGGACCTGGACCCGGCCCGCGCCCAGTCGCTGCTGCGCACCGCCCGGACTGCGCAGCCCCAGGACCAGCCGCCGCCCCCGGAGCCGGCATCGCCCCTGGGCCAGCCGCCGCCCCGGGACCCGCCGCCCCCGGAGCCGGCGCCGGCCCAGGACCGGACGCCGACGGGGGGTCAGGCGCCGATGGCGTGATCGGGGTCCTCGGGGCGCGCGGGCGGGGTGTAGGGGGGAGCCATCGGCTGGCCGCTGCCGGGGACCGGCGTCGGGCCGGTGGGGCGGGTGCTGTCCTGCACCTGGATGTGCTCCCGGTGCAGCTCGTCCCGGACCACCTCCTCCTCGGTGAACCGCTCGGTCACCAGCCGGATCCGCTCCACCGGGACGATCGCCTTGCGGACCACCACCCGCTGCTCGTGCAGGGTGACCTCCTCCGAGCTCTCCGCGATCTCCTGGTCCGACAGCTGCACCCGCTCCTCCGCGCCGACCGGCACCCGCTCGACCCGGATCCGCTCGCGGATCACCGGGACCCGGCGCTCCACCTGCTCGGTGGTGACGTACTTGCGCAGCCGGGCCCGGCCCAGCACGCGCCACTCGGTGGAGATGTCCAGCCGCTCCTCACGGCAGACGAATTCGACCGGCTCGGGGACCCCCACGTTGGCCTGCTGCTCCGCGGTACGGGAGGCCAACGGCGCGGCACCGCCCTTGGCGAGGCTCGGCGCGGCGCTGCCCGGCAGCGGGTCGGTGAGCGGGTCCGGCTTGGCCACCGGGGTGCTCGCGGTGGTGGCCGCGGGGCTCTGCGGCGGTGCGGCGGGCGGCGCGGCGGTGAACGCCGCGGTGCGGCTGGTGTCCATCCGGGGCGCGTCCGTCCGGGGAGCCTCCATGCGGGCCGCGTCCGCGCGTGCGGTGCCGGCGGTGTCGTGGCGCGGCGGCGCCTCCGCCCGCGACGGCACCGTGGTGGCGGCGACGGTGGCCGCCACCGGAGCGGCCATGCCCGCGCCGCTCGCGGAGACCACCGGGGTCGACACGGTGCCGGTGGTCGACGTCGAGGCCGGGTCCGCCTTGGCGGCGGCCTTCGCGGCGTCCCCGGCCGCGCCCCCGGCGCTGCCCGCGCCGCTGTCCTGGCCGCCGGTCGGAACCTCAAGACCGTAGTAGCGGTACAGCTGCAGTTCCTGCGCCGGCGACAGGTGCTGGCCCGCGCCGAAGTCGGGGGAGTCCTTCACCTGCGACTTCTCGTAGGGCACCCGCAGCTCGTCGCTGATGAACTCGCTGGTGGCGAGCGGGACGAAGGCGTCGCGACCGAACAGCCCGGTGCGCACGGCGGCCCACTCCGGCTGGCCGGTGGCGTCGTCCAGGTACACCTCGTCCACCGTTCCGATCTTGTCGCCGTTGCGGTCCACAGCCTTGTGGCCGATCAGGTCCCTGGGGTCGATCTCGGTCTGCACGGCTCGTCCACTCCTCACGGCGGGCTGGGCAATACTGGTCAACTCATACGAAAAGGCACAAAGATCGATTTGTCGAATGCCCGCAGCCATTGCGGGTGTGTCGCTACTCCATTCGATGGATGTCCGACTCCCGCTGGTACCCTTGCCCCGACCAGTCGAGTGCGCGCGGGAGAGTCCGTGCACCGCTGCGGCGCCGAAGGAGCAACTCCTCCCCGGAATCTCTCAGGCACCCGTACCGCGCGCGCGAGGTCACTCTGGAAAGCAGGGCCTGTTCCACACGGCCCTCACCGACGGTGAAAGCCGGCTGCGGCCGGTGAAGCTCTCAGGTTCCATGACAGAGGGGGAGGTCGTCCCGGCACACCCACAGTGCCATCCGGGTCCGACCAGGAGGCTCCCCAGCCATGACGTCCACACTCTCCGGGCTTGAGCAGTCGAGCCCCTTCGAGAACCGCCACATCGGCCCCGACGCCGAAGCGCAGGCGAAGATGCTGGCCCAGGTCGGCTACGCCAGCCTGGACGAGCTCACCGCCGCCGCCGTGCCGGCCGCGATCCGCAGCCTGGAGGCACTGGACCTCCCCGCCGCGCGCTCCGAGGCCGAGGTGCTGGCCGAGCTGCGCGCGCTGGCCGACCGCAACCAGGTGCTGCGTTCGATGATCGGACTGGGGTACCACGGCACCTTCACGCCGCCGGTGATCCTGCGCAACGTGCTGGAGAACCCCTCCTGGTACACCGCCTACACCCCGTACCAGCCGGAGATCTCGCAGGGCCGGCTTGAGGCCCTGATCAACTTCCAGACCGTGGTCTCCGACCTCACCGGTCTGCCCACCTCCGGGGCCTCGCTGCTGGACGAGGGCACCGCCGCCGCCGAGGCGGTCGCGCTGGCCCGCCGGATGGGCAAGGTCAAGGGCGGCGTGTTCGTCATCGACGCCGACGCCCTGCCGCAGACCATCGCCGTGATCCAGACCCGGTGCGAGCCGACCGGGGTGGAGACCGTGGTCGCCGACCTCAGCGCGGGCATCCCCGCCGAGCTGGCCGAGCGCGGCGTCTTCGGCGTGCTGCTGCAGTACCCGGGCGCCTCCGGCGTGGTCCGCGACCTCGCCCCGGTGATCGAGCAGGCGCACGGCCTGGGCGCGGTCGTCGCCGTCGCCGCCGACCTGCTGGCCCTGACCCTGCTCACCTCGCCCGGCGCGCTGGGCGCGGACATCGCGATCGGCACCACCCAGCGCTTCGGCGTGCCGATGGGCTTCGGCGGACCGCACGCCGGCTACATGGCCGTCCGCGCCGAGTACGCCCGCAGCCTGCCCGGCCGCCTGGTCGGCGTCTCCGTCGACGCCGACGGCAACCGTGCCTACCGGCTCGCCCTGCAGACCCGCGAGCAGCACATCCGCCGCGAGAAGGCCACCAGCAACATCTGCACCGCCCAGGTGCTGCTCGCCGTGATGGCCTCGATGTACGCGGTCTACCACGGCCCGGACGGGCTGCGCGACATCGCCGCCCGCACCCATCGCTACGCCACCGTGCTGGCCGAGGGCCTGCGCGCGGGTGACGTCGAGATCGTCCACGACGCCTTCTTCGACACCGTCACCGCCCGGGTGCCCGGCCGCGCCGCCGCCGTGGTCGACTCGGCCCGCCTGGCCGGGGTCAACCTGCGCCTGGTCGACGCCGACCTGGTCGGCGTCGCCTGCGACGAGACCACCACCCGCGCCGACCTGGCCGCGGTCTGGACCGCCTTCGGCATCCCGGCCGCCGCCGTCGCCGAGGTCGACGCGCTGGACGCCGCCGCCGGCGAGCGGCTGCCGAAGGCACTGCTGCGCACCGACGAGTACCTCACCCACCCGGTGTTCCACGCGCACCGCTCCGAGACCGGCATGCTGCGCTACCTGCGCAAGCTCGCCGACAAGGACTACGCGCTGGACCGCGGCATGATCCCGCTGGGCTCCTGCACCATGAAGCTCAACGCGACCACCGAGATGGAGCCGGTCACCTGGCCGGAGTTCGCCGCGGTGCACCCCTTCGCGCCGGAGCAGCAGGCCGCCGGGTACCTGACCCTGATCCACGAGCTGGAGGACCGGCTCGCCGAGCTCACCGGCTACGACAAGGTCAGCCTGCAGCCCAACGCCGGCTCCCAGGGCGAGCTGGCCGGACTGCTCGCGGTCCGCGCCTACCACCACGCCAACGGCGACACCGGCCGTGACGTCTGCCTGATCCCCTCCTCCGCGCACGGCACCAACGCCGCCAGCGCGGTGATGGCGGGGATGCGGGTCGTGGTCGTGAAGACCCTGGTCGACGGCGACGTGGACGTCGAGGACCTGCACGCCAAGATCGAGCAGCACCGGGACCAGCTCTCGGTGCTGATGGTCACCTACCCGTCCACGCACGGCGTGTTCGAGGAGAACATCGCCGACATCTGCGCGACGGTGCACGAGGCCGGCGGCCAGGTGTACGTGGACGGCGCCAACCTCAACGCGATGGTCGGCCTGGCCAAGCCGGGCAAGTTCGGCGGCGACGTCTCGCACCTGAACCTGCACAAGACCTTCTGCATCCCGCACGGCGGCGGCGGCCCCGGCGTCGGCCCGGTCGCGGTGCGCGCGCACCTCGCCCCGTACCTGCCGAACCACCCGCTGCAGCCGTCGGCGGGCCCGGAGACCGGGGTCGGCCCGATCTCGGCCGCGCCCTGGGGCTCGGCGGCGATCCTGCCGATCTCCTGGTCGTACGTCCGGCTGATGGGCGGCGAGGGCCTCAAGCGCGCCACCCAGGTCGCGGTGCTCAGCGCCAACTACATCGCCAAGCGGCTGGCCCCGTACTACCCGGTGCTCTACACCGGCCCGTCCGGCCTGGTCGCGCACGAGTGCATCATCGACCTGCGCCCGCTGGCGAAGTCGGCCGGGGTGAGCGTGGACGACGTGGCCAAGCGCCTGATCGACTACGGCTTCCACGCCCCGACGATGTCGTTCCCGGTCGCCGGGACGCTGATGATCGAGCCGACCGAGAGCGAGGACCTCGGTGAGATCGACCGCTTCTGCGAGGCGATGATCGCCATTCGCGGCGAGATCGACCGGGTCGGCGCGGGCGAGTGGCCGGCCGGGGACAACCCGCTGGCCAACGCCCCGCACACGGCCGCGCTGCTGGCCGGCGACTGGGAGCACCCCTACACCCGCCAGGAGGCGGTCTTCCCGGCCGGGGTCAACCCCGCCGAGAAGTACTGGCCGCCGGTCCGCCGCATCGACGGTGCCTACGGCGACCGCAACCTGGTCTGCTCCTGCCCGCCGCTCGAGGACTACGAGGCGTAAGCCTCGCAAAAAGGGGCGCGAGGAACTGCGCTGCCAACCATCGACTGAGGTAGAGGGTTGGTCGCGCAGTTCCCCGCGCCCTGCGTCTTTCTGCCGCCGAAGGCGGCTACGCTGCGGCGAGGCTCCGTCGCGGAGCGATCACCCGGCCGTCGGGGAGGATCTCGCCGGTGTCCTCGAACAGCAGGACGCCGTTGCACAGCAGACTCCAGCCCTGTTCGGGGTGGCTCGCGACGACGACGGCCGCCTCTCGGTCCGGTGAATCGGCCGAAGGGCATTCAGGACGGTGCTGGCACATAGCGCGTACCCTCGATTCGACGTTTCAGATCACCGCGCGGTCCGCTTCGGAGGTGTGAACCGCCTGCTTCCCGGGTAGAAGCTGAAGCTGCCCGTGCTGGTTCCCAGTGTTGACGCCTGGAGACGCTTCCGCAGCCTTTTGGTGACATGCGTCACCGCTCTGCATCATGGACCACCCGTTTGGAGCCGGTAGCCCCGTCCGGGCATGACGAAATGACCATGCTCGGCATGGTCATTTCGGGTGGTGGTGATCGCTGGAGCGGGTGATTCAGCCGGTTGCGGTGAGGAGTTGCCGGCTACCCACGGCGAGCAGCGCCAGCAGCTCGTCCGCGTGGTGCGGCAGGTGCGCGGTCACCCCCAGCGGCGCCGGGGCCAGCGGAATCAGCAGGTCCGCGCTCTGGGCCCGATCCAGGATCGGGTGCAGCCAGAGCGCCGCCATGTAGTGGCCGGGCACGGACAGCAGGCGGGGCAGGTAGACCGTGGGTGACCCCCCGGTGTGCTGCGCCGCCTGCTGCAGCGCCCGCAGCGTCGACAGCGGGTAGGGACCCTCGGCGAAGTGCGAGAAGGCCTGACCCTCGGGGGACTCCACGGTGTCCGCCGCGGCGAGCACCTCGTCGCCGTCCCTGATCAGAAAGCGCCAGCCGGTGCGCCGCGCCCCGGCCAGGGGGCTGTCCTGCGGATACGACGCCACCGGATCGAGCAGATGGACCGGCAGCGGGTTCGCCGGGGCCAGCAGCCCCGCGCTTCGGCGCATGGCCGCGGTGCGGACCGCACGCACGGCGGAGGGGTCGTCGAGCGCGTCGAGGACGGCGCGCAGGGCGGCGGCAGGAGGCTGGGGCAGCGACAGGGGCATGGATTCGCCTCTCGTGGCAGAGACGTGCGGGGAAGCCGCCGACGCCGGGGGCGGACGTCGGAGCCTGGGGGAGTTCGCGTATGCGGGTGCGGTGCCTGGTGCGTCGGAGCCGTGCGTGGTGCGGTGTGGCCGAGCGGTGCGTTCGTGGGCGCTGGTCCGAGCCGTTGCGGACGGTACGGGTGTCGAAGCCTGCGCAGGAGGAGTTGCCACCAGGTCGGGCAACTCATACCAGTACGACGAGTCTATACGAACGGGTGCGCGCCGTGACTCTTCTACTACCCACCGTGTGCGGCCGCAAGTGGCCTCCCGCCACGTTTGTGTACGCAGGAGCGTGTTGGCACATGCCGATCGGGCGGCTATCGATCTCATCCGGTGGGCATGATGCTCAGAGCCCGCACGGGTGCTCCACGCGGACGACCGAGGGAGGCAGTCGCTCATGGGGGAGAAGGTCGCGGCCGGCGGTTCCGATCTGGCAGACCGTCAGCTGTACCGGCGGAAACTCCGACAGTGCCTGGACGCGCTGGAGCTGATGCTGGCGGAACGGCGCTTCGACCGCCCCCGGGCGGTCATGGGCCTGGAGATCGAACTGAACCTGGCCGACGAGGACGGGCATCCGGCGATGCTCAACGAGCAGGTCCTGGACTCGATCGCCAGCGGCGACTTCCAGACCGAGCTGGGCCAGTTCAACATCGAGGTCAACATCGCCCCGCACCGGCTCGGCGGCCGGGTGTTCGAGGAGCTGCGGGAGGAGATCGACACCGGACTGCGCTACGCGGACCGCAAGGCGGCCGAGGTCGGTGCCAGGATCGTCACCGTGGGCATCCTGCCGACGCTGACCAGCGACCACGCGGTGCTGGACAACATGTCCCGGGGCGACCGCTACCAGCTGCTGAACGACCGGATCCTGGCGGCGCGCGGCGAGGACATCGCGCTGGACATCGACGGTGTGGAGCGGATGCGGGTGGACTCGGTGTCCATCGTCGCCGAGGCCGCGTGCACCTCGCTGCAACTGCACCTGCAGGTGACACCCAGCCGCTTCGCCGGCGTCTGGAACGCGGCGCAGGCGCTCACCGGGCCTCAGCTCGCGCTGGGAGCCAACTCGCCGTTCCTGTTCGAGCGCGAACTGTGGCGGGAGACCCGGCCGATCCTCTTCGAACAGGCCTGCGACACCCGTCCGGCGGAGCTGAAGGCCCAGGGCGTCCGCCCGATCACCTGGTTCGGCGAACGCTGGATCGACTCGGCGATGGACCTGTTCGAGGAGAACCACCGCTACTTCCCCTCGCTGCTGCCGCTGTGCGACGACGAGGACCCGATGAAGGTGCTCGCGGCCGGCGGCATCCCGACACTGCGCGAGCTGCGGCTGCACAACGGCACCATCTACCGCTGGAACCGGCCGGTCTACGACATCGCCGACGGCGTCCCGCACCTGCGGGTGGAGAACCGGGCGCTGCCGGCCGGGCCGACCGTGGTCGACACCCTCGCCAACGCGGCCTTCTACTACGGCCTGGTGCGTTCGCTGGCGGACCAGGCGCGGCCGGTGTGGACCCGGTTGCCGTTCGAACTGGCCGCCGAGAACTTCCACGCCGCCGCCCGGTACGGACTGGACGCCGAGCTGTGGTGGCCCAGGGTGGGCCGCTTCGGGGCGCGCGGACCCGGTGTGCGCGCGGGGGGCGGCGTGGCCCAGCTCCCGGTGCGCCAGCTGGTGCTGGACGAGCTGCTGCCGCTGGCGCGGCAGGGCCTGGACGCCTGGGGCGTGGAACCGGTCGACCGGGACCGCTACCTCGGCATCATCGAGCAGCGCTGCCTGCGCGGGGTGAACGGCGCCGCCTGGC
Source organism: Streptacidiphilus sp. EB129 (assembly GCF_041262645.1). Classification (NCBI taxonomy): domain Bacteria; kingdom Bacillati; phylum Actinomycetota; class Actinomycetes; order Kitasatosporales; family Streptomycetaceae; genus Streptacidiphilus; species Streptacidiphilus sp. EB129. The sequence goes on from NZ_JBGCCS010000016.1 coordinate 19,223, forward strand.
AGAGCGCGGTCTTCCACGACCGCAGGGACCGGCTCGGCCTGGAGCGCCGGCCCGCACTGGAGGCGATGACCCGCCGCTACATGGAGCTGATGCGCACCGGAGAGCCGGTGCACACCTGGCCGGTGCGCTGAGGCGTCCGGTCACAGCGTCCTGTGCGATGATCGGCCGAATCCATCGCCCGGCTCGCTCAGCTTCGTGTGGGAGACAGCTCCGTGACCACCAGCACCGACACCCTCCCCGCCCCGGTGGGGCTGACCCGGCGGCTGCTCGGGCAGGAAACGGTCATCGTGCTGGGGCTGTCGCTCGGGGCCAGCGGGGTCAGCGCGCTGATCAGCTTCATCGGCTCGCTGACCGCGCCCGCCGCGCTGAAGTCGCAGACCGCCACGCTCAACGGCTCGCTCGCGCCGGGCCGCCCCTGGCTGGACCTCAGCTGGCAGCTGTTCGACATCGCCAGCGCACTGGTGCCGGTGGCGCTGGTGGCGCACCTGCTGCTGCGTGAGGGCTCGTCGCTGCGCGCCCTCGGCTTCGACCTGAGCCGGCGCCGGTCCGACCTCGGGCGCGGGGTGCTGATCGCCGCCGGGATCGGCGGGTCGGGACTGCTGCTCTACCTCGGCGCGCGGGCGGCGGGCTTCAACCTCACCGTGGTGCCCAGTTCGCTGCCGGACGTCTGGTGGCGTATCCCGGTGCTGATCCTCTCGGCCGCGCAGAACGCGATGGTCGAGGAGGTCATCGTGGTCGGCTACCTGCTGCGCAGGCTCGGTCAGCTCGGCTGGTCCTGGCCGGCCATGGTGGCGGCCAGTGCGCTGCTGCGCGGCTCGTACCACCTCTACCAGGGCGTCGGCGGATTCGTCGGCAACGTGGTGATGGGTGTGATCTTCTGCCTGCTGTACCGGCGCTGGGGCCGGGTGGCCCCGCTCTGGGTCGCGCACACGCTGATCGACACCGTGGCCTTCGTCGGCTACGTGCTGCTCGCCGGCCATGTGAGCTGGCTGCCGACCTGAGCTGTCGGCCGTTCCGGAAACCCGCCGCCCCGCAGACCCGCCGTGCCGTGGACCCTGTCCGTCCTCCGCCGCAGCTGTTCGCTGACGGCTCAGCGCAGTGCCGTCCGCAGGGCGGTGTAATCATGTAATCCTAATTTCATGAGTGCAACCGGTACGACCGGGGAGACGCTGGCGCAGTGGTTCGCCGAGCACCTTCCCGAGGGACTGTTCGAGGAGACGCCGGAGATCACGGTCGACCGTGAGGAGATCACGGTCGTCGGCCGGATCGCGGCAGGGGAGTCCGCCGAGACCGCGGTGGACGAGTTCAGGGAGAGGACCCGCGGCGAGCGCATCGCCGTGGCCCGCGAGGCCGAGCGCCGCTTCGGGCGCAAGGTCTCCTGGGGCGTGCGGCACGAGGACACCCGGGTGCTGTTCACGCACCTGGCCGTGCCCGCGATGACCCGGCTGAAGCAGCCGGAGCGGCAGGTGCTGGACACGCTGGTCGCGGGCGGTGTGGCCCGCAGCCGCAGCGAGGCACTGGCCTGGTGCGTGCGCCAGGTCGGCGAGAACGCCGACACCTGGCTCGGTGACCTGCGCGAGGCCCTGCGCCACGTCCAGGACGTCCGGCGCCAGGGACCCGACACCCGCGCCTGACACCACCGCGCGCAGGCCGCCGCCGCACCGCCGTCGGCGCACCATTGCTGCCGGCGCACCACTGTTGTGGGTGCAACGGCCGCCGCGAGCGTCAGCCGCCCCGCCGGACGGTGGTCACCGTCCGGCGGGGCGGCGCCGCAGCGATCCGGCGGGGATCCGGCAGGGATCAGCGGGCGGCGCGGAACAGCGCGAGGGTCTCCCCGAGCTGTGAGTGCTGCGGCTGCGGCAGGTCGTCGAGGGTGAACCAGTCGAGGGCGTCGAACTTGTGCGGCTCGCCGATGGCGACCCGACTCGGATCCACCTCGACGGCGAACAGCACCGCCACCCAGTGCGAGACCGGATCGCCGCGCAGGATGTTGCGCACCCCCAGCGTCTCGATCGCCAGGGCATCGGCGAGGTACTCCTCGCGGACCTCGCGCCGCACCGCCGACTCGAACGACTCACCGTGCTCCAGGGCCCCCGCCCCGGTGTCCCAGGCCCCCGGCTCGTCCCGCGCGCCCGCGCCGCGCCGGGCCAGCAGGATCCGGCCCGCGCCGTCGTGGCAGACGAAGACGCAGGACACCGTGGGAGCCGTGAGCGCCCGCTCGGCCGGCCGTTCAGCTGAGATGCGGTCCATGGGGTGCGGTCCTCCGGGGTCGGGGCTGTTCGGGGAGTGCTTGGCCGGTACGCGGCGGCCTCTCGGCCTGCCGCTGTGCGACGCTACCGGCAGGCCTCGGCCGGGCGCTCCTGGTTATCCGGCGGCGGGCAGCGGTTGGTCTTGTTGAAGGATGGAATGATCACGGGCATGACCGATCCGCGCGAAGTGGTCGAGCAGCAGCTCGCCGCCTACAACAGCCACGACATCGACGCCTTCGCCGCCACCTATGCCGAGGACGTCCTGGTCCTCCGGCGTGACGGCAGCCGACTGCAGGGCCGTCAGGCTCTCCGTGACAGGTACGCCCCACAATTCGCCGAAGGACGCTGCCGGGCGGAGATCCTGGGGCGGCTCAGCGAAGGCGACTGGGTGGTCGACCACGAACTCGCCCACGGCGTGGCCGACGACCCGATCCGCGTCCTGGTGGCCTACCGCGTGCGCGAAGGTCTCATCGACCGCGTCGACTTCCTCGGCTGAGCACCACGCTCCCGTGCCGCCGGCCGCGTCGAGCAGTCTGACGCCGTCCTGATCGTGACGCGGTCCGTCGCGGCTCAGCTGACCCTGGGGTCGCGGGAGGCGGCGAGTTCGCGGACCGCGTCGGCGACGGAGCGGAAGTCCTTGCTGAGGATGTGCGAGTGGTTGCTGGCGACCTTCCCGCTGATCCGGATGGTCGGGTTGCCGTCGAGCATCCGGCCCAGCTCGGCGCGCATGTCCTCCATCTCCTTCTCGGTGGCGCCCAGGTTGCCGCCGGTGCCGATGATGTACCGGGTCGGTGCGGTCACGCCGGCAAGGACCGGGGCGAGGGCGCGGGCCGAGCACAGGTCGATGAGTTCGAGGTTGATCTCGGCGTGCTGCGCGGTGCTCATCCGAGCCGCGAGGCCGAGCGGGCGCAGCAGCGGGAACAGGGGGCTCAGCTTGCGGAACAGGTTCCGGACCTGCTCGCGGGTGGCGTCGTCGATCTCCACGGTCGGCATCGCGCCGTCGACGGACACCACTGCCGTGACGCGGTCGGGGTTGCGAGCGGCCCAGTGCATCGCGACCAGGGCACCGTAGGACCAGCCGACCAGGATCGGCCGCTCTACGCCCCGCGCCTTGAGGACGGCGTCGAGGTCACGGACACACGCCTCGAAGGAGTAGTCGGAGGCGCGCCGCGACTTGCCCCGGGCCCGCTCGTCGAAGGTGATGTGGCGGTAGTCGCCGCCGAGGTCGGCGATGAGGCGCCGCCAGGGCTTCTGGTCGGCGTAGGAGCCGTTGAGGTAGATCACGGGAGTGCCGGTTCCGCCGGTGTCGGTCACGGCAAGGGCGGTGTCGTCGACGGTCACCATGCCGCTCCACGCGGACTGCTGCTTGATGGTCATGGCTGGTTCTCTCTTCGGGGTGAAAGTGGATCAAGAGTGGTGCGGTGAAAGGTTTCTGGAGGCGCGGCGCTTCAGAGGGAGCGGGCGGTGATGTCGCCCTGGGGGGTGGTGGCGCGGATGTCGAGTCCGGTGGTGCCGTCGTTCTTGAGGGCGTTGCGGACGCGGCCGTGGCCGGTGCTCGCGTCCAGGGCCGCCGAGACTCCGGTGGCGGCGCCGATCGAGATGTCGCCCATCTGAGTGCGGAGATCGAGTGTGCCGCGGATTGCCTCGGTGATCGTGATGTCGCCCCTGGCGGTGCTGATCTGCGCGGGACCGCCCAGTCGGCCGACCTCGACGTCGCCGTCGACCGCGGTGAGGCGGAGGCTCGCCGCCTCGTCGATCTTGATCTGCCGGTACGCGCCGTCGAAGGCGACGTCGCCGAGGCGGCCGACGCCGCGGAGCTCGCAACTGGCGGTCTTGGCCTCGACGCGGGAGCCGGCGGGCAGGTGGACGGTGACCTCCAGGGAACCGGACGGGCCGAGGTACTGGTTCTGGGGCTCCGCGGTGTGGATCCGCAGGACGCCGTCGCGGTATTCGACCGTGGTCTGCTCGGCCGCCTTCACGTCGCGGGACTTGGCGGGGTTGGCGGGCAGGATCTCGACGGTGGTGTCGGTGCGGTCGGCGGCGATGACCTGGATGCGCCCGGCGGCGATGTCCGCACGGCGGTGATCGCGGCGGGGGTGTCGAACTTCTGCATGATGTTCTCCTTGTGCAGCTCGCCGTTTCCGATGAGAGAAACGCTACGTTGCGTTCGATAACAACGCAACATACTCGTTGCTATAAATGCACATCAATGCAGGTGAAAGCCAGAATTTCGTTGCAATGAGAGTGAATCTAACGCAACGGCAGATGCTCTGGTCATTGCATTGGAACGAGAGTGAACGCTACGCGCGCCGGCTCGACCTGCCCGGTCGCATCCTGGCGTTGGGGAGGTCAGCCCTTCGGGCCGAGCAAGAACGGCACCCCGATCAACACAGCCCCGAACAGGATCGTGCACACAACAGCGAGGCAGCACTCCTGGCGGGCGTCATCCGGGTTGTGGACGGCATGCCCTGGACTTTGCAGCCTGGCGGTCACTCAATCGCAGCTGGCAGGGGTGCCGTCTACGCGGGGGCGGTGGAACCGTCCTCGCGGGGGTGGCGGTGACCGGAGACGGCGGCGACCACGATCCCGAGGACGCTGATGAGAAGCGCAAGCGCGAAACCGCCTGCCAGCAGCCGGGCGCCGAGGGTGTCCAGGTGGAGCCGCCCGGCGGAGATCAGACGGTCGTGGATCACCCCCGCGCCGGCGCAGACGGCGGCGTCTGCCGCCAGCCCAGGAACGACGGCGAACCATGGCCGAGCCCGGAGCATGCCCAAACCGAGACCGATGACGACGAGCCCGGGCACCGCAGCGGGCGCCTCCAGCAAGCGTCCGTCGATCGGCAGGGCCTTCGCGCCGACCCAGGCCCCTCCGGCGACCGCGCCGAGGCAGACGAGCACCGCCACCAGCGCCCGCCACACGGTCCCTGCGACGCTGCGCGGCGGGGCTGCGGGCGGTATCGGCTCCGGTTCAGCGGTCTGATCAACAGTCAGCACAGTCCAGAGTATGCCAGTGGGGAATCTGCGGGACCCCGCGCCTACCGGCGCAACGCAGGGGCGGATTCGCCTGCGCCGTTGTGGGCCTGGGGGTTCGCCGGGTGGCGGGCGCGCATTCGACGACCCGTCGTGCTGCTCTCGCGGGCGCGGCCCGGCGCTCAGGCAGGCTCCTTTTCGTGAAACGACGGAGCGTAGGAGATGCCGACGATCAAGCCGTCCTCCGTGAGAATTCTGGTCACCGTCTGCCCCCACGGCTCTGTGCGGGCCGCGTGCAACAGCTCGAAGCCCGCGCGCTGAAGCTCGTCGCCTGCCACTGCGACAGCTTCCGCGTCCTCCACCTCGAACTCGATTGAGGCCTGGGGGACCAACCGACCCGCGGGCCACTCCGGTGTGCCGAAGCACGCCTCTGCCGCCTGCGAGAGTGGCCACACGCCGAAGTGCTTGCTGCCGGGGATGCTTCCACTGGAGTAGTAGCCATCGCCCTCGCCCTCCAGTGGGAGGCCGAGGGCATCAATGAACAGCCTGCGGCTCTGCGGTGGGTCAGCGGTGACAACCGCCACGCTCGCGACGAAGAGAACGTTCACGTGGCCCAGGCTACGGGCCGCGGTCGGTCCGGCATGGGATCGACACTTGCGGCGCAGGCCGCCCGATCTTCGTGGTGCGTCACAGCATCATGACCATCGGGTAACCTGCGTCCGCCAACTCAGTGTTCATCAACACCTGGAGCCTGGCGCATCGCCGATACCGCCGTCACCAAGGAGGCCGTGCCATGGAACCCGTCACGTTGATCACCGGCGGTTCGAGCGGGATCGGTGCGGCCACTGCCCGTATCCTGCTCGAGCAAGGCCACCGCGTGGCGATCACCGGCCGCGATGCCGGTCGCCTGGCCGCGTTCGCCACCTCCGCCGGGGCGGGCGAGCGGCTGCTGACCATCACCGGTGACGCCGGCGACGAGAGCCATGTCGCCGCTGCCGTGCGTCAAGTCGTGGGCTTGTGGGGCCGATTGGACACGGTGATCGCGAACGCCGGGTTCTCCCTGCCCGGCACGCTGGAGGACCACGACCCTGCGGCCATGCGTGCCATGGTTCTCACCAACATCCTCGGCCCGGCTCTGCTGGCACGCGAGGCACTGCCACACCTGAGGGAGTCCAAGGGCCGGATCGTGATCGTCGGTTCGGTGGCGGGCATCAGGAACACGCCCGGCAACCTGTACTCCGTCACCAAGTGGGCCGCGCACGCCCTGGCCGAGAACGTCCGACTCCTGGTGGCCAAGGACCGCGTCGGCGTCACTGTTGTCGCCCCAGGGGTTGTGGACACCCCGTTCTGGGACGAGCGCGGTGGATCACCCGCAGCGGCGCCGACACTGACCGCCGAGCAGGTCGCCGAGGCGATCCTGTTCGCCGTCAGTCAACCCGAAGGCGTGGACATCAACCACCTCGTTGTGCGGCCCGCCGGCCAGGTCAACTGATCTCGATCGCGCTGGGTCTCAGCGGCCAACGCGTCCTTCGCGGCGCTGCGGACCTCGGGCCCGGTGCCGCGCGCCGTGGTGTTGTGCGTGCTGACGAGCGGCGATCCGACTCTGATGTCACAAGCCGTGGGGTCGATTAATCAGATCGTTGCGATGAGGCGTCGCAGCGCGGCGTGGGCGGGTGGGCCCCAGCCGGGCTTGCCGCCGGGGCGGCCGTGGACACCGGCCTCTCCGATGAGGATGCCGCCGAGGGCGCGCAGCACTGCCCAGCCGCGGGCGCGGCGCAGGGTCGCGGCGTCCGGGGCCGGCTGGTAGGCCCGATAGAAGCGGTCGGCGGCGCCGTCCGGCAGCAGTGTCCAGGGAGCGGCGAGGTCGCAGGCCGGATCGCCTGCGCAGAGGGCGCCGAAGTCGATCACGCCGCAGAAGGTGCCGTCTGCGGTGAGGATGTTGGCCGGGTGCAGGTCGCCGTGGAGCCACAGTGCCGGGCCCGTCCACTCGGGGGCGGCGGCGGCGTCTTCCCAGGCGGCGCGGACGGCGTCCGGGTCGGGGATCAGCCCCATCTCGGTGGCCGAGGCGAGCTGCTGGGCGAACCCCTCGGCACGGTCGGCCAGCGGCCCACCGCGGCCGTAGTCGCTGACAGGCGCCCCGCTGGGGGCGGGTTGGTGAAGAGCCGTCAGGAAGGCGGCCAAGGTGTCGGCCGCCTCTGCGGCGCGCGTGACGGGGGCGCGGTCGGCGGGTTCGCCCGGCACCCAGGTGGTGACGAGCCAGGGTCGCGGAAACCGCTCGGAGGGCGGGCTGAGGCGCTGCGGGACGGGGATCTGCAGCGGGAGGTGCGGGGCGAGGGCGGGCAGCCAGGCGTGCTCCTTGCGCAGCAGCGCGTCCGCGGCCTGTGTCGCCCAGGGCAGCCGGACGGCGAGGTCGTCGCCGAGCCGCCACAGCTGGTTGTCCCACCCACGCGCGCCGAGCCGCACAGGGCGATCGGCCAGGTCAGGGTGCTGATCGCGCAGCAGATCCCGGACCAGCTCCGCTGTGATCCCGATCTCGGCGTGGGTCATGCGGAGCAACGGTAATACACCCGATCCCGTCGAAAGCCCTTGCCGAGTGAGTGCTACCGATATATCGTTGAGCTATCGAGACAGTCGTTCATGAAGGAGAAACAATCATGCGTATGGGAATCCCCTTTGAGCCGCCGCAGCCCGGTCGACGTGACCGGAGCTGGGGCGGCGGACGCGGGCCGCGGCACGAGCACCGGGAGGCCTTCGGCGGGTTCGGGCCGCCGCCTCCCCCTCCGCCGCCCGGGCCGGGAGGGTTCGGGGGGCCGGGGGCGTTCGGGCCCGGCTTCGGACCGTTCGGGTTCGGCGGGCACGGCCCGCACCGGCGGGGTGGTGGGCGCGGCGGCCGCGCGCGGCGCGGCGATGTCCGTGCCTCGCTGCTGGCGCTGCTCAGGGACCGGCCGATGCACGGCTACGAGATGATCCGCGAGATCGCGGAGCGCTCCGGCGGCACCTGGAAGCCGAGCCCGGGCTCGGTCTACCCCACCCTGCAGATGCTGGAGGAGGAGGGGCTGATCACCGGTGAGGAGAGCGGCGGCAAGCGGCTGTTCCAGCTCACCGAGAGCGGTCGCGCCGAGGCCGAGGCCGGCCCCGACGCTCCGTGGGAGGAGCCCGAGCAGGGCGAACACTGGTCCGTCATCCGCGAGTTCGGCCAGGCCGAGGGCGCGGTGCGGCAGGCCCTGCACCAGGTGGTGGCCACCGGCAGTCCCGAGCAGCGCACCAAGGCGCTCGCGGTGCTGGCCGAGGCCCGGAAGAAGCTCTACCTCATCCTGGCCGAGGAAGACTGATCCGTAGCGGGGGCGTGCGCAGCAGTCGGTCCACATGACTGCGGCGCAGGCCCTGGCCGGGATCGACGCGCAGCAGCAGCCGGTCGCGGCGGCCGGCGCTGCCGCGCAGCACCGGCTCCGGGATCGCGTCGTCCACCCAGGCGAAGGGGCGGCCGGCGGCGTGCCGCACGATCGGCAGCCAGTCCCCGGTGGGCTGTCCGCGTACCGGGACGACCGGCAGCTCCGGCAGTCCCAGCAGCGGTGCGATGCAGTGGTTGGCGTGCCGTTCCCAGGTGGTGGCCCAGGCGAGCTGGTAGGTCCCGGCGAGTTCGCGCAGCCAGGCGGCGTGGCGCGCGGATATCAGCACCGAGCAGCCGTGCACCTGATGCGACGTGAACTCGCCCTCCGGGCGCGGGCAGACGGGGTTGAGCACGCCGTCCACGTCCAGGTAGAGCAGTGGCCGGTCGGAAAGCGGGGCCGGCGGTGGCGGGGCCGGGCGGGTCCGCAGCGGGCTGGGATCGATGGCGGGCTCCGGGGCGGGAAGAGGTCTCGGGGACAGGACGGGTCTCGGGGCGGGGTGCGGTCTCCGGGTGGCGTGGGGCGTCCGGGTACGGGCGTGGGGAGTTCCCGGCGCGGGTTGCCGGGGCGTGGTTCGGGCGGGCGTCCTCGGAGGTGTGCGAGGGGTGGCAGGAGGGACTCGGTTCGTCCTGTCGGACGTGTCGAGGGACGGCCTGGTTGCGTTGCCGGGGGCGCGGAAGGATCGCGCACGCCTGCCTGCGCACCTGTGCGCCGTATGGCGAATCGTGGCGGAACCTCGGGCATCGCGCCATGTCGTGGCCCTGGCGCAGGGGATGGCCCGGATCGCCCGTCGCGGGGAACCGTTACTGCGTGATGCGAAGATCGTATCTGTGGGTTGACGCTTGCTCACGCTACGCAGCAGACTTCCGGATTACCGGCCGACGGCCGAGCCGATCAGGCCTCCTGCCCCGTCTCTCACGATGTGGTGGATCACTTGTACTCGAATCTCTCCGACGTGGCCCCCGAGCGCGTCGAACAGGCAGCCCAGCACGCAGGTGGGCCCGGCGGTCCGGGGCTCGGTGCGGTGGTGACCCGGGCCCGACGCCGGGCCGTCAGGGCGGGCGACGCCGAAATCGACACCGGGCACCTGTTGCACGCACTGCTCGAATCCGACGACCGAGTGCTCGGCCTGGCCGCGCCGTTGCCCGCACAGGCTACCCGGCTGATGGGGTACCTGGCCCAGCGCAGCATCGGCTTCGGCCGGCACTGGGGGTCCGGCGAGGGGGAGAACGCCCTCGGCGCGGTCCTGCCCAGCCTGCCGGGCTGGAGCCGGTCGGCGGCCGCCGCACTGGCGCGGGTCGGTCCCTCCGCGCGGATACGCACCGGGGGCCACCCCGAGGCCCTGGACCTGCTGGGCGAGCTGGCCGCGGACCCGTCCTGCCGCGCCGCCGCGATCCTGCAGGGCGCGGGCGTCGACCCGCTGGTGGTGGCGCTGCGGGTGCGCAGCGTCTGCCCGTCCGACGAGCCGGCACCCAGTCCCTGACGGAGAATCAGGCCGGGCCGGCGGGCCGGGGCGAGAACGCGGCCCCGTGGGGCGGACGCGGGAAGCGCCCGCCCCACCGATACGTAGCCCTCCGGTTACGTAGTTCTACCGATGTGGACGTTCCGCGGTGGCTGGCAGTGTTGCCGGTACGGCGTTGAGGCGAGGCCCTCACCGTGTGTCCCCGTAGTGACGAACATGAGGTAGAGACAAATGGGCTTGCGTGACCGACTCGTAGCCAGGGCGATGGCGAACCTGCCGGACCACCGCGGCACGCTGATCGAGGCCCTCGGTCCCGGCGACGAGCTGCTGGGCTTCATCTTCGGCGCGCCGGTCGCCTACGAGACCGGTTTCGGCAGCGGCTTCGGAACCGCCCGCCTGACCGGAACGATCATCAACAAGGTCACCGAGCAGGTGTCCAAGGCGCGCCACATCGGTGGTGACACCGGAACCATCGCCCGGACCCTTCCGCGCGAGGGCTCGCCCACCCGTCCCATCGTCATCAGCAAGCTGGGTCTGTCCATCTGGGACCTCGGCATAGCCGGGCAGACCTCCCCGCCCTCCCGGCAGGTCTCCGTCGCTCGGCAGAACATCCGCTCCATCAGCCGGACCGGGAAGACCCGCGGCGGCATGGTGGAGATACGCGTCGTCTTCTCCGACGAGTCGTACTTCGACTACCGGGTCATGGAGCACGACCTCTACGCCGACTTCTGGCCCGCCACCGAGACCTTCGCCTGACGCACGGTCAACGACGGCCTGGGACGGCGGAGGCCTCAGCCCATCTCTTCCAGGGCCTTGCCCTTGGTCTCCTTGATGCAGAAGTAGACGAACGGGATGGAGAGCAGCGCGAAGCACGCGTACATCACGTAGGTGGCGGACAGGTTCCAGTCCGCGAGGTTCGGGAAGCTGACGGTGATCGCCCAGTTGGCGATCCACTGCGCGGAGGCGGCCACGGACAGGGCCAGGGCGCGGATCCGGTTGGGGAACATCTCGCCGAGCAGCACCCACACCACCACGCCCCAGGAGAAGGCGAAGCAGAGCACGAAGACGTGCGCGGCCACCAGCGCCACCGTGGCCTGGGTGTTGGGCAGCGTGGCGCTGGTGCCGGTGCCGTGACGGTAGGAGAAGGCCCAGGCGGCGGTGCCCAGCGCGACGGCCATCCCGGCCGAGCCGACCAGGGCGAGCGGCCGGCGCCCCACCCGGTCGACCAGGGCGACCGCGATCACCGTGCCGACGATGTTGACCAGCGAGGTGGAGACGCTGATCAGCAGCGAGTTGCTGGCGTTGATACCCACCGACTGCCACAGCAGTGACGAGTAGTAGAAGATCACGTTGATGCCGACGAACTGCTGGAACACCGAGGCGCCGATACCGACCCAGACGATCGTCTGGAGTCCGAAGCGCCCACCGAGCAGGTCGCTCAGCCGGGTCTTGTGCTCGGACGCCATGACGCTCTGGACCTCCGCGATCCGGGCGTCGACGTCGCTCTCCGGCCCCTCGACGTCCGCGAGTACCCCGCGGGCCTCGTCGAGCCGTCCGGCCGAGATCAGGAAGCGCGGGGACTCGGGGATGGTGAAGGACATCACGCCGTAGATCAACGCGGGGACGGTCTCCACGCCGAGCATCCACTGCCAGGCCTCGATGCCCGCGATGTGGTCGTTCGGATGGCCGCCGGCGACCTGGTTGAGGGTGTAGTTGACGAGCTGTGAGATGAAGATCCCGAGCACGATCGCCGCCTGCTGGAACGAGGCGAGCCGGCCGCGCACAGCCGGCGGGGCGACCTCGGCGATGTAGGCGGGGGCGATCACCGAGGCCATGCCGATGGCGACGCCGCCGATGACCCGCCAGAGGCCGAGGACGAACATGTTGGGCGGGAACATCGATCCGGCGCCGCTGATCGCGAACAGCACCGCCGCGATGTGCATCACCTTGATCCGGCCGATGTGGTCGGCCAGCCAGCCGGCGCCCATCGCGCCGACCGCCGAGCCGAGCAGGGCGGAGGAGACGACCAGGGCGGTCTCGCCGCTGCCCACGTTGAAGTGCTTCTGGATGCCGGTGACCGCGCCGCTGATCACCGAGCTGTCGTAGCCGAACAGGAACCCGCCCATGGCGGCTGCCGCCGCGACGAACACCACCCGCCTCAGGTTGCCTTCGCCGGAGGCGGATTCATGAGTGGTCGCGGTGCTGCTCAGGGCGGGCTCCCGGGAGTGCGGCGGGCCGTCGGGGTGGCGGCGGGCCCGCAGCTCGGGGCCGTCCGACCAGCGTAGGAAGGCCGTGCGGTACGCGGCGGCGGCACGACCGGGGGAGTGGGCCGTCCGGGTGCGAGCCTGCCCCGGACGGCCCACGGGCGCCGCGGCTGCGGCCGGGCGGGCGCCGCTGGTCCGGCGGCCACGGGCGCCGCTGGTCCGGCGGGCGGCGGGCCGGGCGTCGGCCAGGCCGGCGGGCCGGGTGGCGGGTCAGCTGTCGGCGCGGGCTTCGCGGCGGCGGAGCAGCTGGGCGCGGGCGCCGCCGTCGCGGGGCAGGTCGCGTGTCAGCAGCCGGTCGGCGACGGCCTCCTGCACCTCGGGGGTGCGCTTGTCGTCGTACTTGAACTTCGGCCTGACCTCGGTGATCCGCAGCCGGATCCCGCGGATGGCGGAGAGCATCCGACCGTACGGGGCCTGGCCGGGGACGATGGGCCGGCGCGGGACCTCGGGCTCGAAGCGGGCGACCTGACGGTCCAGCAGCGCCGCCTTGGCCGCCGGGTCGTCGATCATCTCGGCGGTGCCGGTGAGGTGCACCGAGGCGTAGTAGCTGGTGGGGACGCCGTCCTCGGGCGCGGTGTCCGGCTGGGGGCGCCACGGGCCGGGGACGAACGCGTAGTCGTCGGTGACGGCGAGGGTGAGCCGCGGGTTGGCCTCGATCGCGGCCCAGACCGGGTTGGGGCGGGCCAGGTGCAGCAGTACCACGTCGGCCTCGCCGGAGGCGGTGCCCGGGACGAAGAGGAAGTGGGTCGGGACCAGTACCGGCGCGGCCCCGTCCTGGCCGTTGGCGGCGAGCAGGCCGAAGTCGTGGTCGGCGAGCCAGTTCCGCCACTCGTGGTCGGCGCCTCGGTCCCAGGGGTGGATCAGCATCACGTACCTCATGGTCGACAGGGGGTATGTATTAGTGCATAATGCATTTTGTGCTAGGAGATTATCGGATTCGCGGACGTCGCGCCACGGAGATCGCCGCCGACGTCGAACAGGCGGTCGGCGACGGTTGGCTGCAGCCCGGGTCGGCCCTGCCCGCGCTGCGGGATCTGGCCGTCGAGCTCGGCGTCAACCCCAACACCGTGGCCGCCGCCTACCGGCTGCTGCGGGACCGGGGCGTCATCGAGACGGCGGGCCGACGCGGCAGCCGGGTCCGCGAGCGGCCCTCGCTGACCCCGCGTGACGCCATGCGCATCGACGTACCCGCGGGGGTGCGCAACCTCGCCGACGGCAATCCGGACACCTCGCTGACCCCCGACCTGACCGACGCGGTGCACCGCGCGGCGCTGACGCACGCGACCGCCCCGGTGCTCTACGGCGGTCCCTCGATCGATCCGCAGCTGCAGGCCCTGGCGGAGGCGTCCTTCGGCGGGGACGGGGTCCCGGCCGCGCCGGTGGGAGTGGCCTCCGGGTCGCTGGACGCGATCGAGCGGATCTTCCTGGCCCGGCTGCGCCCCGGGGACACCGTCGCGGTGGAGGACCCGGGCTGGGGCAGCCTGCTGGACCTGCTGCCGGCGCTGGGCTTCAAGGCCGTACCGATCGCCGTCGACGAGGACGGCCCGCTGGTGGGCGAGGTCGCCCGGGCGCTGGCCGACGGCGTGCGGGCGCTGATGGTGACCAGCAGGGCGCAGAACCCGACCGGAGCGGCCGTCGGCGCCGAGCGGGCCGCCGGCCTGCGAGCCGTTCTGGCGGCGCACCCCGGGGTGCTGCTGATCGAGGACGACCACGGCCACGGCATCGTGGACCTCCCGTTCCACCCGCTGTGCGCGGGCCCCGACGGCCGGGCGACCATGACGCACTGGGCGGTGGTCCGCTCGGCGGCCAAGTCCCTCGGCCCCGACCTGCGGGTCGCGGTGCTCACCGGCGACGCCGAGACCATGGACCGGGTACGCGGCCGCCAGCGCCTCGGTGCGGGCTGGGTCAGCCACCTGCTGCAGCGGACCGTCGCCGCGCTCTGGGCCGCCGAGGACACCGCGCCGGTGGCCGCCTCCTACCGCGCCCGCAGGGACGCCCTGCTGGCGGAGCTCGCCGCGCGCGGTGTGCGCGCGTACGGGCGCAGCGGGCTGAACCTCTGGATCCCGGTACCGGACGAGACCGCGGCCGTCGCCGGGCTGATGCAGCGCGGCTGGGCGGTGGCCGCCGGGGCGCGGTTCCGGCTGGCCTCGCCGCCGGGCGTCCGGCTGACCGTCTCCTCGCTGTCCGCCGCCGAGCTGCCCGCGCTCGCCGCCGACGTCGCGGAGGTGCTGCGGACGCGCGGCGGCGACGTGCGCGGGGTCTGACCGCCGGTCAGGGGGTGATCAGGCCCAGGCCGCGGGCGCGTTGCAGCCACTGGGCGTACTCGGCGGTCATCAGGTCGAAGAGCTGATCGTCCGTCAGGTTCGCCGGGTCCTGGACGCAGAAGAAGTTCGCGTTGTCGGTGTAGCGGCCGGGCAGGTCGTCCAGCTCCTCCAGGAACCGGAAGGTGCCGTCGCTCCAGTTCGCGGCCATGGCCCGGAGCCGCCGGCCGAAGCGGGACTGCTTCACCTGCGGGTCGGGCTGCTGCTGCGCGACCATCGGGGCGTCGACCGACTTCGCGGACCGGCCGATGCCCATGAACTGCCAGAACAGCGGCTCGTAGCTGGAGGCCATCACCTGGTCGCGGGTCTGCTGCTCGCTGGTGGTGTGACCGTCCGTCACGAACATGACGTAGACCGGCTGCCGGTCGGCGACCGGTCCGTACCGCAGCGCGGAGGTGCCGAAGTACTCCTCGCGGATCAGCCGCATGGCGGCGGCGTAGTCGGTGCCGCCCTCCAGCCGCCACTGCTGCAGCATCCGGTCGGTCCAGCCCCGGTACGAGTCCAGGCCGACGCCGCCCGCGCTGTGGCCGTTGGTGCCGAACAGGAAGACGTCCACCTCGGCGTTGTCGTCGAAGCGGAGACCGAGCGCGAGCACGCGCTCGACCAGGCCCTGGACCTTCCCGGCGCGGTAGAGGCCGCCCATCGAGCCGGAGATGTCCAGGCAGAGGGCGACCCGCGCGGTGTGCTCCGACAGGCCGCGCTTCTCCAGGCTGACGGCGGCGCGCTTGGTGAGGTCGAGCAGGCCGAGTTCGCCCCGGTCGGAGAGCTGCTTCTCCAGCGTGATCAGCTTCTGCTTCTTCAGGCTCATCGGCGCGGACGCCTGCGCGGCGGGCGGGGCGGCAACGGGCGGGGCGGGCGCGGGTGCCGTGGGCATGAACGGGGGCGCGGGCGGTGTGGCGGTCGGTGGCGTGTACGGGGGCGCGGCAGGTGTGGTGCCGGCGGGCATGAACGGGGGTGCGGGGGTGGGGGGCGCGGCGGGCGTCGGGGTGAACGGGGGTGCGGGGGTGGGCGGCATGAAGGGAGGCGCGGCGGGAGTGCCGTAGCCGGGCGGGGGTGGGCCGAAGCCCGGCGGGGTCTGCGGTGCGGGCGCGGCGGCCGTCGGAGGCGTTGCGGCGGCGGGCGCGGGTGTTGGTGGGGGCGGGGGTGTGTCGTCGGTGTCGACGGAGATGCCGAAGTCGGTGGCGAGGCCGGCCAGGCCGGTGGCGTAGCCCTGGCCGACCGCGCGGAACTTCCAGGCCCCGTCGCGGCGGTAGAACTCGCCGAAGAGGTACGCGGTCTCGCTGGTCGCGTCCCCGATGTCGAACTCGGCCACCGGGGTTCCGTCCATGGCCAGGACCCGCAGGCGCAGTCCCGGCACCTGCCCGAAGCTGCCGCCGTCCGCCGAGGCGCCGACCACGACGCGCTCCACCGACGGCTCGACCTGTGCCAGGTCGACCAGCACCGTGTCCGCCATCTCGCCCGGCTGCGGGCGCTTGCCCTCGTACCGCACCGCGCCGGAAGCGTGGGACGGTTGGTTGTAGAAGACGAAGTCGGCGTCCGAGCGGACCTTGCCCGCGCCGTCCAGCAGCAGTGCGGAGACGTCCACGTCCGGTGTGGGCGCGTCGGTGCGCCAGCTCACCACCGCGCGCAGTGCGGTACCGGGAACGGGGAGGTTGGAGCCCTTGCGCATCGAGGTCATGACGCCCATCCTGCCGGTTGCGGACCGGCTGACAAGGTACCCGTCGGTCCTTGAGTCCCGACCGATCGTTCGGTAGTCTGAAAGTGGGCCGCAGCTTCCTGCGGTCTGCCGCCCAGCCCGGGGGTGACCGCATGTCCGTACCTGTGTCGGCTGATGCCGGCGCCGATGCCGCTCCGATGTCGGCCGAGGCCGCTTTCGAGCGGACCGTCGCGCACGACCAGCGCATCGAGCCGCGCGACTGGATGCCGGACGGCTACCGCGCCACGCTGGTGCGCCAGATCGCCCAGCACGCCCACTCCGAGATCATCGGCATGCAGCCCGAGGGGGAGTGGATCACCCGCGCGCCCTCGCTGCGCCGCAAGGCCATCCTCTTCGCCAAGGTGCAGGACGAGGCCGGGCACGGCCTCTACCTCTACTCCGCCGCCGAGACCCTGGGCGCCGACCGCGCCGACCTGACCGAACGGCTGATCAGCGGCCGGCAGAAGTACTCCTCGATCTTCAACTACCCGACGCTGAGCTTCGCCGACATCGGGGTGATCGGCTGGTTCGTGGACGGCGCGGCGATCTGCAACCAGGTCCCGCTGTGCCGCAGCTCCTACGGGCCCTACGCGCGGTCCATGGTGCGCATCTGCAAGGAGGAGTCCTTCCACCAGCGGCAGGGGTACGAGCTGCTGCTGACCATGATGCGCGGCACCGAGCGGCAGCGGGCCGCCGTCCAGGATGCGGTGGACCGCTGGTGGTGGCCGTCGCTGATGATGTTCGGGCCGCCGGACGGCGACTCGCCGAACAGCGCCCGCTCGATGGCCTGGCGGATCAAGCGGCACAGCAACGACGAACTGCGGCAGCGCTTCGTCGACATGACGGTCCCCCAGGCCGAGCGCCTCGGGGTGACGCTGCCCGACCCTGAGCTGCGCCGCAGCGAGGACCGCGACGGCTGGGACTTCGGCACGCCCGACTGGACCGAGCTGCAGCGTGTGATCGGTGGCGACGGGCCGTGCAACACCGAGCGGATCGCCCGCCGCCGCCAGGCCCACGAGGACGGCGCCTGGGTCCGCGACGCCGCGGCCGCCCATGCCGCCAAGCGGTCGCGGGCCGCTGACCTGACCCACCGGAACGAGGACGGCGCATGAGCGAGCAGCAGCAGTCACCGCGGTCGAACTGGCCGCTCTACGAGGTGTTCGTGCGCGGCAAGCGCGGCCTGAACCACGTCCACGTCGGCTCGCTGCACGCCCCCGACGAGCGGATGGCGCTCACCAACGCCCGGGACCTCTACACCCGGCGCAATGAGGGCGTGAGCATCTGGGTGGTGCGCGCCGACGCGATCACGGCGTCCAGCCCGGACGAGAAGGACCCCTTCTTCGAGCCGAGCGGCGACAAGGTCTACCGCCATCCGACCTTCTACGCGATCCCCGACGACGTCCCGCACATCTGAGCCCACGGACCGGACGGCTGCCGACCATGACTGACGACGACCACGTCTACCTCTCCCTCGCCGAGAACTCGCCCGAGGGCGATGCCCGCTGGGCCTTCGGCACCGGCTTCGAGGACCCGCTGCACGGGGTGGACCCCGCCCTGCCGCCCGGCGTCGACGCCGCCGCCCTGGCGGCCCGCTGCCTCGCGCTCGGCGACGACGCGCTGGTCGCCGCCCAGCGGCTGGCCGAATGGGTGACCCGGGCCCCGGAGCTGGAAGAGGAGGTCGCCCTCGCCAACATCGGCCTGGACCTGCTCGGCCAGGCCCGGCTGCTGCTCTCCCGGGCCGGCCGGGCCGAGGGCGCCGGTCGCACCGAGGACGACCTCGCCTACTTCCGCGGGCCGGCCGAGTTCCGCAACGTGCTGCTGGCGGAGCTGCCCAACGGGGACTTCGCCGAGTGCGTCGCCCGGCTGCTGCTGTTCTCCAGCTGGCGGCTGGCGGTGCTGCAGCGCCTGGCCGGGGACGAGGACCCGGTGCTGGCCGCGATCGCGTCCAAGGGTGTGCAGGAGCTGACCTACCACCGCGACCACGCGGCCCAGTGGACGGTCCGGCTGGGCGACGGCACCGAGGAGTCGCGGCAGCGGATGCTGCGCGCGCTGGACGAGCTCTGGCCGTACCTGGGCGAGCTGTTCGCCGAGGAGCCGGAGGTGCGCGACGAGGTCGAGTGCGCGCTGCGCCAGGTGCTGGCGGCGGCCGAGCTGCCGGTACCGACGGTGACACCGTCGGCGTCGACGGTGGCTGCGTCGACGGTGGCGGTGGAACTCGGCGGCGGCCGGCGGGGCCGGCACAGTGAGCACCTGGCGCCGCTGCTGGAGGAGCTCCAGTCGGTGGCCCGCTCGGACCCGGAGGCGACGTGGTGAACGCCGCCGTGAGCGACCCGCCGGCCGGGGTCGAGGCGCGGGCCCGGGAGGTGGCCGCCTCGGTCGCCGATCCGGAGCTGCCCATGCTGACCCTCGCCGACCTCGGCGTGCTGCGGGACGTCTCGGTCAGCGCCGACGGCGCCGCGGTCAGCGTCGGCCTCACCCCGACCTACAGCGGCTGCCCCGCCGTCGCCGAGATGCGGGCGGCGCTGGACGGCGCGCTGCGGGCGGCCGGCTTCGCCGAGGTCGAGGTACGGACCGTGCTCAGCCCGCCGTGGACCACGGACTGGATCACCGCCGAGGGCCGCGCCAAGCTGGCCGCCCACGGCATTGCCCCGCCGGGACCGGCGCCGGTGCGGGCCTCCGGGCCGGTGCCGCTGACGCTGTCCCCGGTCCGGGCCGTCGTCGTCTGCCCGCGCTGCGGCTCGGCCGACACCGAGGAGACCAGCCGCTTCTCCGCCACCGCCTGCACCGCGCTGCGCCGCTGCCGGGCCTGCCGCGAACCCTTCGACCAGGTCAAGGAGCTGTGATGGTCGCAGCACGCCCCCAGGGCGACACCGCCACCCGCACCCCCGCCACCGGCGGCGCCCCCGCTGCCGTACCCGTCCCCGAGGCGCTCGGCGGTACCGGGGTCGCGCCCGGAACCGCCGCGCGCGCGGTGTCGCGGGTGTTCCATCCGCTGCGGGTGGCGACGGTGGAACGGCTCTGCGCGGACGCGGTGGCGGTCACCTTCGAGGTGCCCCCGGCGCTGGCGGAGGAGTACCGCTTCCGGGCCGGCCAGTCGCTGACCCTGCGCCGGATGGTGGACGGAAGCGAGGAGCGGCGCTCGTACTCGCTCTGCGCGCCGGTGGGCGGCCCGCTGCGGATCGGCGTGCGCGAGGTGCCCGGGGGGCTGTTCTCCTCCTGGCTGGTGAACGAACTGCAGGTCGGGGACCTGGTCGAGGCGCTGCCTCCGCTGGGGACGTTCACCCCGGATCTGGACCGCCCGGCGCACCACGTGCTGGTGGCGGCAGGGTCCGGGATCACCCCGGTGCTGTCCATCGCCGCCTCGGTGCTGGCCGATCCGGACGCGCGGGTCACCCTGTTCTACGGGAACCGGCGCAGCGACACCGTGATGTTCGCCGACGACCTCGCCGACCTGAAGGACCGTCATCTCGACCGGTTCCAGCTGGTCCACGTGCTGTCCCGGGAGCCGCGCGAGGCCGAGCTGTTCAGCGGACGGCTGGACCGGGAGCGCTTCGCCGCGCTGGTGGCGGCCCTGGTCGAGGTCGGCGACGTGGACCACTGGTGGCTCTGCGGGCCGTTCGGCATGGTCGAGGACGCGCGGGCGGCGCTGGACGCGGCCGGGGTGCCGGCGGGCCGGGTGCACCGCGAGTTGTTCTACGCCGAGGAGTCCGAAGGCGTGCCGCCGACGCTGCGCCATCCGGAGGCGGTGTTCGACGGTCCGTCAGCCCAGGCCACGGTGCTGCTCGACGGACGGGAGAGCACGGTCGCGGTGCCGTTCGGGACCACGGTGCTGGAGGGCGCCCAGCGGGCCCGTCCGGATCTGCCGTTCGCCTGCAAGGGCGGGGTCTGCGGGACCTGCCGCGCGCTGGTGGTCTCCGGCGAGGTGCGGATGCGTCGCAACTTCGCGCTGGAGCCGGAGGAGATCGAGGCCGGCTATGTGCTCACCTGCCAGGCGGAACCGGTCTCGGACCAGGTCTCGCTGGACTACGACAGCTGAAACGACGACAGCTGAAACGACGACGGCTGCGCGACGACAGTCGCCGGACGAATGAACGGGCTCTGGGGCGCTGCCGAACGCAGCGCCCCAGAGCCCGTCTGCGGTTGACCGCAGATCAGCCGCTCTTGCGGCGGAAGTCGCGCTGGCCGCCGGACTTGCCGTGCGTGCCGTGGACCTTGGACTGCTCCGCGCCGCCGCCCGCGCCGGCCGAGTCCGCCTGGACGCCGCGCTTACGGGCCAGTGCCTCGCGGAACTTGCGCTTTACGTCATCCTCGGGGCTCTGGTGCTCCGAAGCCTCCGCCGCCGTCGTGTCGGCTGCCGCGGTGTCTGCCGCTGCCTCATCGGCCATGGGGGACCTCCTGGTTTTTGTCGAGTGCAGGCACAGTCTGGCACGGGAACCCGGGCCCGGTTCGATCATTCGCGGCCGGTGGCGCCCGAGGCGGTGTCCAGGCGGTCGGTGAGCCCCTGCAGCATCCCGTGCAGCGCCCGCAGTTCGGCCGGGTCCAGGCCGGTGGCGGCGGCGATCCGGAGCGGCACCTGCTCGGCCCGCTCGCGCAGTGCGGCACCGGCGGGGGTGAGGCTGACCAGTACCGACCTCTCGTCCTGCGGGCTGCGGGTGCGCTGCACCAGCCCGGCCGCCTCCAGCCGCTTGAGCAGGGGCGACAGCGTGCCCGAGTCCAGCCGCAGCAGCTCGCCGATCCGCTTCACCGGCAGCTCGCGGTGCTCCCACAGCGTCAGCATCGCCAGGTACTGCGGATAGGTGAGCTCCAGGTCGCGCAGTGCCTCCCGGTAGAAGCCGCCGAAGGCGCGCGAGGCGCTGTTGAGGGCGAAGCACACCTGGTGCTCCAGGCGGAGCAGGTCCTCGGTGGCGGTGACGGGAGCGCTGGTGGGGAGCTGTGGCATGGCTCCAGGATACTGGTTGATTGCCAACCATTGAGTTGTGCGCAACTAAGTTGTGTGCAACTATATGGACTGTCGGGTCGGAGACAGCAATAAGGAGACCGCCATGAACGCCCTGTACACCGCAGCCGCCACCGCGAACGGACGTGAGGGCCGCGCCGTCAGCTCGGACGGACAGCTCGACCTGGCGCTCGCGATGCCGCCGGCGCTGGGCGGCGACGGCAACGGCACCAACCCCGAGCAGCTGTTCGCGGCCGGCTACGCCGCCTGCTTCGCCAGCGCGCTGGGACTCGTCGGCCGTCAGGCCAAGGTCGACACCAGCGAGGCCTCGGTCACCGCCGAGGTGAGCATCGGCAGCAACGGTGACGGCGGCTTCGGCCTGGCCGTGGTGCTGCGGGTCGAGCTGCCCGAGTCGCTGCAGGGCGAGACCGGCCACGCCCTGGTGGAGAAGGCGCACCAGGTCTGCCCGTACTCCAACGCCACCCGCGGCAACATCGAGGTCGAGCTCGTCATCGAGTAGTAGTCGATCGGCCGTGCGGCCGTGGGTACGGACAGCCGGTAGGCCATCTCGGGGATCACTCCCCGGGGTGGCCTTCCGGCTGTCCGGCTTCGGCGGGCTCGGCGTCGGTGGGCTCGGTGTCGGCCTCGATGAACCGGAGTAGCAGGTCCCGCAGCTGGGCCTGCTCGGCGGGGGGAAGGCAGTGCAGCAGTCGGCGCCCGGTGTCCTCGGCGCGGTTGCGGACCTCGGCGAGTACGGCCAGCCCCGCCTCGGTGGTCACGACGGCGTGCGCGCGCCGGTCCGTGGGGTGCGGTCGGCGGACGACCAGGCCGCGGGCCTCCATTTCGTCGATGGTGCGCACCATCGACGACTTGTCGCTGCCCAGTGCGTCGATCAGCTGGCGCTGGGTGACCGGGCCGGCCTGGGCGAGTTGCAGCAGCACCCCGGCGTGGCGGTTCTCGACGCCGAGGGACTGCAGTTCGTCGCCGAACGCGCGCGCCGCCCGCCGGTGTGCCCGGCGCAGCAGCAGTCCGATCTGCCCGGGCTGGTCGATGCCGCGCGGCGCGGGGTCCGGTGCGGGCGGGGAAGCGGGGTTGGCGTCCATGGGGATCCAGTATAGGGTCCAGTTGAGATAGTCCCTATTGGGACTATCTCAACTGGAACTTCTCGACTCATCCTGGGGGACGTGCTCGTGAACGACGGCAATTCTCCGGTGCGGCGCTGGGCCCACCTGGTGTTCCGTGCGGCGGCCGGCGTCGCCGCGCTGCTCGCGGTGACGCAGCCCTTCCTGGCCGGGGGCTTCCTGCAGGGCGACTACAGCCTGCTGGCGGCCCATCAGATGGCCGCGATGATCCTGGCCACCGCGGTGCTGGTGTCCCTGCTCGCGACGGTGCTGATGTGGCGGCCGGGGCGGGGGCCCGGGCGGCCGGCGGTGCTCAACCTGGTCGCGCTGCTCTGCGTCGGGCTGCAGATCTCGCTCGGATTCGCCCGGGTACTGATCATCCACATCCCGCTGGGCATCCTGGTGCTCGCCCTGGTCGGCCGGATCGCCGCGCTGGCCTGGCAGTCGCCGCTGCGGCCGGCGCCCGCCCCGGAGCCCGCGGCCGTCGAGGCGGACGCGCAGTCCGCGGAGGTCGCGGTATGAGCGCGGACCCGCGGGCCCCGGCGTGGCTGAGCCGGCGGCGCTTCCTCGGCGTCGGCGCGGCGGCCGTGGTCGGCGTCGGCGGGGTCGCCGCCGGTGCCCCGTACCTGGGACGGCTGCTGTCGCCGGGTCAGCCGGGACTGCTGCTGCGCAGCACCGCGCCGTTGCCCGAGCCCTACCGGACCGTCCTGCCCCGGCCGCCGGTGCTCAGCCCGGTGCGCAGCGACGCGACGACCGACTACTACGAGATCACCCAGCGCCCGGCGCTGCTGCGGATCCTGCCGGGCGCGGACACCGAGGCGTGGACCTACCAGGGCAGCTACCCGGGGCCCACGCTGGTGTCCCGCTCCGGACGGCGCACCGTGGTGACCCACGGCAACGAGCTGCCGCACCCCACCGTGGTGCACCTGCACGGCGGCCACACCCCGGCCGACAGCGACGGCTACCCGACCGAGCTGCTCCACCCGGCCGGCGGCGACCCCGCCGCGCCGATGCCCGGCATGTCCGGGATGGCGGGCGCGGACAGCGGCGGCGGCGCGACCCGGCGCACGTACAGCTATCCGCTGAACCAGCGCGCCGCGACGCTCTGGTACCACGACCACCGGATGGGCTTCACCGGACCCAACGTCTGGCGCGGCCTGGCCGGCTTCCACCTGGTCCAGGACGACGAGGAGGACGCGCTGCCGCTGCCGCGCGGCGACCGCGACCTGCCGCTGATGATCAGCGACCGCTCCTTCGCGGCGGACGGCTCCTTCGCGTACCCGGCGCTGGACGCCTCGCAGCGGACCCCGGGGGTGACCGACGCCTACATGAACGGCGTCCTCGGCGACGTGGTGCTGGTCAACGGCGCGCCCTGGCCGGTGCTGCATGCCGACCGGGCCCGCTACCGGCTGCGGATCCTCAACGGCTCCAACGCCCGCCGCTACCGGCTGGCCCTCGATCCGCAGCCTCCGGGCGGCGGCGGGCTGGTGCAGATCGGCAGCGACGGCGGGCTGCTGGCGCGTCCGCTGGCGCACGACAGCATCGACATCGCGCCGGCCGAGCGCTTCGACGTGGTCGTGGACCTGTCCCGCTACGCGCCGGGCAGCCGGGTCCGGCTGGTCAACCAGCTGGGCAGCGGCGGCACCGCCGAGGTGATGCGGTTCGACCTGGGCGGCGGCACGGTGTCCGACGACTCGCGGATCCCGGACACGCTGTCGAGCGTGGAGCCGCTGGACGTCGGCAGGGCGGCCGCGACCCGGTCGTTCCTGTTCCAGAAGTCGGCCTCCGGCTGGACCATCAACGGGCAGTCCTACCAGCCCGGACGGTCGCTGGCCCGTCCCCGGCTGGGCAGCACCGAGATCTGGCGCTTCGTCAGCGACTTCCACCACCCGGTGCACCTGCACCTGAACCACTTCCAGGTGGTGAGCCGCAACGGCGACAGCCCCGGCAGCTTCGACGCGGGCTGGAAGGACACCGTCGACCTGCGGCCCGCCGAGTCGGTGGAGCTCGCGGTCCGCTTCGAGGACTACGCCGGCCGGTTCATGCTGCACTGCCACAACCTCGAACACGAGGACATGGCCATGATGGCCGACTTCACCACCTCGTAGCCGGCCCCGCCGCGGCGGGGCGTCAGCCGGCGGCGAGCAGCTCCGCCGCCGCCGCGCGGACCTCGGCGACCAGGACGGCCAGGTCCTCCTCGCGGACCGCCGGGTTGATCAGGCAGGCCCGCAGCGCCTCGCGGCCGTCCAGGACGGTGCCGGTGACGAAGGCCCGGCCACGCTCCTGGACGGCCACCGCCAGCCGCCGGTTGACGCCCTCCAGCCGGTCCGCGGACACCCCGTCAGGGGCGAAGCGGAAGGCGGTGATCGAGGTCTCCACCGGGGCGACCAGCTCCAGCTCGGGCGCGGCGGCGACCAGTTCGCCCAGACGGCGCGCCATCGCGGTGCAGTGGGCGACGTCCCGGCTGATGCCCTCGCGGCCGGACGCGGCGATGGTCGCCCACACCTTGAGCGAGCGGAACGGCCGGGTCTGCTCGATGCCGTACTCGGAGAACCAGCCCAGTTCGGAGAACCAGCGCAGTCCGTCGGCCTTCTCGTCGCGCAGGTAGGACGGGACCAGGCTGAAGGCGCCGCGCAGCTCCTCGGCGTCGCGGACCAGGACGCAGCCGCAGTCCACCGGCACGCCCAGCCACTTGTGCGGGTCCAGCGCCAGCGAGTCGGCGCGGTCCAGCCCCGCGTAGCGGTGGGCGACGACCGGGTCGAGCACGCCGAACGCACCGTAGGCGCCGTCGACGTGGAACCACAGCTCCTCCTCGGCGCAGACGTCGGCGATCGCGGCGAGGTCGTCGACCGCGCCGGTGTTGACCGTCCCGGCCGAGGCCACGGCGAGGAAGGGCCGCAGCCCGGCCGCCCGGTCGGCCCTGACCTGCTCGCGCAGGGCCACCGGATCCAGGTGACCGGCCGCGTCGGTGCGCACCGCGCGCAGGTTGCGGCTGCCCAGGCCCAGCAGCTCGGCAGCCTTGCGGACGCAGGAGTGGGTCTCCGCGCTGACGTAGCCGACCAGCGGGGGCAGCGCGGCCATGCCCTCCTCGCGTACGTCGACGCCCAGCGCGCGGGCGGCGCGGTCGCGTGCGGTACCCAGGGCGACGATGGTGGCCATCGACGTGCCGGAGGTGAGCAGCCCGGCGCCGGGCGGGTGCGGGAAGCCGGCGAGCTCGGCGATCCAGCGCACCACCGTGCGCTCCAGGTGAACGTCGGCGTGGTCGCCGCCGGCCGAGCTGGGGTTCATCGCGGCTGCGGCCAGCGTCGCCAGCACCCCGGCCGGGGCGGGCGCGGCGTTGACCCAGCCGAAGAAGCGCGGGTGGCCGTTGCCCATCGGGTACGGCAGCACGTCGGCGCCGATGTCGCGGACCAGCTGGTCCAGACCGCGCCCCTGCCGCGGCAGCGGCAGTCCGAGCAGCCGCTCGCGCGCGGCCGGGTCCATGGCCTGCCAGACCGGTCCCTCGGCCAGCCCACCCAGGTAGTCCGCCAGCAGGTCGACAGCGGCGTGCCCGGCCGCGCGGAAGTCGTTCATGCGCCCGATCGTACGGTGGGCGGGCGCGGTGTCCGGCGGTCGGACCGGTGGCTGTCAGTCCCCTGTGCCAGGGTGTGTCCCAGTGATCAGGGGACCGAAGAATCCCCTGGTCCGACGTCAGACCCCGGCCCTACCATGGGTCCTCCTCCCGCCCGTGCGATCAGCTGCTGATCGCCCTGACCCGCGCGCCTGCCCATGCCCGCTCCGGCGGCGCCGTTCCCGGCGCAGCCCGCAACGGCGTGCCGCGCAGCCTCCGTGCACCCAGCCGATGACACCAGACGCACGCCCTGCCGCTGCGAGCGGCTCCGAACCGTCCGCCCACACCTTCCAGGTCGACCTGCGCGGCCTGGTCGACCTGCTCTCCCACCACCTGTACTCCAGCCCCCGGGTGTACGTCCGGGAGCTGCTGCAGAACGCCGTGGACGCGATCACCGCCCGCCGCCTCGACGACCCCGCCGCGCCGGCCCTGGTCCGGCTGCACGCGGGAGCCGGCGAGCTGCGGATCGAGGACTCCGGCATCGGCCTGACCAGCAGCGACGTCCACACCCTGCTGGCCACCATCGGCCGCAGCTCCAAGCGCGACGGCCTGGAGTCGGCGCGGCGCGAGTTCCTCGGACAGTTCGGCATCGGGCTGCTGGCCTGCTTCGTGGTGGCTCAGGAGATCCGGGTGGTCAGTCGCTCGGCGCGGCACCCGGAGCAGCCGCCGGTCGAGTGGGCCGCGCGGGACGACGGCTCCTACACCGTGCGGCAGCTCCCCGAGGACGCCCGCACCGAGCCCGGCACCACCGTGCACCTGGTCGCCCGGCCCGGCACGGGGGAGTGGCTGACCCCGCAGCGCGTACTGGAACTGGCGCGGGACTTCGGCTCGCTGCTGCCCTACGACGTGGCCGTGGTGGACCAGGACGGGCAGCGGCACCAGGTCAGCGACCTGCCGCCGGTGTGGAACCGGCCCTTCGCCACCCCCGCCGCGCGGCGGGTCGCGCTGGCGGGGCACTGCGCCGAGCTGTTCGGCTTCGAGCCGCTGGACGTCATCGAGCTGGACGTGCCGCTGGCCGGGATCCGCGGAGTCGGCTACATCCTCCCGGCCGCGGCCAGCCCCGCCCAGCGCGGCGGCCACCGGGTCTCGCTCAAGGGCATGCTGCTCACCGACCGTGCCGAGGGACTGCTGCCGGACTGGGCGTTCTTCGTCCGCTGTGTGCTGGACACCGACACGCTGCGGCCCACCGCCTCGCGCGAGAGCCTCTACGAGGACGAGACGCTGGCCGCGGTCCGGGAGGCGCTGGGCGGTACGGTCCGGGACTGGCTGAGCACCCTGGCCGCCGGCGACCCGGACCGGCTGGGCCGCTTCCTGGCCGTGCACCAGCTCGGCGTCAAGTCCCTGGCCAGGCACGATCCGGAGATGCTGGGGCTGATGCTGCCCTGGCTCACGGTGGAGACCAGCGAGGGCCGCTCCACCCTGGAGCGCTTCGCCCGGGACCACGGCACCGTCCACATCGCGCCCACCGTCGAGGAGTTCCGGCAGATCGCGCCGATCGCCGCCGCGCAGGGCATCGGCGTGGTGAACGGCGGCTACACCTACGACGCCGACCTGGTCGCACTGCTCCCGCAGGTCCTGCCCGGCACCGTGGTCGCCGACCTCGACGCGGGCGCCGTCACCGCGAGCCTGGACCCGGTCGACCCCGCCGCCGAGCTGGCCCTGGCCGGTTTCCTGGCCACCGCCCGGACCCGGCTCGACCCGCTGGACTGCGACGTGGCGCTGCGCACCTTCGAGCCGGTCGGCGTGCCCGCGCTGCACCTGGACGACCGCGACGCCCGGCACGAGCGGGAGCGGGCCCGTGCGGAGGAGAGTTCCGACGCGCTGTGGGCCGGGATCCTCGGCGCCCTGCGCGGCAGCGCGCCCCGGGCCCGGCTGGTGCTCAACCACCACAACCCGCTGGTGCGCCGGATCGCCTCGATCGAGGACCAGGAGCTCGCCGGGATCGCCGTCGAGGCCCTCTACGGGCAGGCCCTGCTGCTCTCCCGGCGGCCGCTGAGCCCGGCCGACTCGGCGCTGCTCAACCGCTCCTTCCTGGGGCTGCTGGACTGGGCCACCCACGACAACCGCACGCCTGACCACAAGAACGACCAGGGGGAGAGCCGATGAGCGAGGACCAGGCGGAGCAGATCCGCGCCGCGATGGGGGAGAACCACCACTCCCCGAACGGCGCGCTGCGCAACGCACGCGCCGAGGAACTGGTCGCCAGGGCCGAGCGGACCGGCGACCGCGGGCTGCTGCTGGAGACCCTGTCCGCGCTGATCACCGCGTACGAGTACAGCGCCGAGCGCAGCAAGATGTTCGTGCCGTTCGCGCGGATGCTGCAGATGTGGGACGAGGACGCCGGCCAGTTCGACGACCAGATGGCCTACGAGCTGTTCTGGCGCTTCAAGTGGGTCACCGGCAGCATGATCGACTACCCGGACATCCCGCTTGCCTCGATCGAGCACTGGCTGGTCGAGATGGAGCGCCGCTACCGGCTGGCCGGCTACAACTCCAGGACGGTCCGGGTCGAGGAGTACTACGTCGCCCGTCACTTGGGCGACCTGCCGCGCACCGAGCGCGCCTACGCCGAGTGGACCGCCGGCGAGCGCGACCGGATGAGCAACTGCCACGCCTGCGAGGCGGGCGGCCTCGGCTACTGGGAGGCCGAGCAGGGGCACGACGAGCGCGCCATGGAGCTCTGGGATCCGGTGCTCGGGGGCAGGCTGAGCTGTGCCGAGGAGCCGCACCGGGTGCTGTCGTACTCGCTGCTGCCGCTGCTGCGGCTCGGCCTGCTCGACCAGGCCCGCAGCAACCACCTGCGCGGCTACCGGATGGCGCGCGGCAACGAGAGCCTGCTGCCGACCATCGCCCGCCACATCGAGTTCTGCGCGCTGACCGGCAACGAGGCGCGCGGCCTGGAGATCCTGGCCGAGCACGCCCGGCACCTGGCCGACGGCGGGAACCCCGACAGCACCCTGAGCTTCGCCGAGTCCGCGGTGCTGCTGCTGGGCCGAGTGCGCACGCTGGGCCTGGGCGAGCAGGCCGTGACCGGACCGCAGGGCCGCGGCTGGACGGTGGCCACGCTGCTGGACCACAGCGAGGCGCTGCGGGTCGACCTCGGCGCCCGGTTCGACCAGCGCAACGGCACCGACGCGGTCTCCCGGCGCAGCGCCGGGGCGGTCGCCCAGCAGCCGCTGTTCGACCGGCTGCCGCTGGGCGTCAACGCGGTGCTGCCCGGAACGGCGCCGGTCCGTCCGAAGGCGGCGTCCTCCGCCCGGAGGGATGGCGCGCAGACGGATGGCGCCGAGACCCATGGGGGTGACACCGACGGCGCCGGGCCGGACCGGGTCCAGCAGCTGCTCACCGAGGCCCGGCGCCTGCGCGACAGCGGGCACCCGACGTCCCGTCAGGCCTGGCTCGCGGTCGAAGCCGCCCTGGGCGAGCGCGGCGAGCAGGACGAACAGCGGGGTGAGCAGCAGAACGAACCGCAGTGCGAGCCGCAGCGCGAACCGCTGCTCCGGGCCGAACTGGCGGTCCAGCGCGGCATCCGCGCCGGTGGCGCCGACCGGTCGACCGCCGAAGCCGCCTTCCGGGAGGCCGCGGCGGAGTTCCGGGCCGCCGGGGAGCCCGGCGAGGCGGCGATCAACGAGGCCAGGGCGGCCCTGTCAGTCGCCTTCGGTGACGCGCCGGACGAGGCCAGGATCCGGGCGGCGGCCGCCGTGGCGCTGGCCACGGCGGAGTATGTGACGGGGCGGGCGACGGCTCGTCAGCTCGCCGTGACGCTGCTCTGCCAGGCCCGTGTCCTCGCCCTTCTGGTCACCGAACGCGGCGCCGAGGAACACCGCCCGGCGGCCGAGGAGGCGCTCGCCGAACTGCGGCGGGTCGCCGACTCCGCGCCGGCCGACCCGGACGCGACGGCTGCGCCGGACACCCGGCGACTGCTGGCGCTGCTGGCCGACGCGCACCACACCCGGGCCGCGCTGGTCCAGCGGGAGCCGGGCCCGGCCGCCGCCGAACTGCGCGCCGCCGCCGACGGCTTCCTGCGGGCGGAGGAGCCCTGGCGGGCCGCCGACGCCCTGGTCCCGCTCTCCCGGATCCAGGCCGAACAGGGCGACCCGGCGGCGGCCGAGGCCACTGCCCTGGAGGCGCTGCGGCTCGGCGCCGACTTCCTTGAGCCCGTCGAGATCGGACAGACCCGGCTGCTGCTCGCCGACCTGCTCTCGGGCCGTGAGGCCTACGAGGAGACGGTCCAGCACGCCCTGGAGGCCACCCGCTGGCTGGATGAGGCAGGCCAGGGCGCCCACCTGGGCGCGGTGGCCCGCTACCGGCTCGCGCACGCCTACCAGGCGCTCGGACGCCACGCCGAGGCGGCCGAGGTGCTGCAGGCCGCGCTGCCGGACCTGCTGGCGCATGGCGAGCAGGCCGAGGTGGGCGCGCGCCGGATGCTCGGCGACTGCCTCGGCGAGTTGCGCGAGCACGCGGACGCGGCGGAGCAGTTCGCGCGTGCCGCGCAGGTCGCGGAGGGCTGGGGGGATCCCGGTGCTTTGGCGCAGCTGGCCTCGCGGACCGCCGAGTCGCTGAGCGCGGCCGGGCGTGCCGAGCAGGCCGATGCCGCCTATCTCCGGGCCCAGGGCCTGTGGGCGGAGGCGGGCGTGCCGACGATGGTCGTCCGCACGCTGCGGGCGCGCGCCTGGCAGACCTTCGCCGCCGGACGCTCGGCCGACCCCGGCCGGGCGCTGATGCTGGAGGCCGCTCAGGTCGCCGCAGCGGCGCTGGCCGAGCCGGCCGGCGCCGAGCGGCCCGACCAGCCGTCCGGTCAGCAGCCCGAGATGCGGCTCGACCCGGAGCACGCGGCCGCGCTGCGGCACGAGCTGGCCGACACCTGGCGTCAGCTCGCCGCGCTGCTGCGGGACGTGGCCGAGGACGAGGGCTGGAACGACGCCGAACTCGTCGGCGGCTCGCAGCCGGAGCTCTACCGGGAGTCCTGGGAGTTGTTCCGTCGCGCGGCCGACGCCTTCGCCGCGCTCGGCGGACCGGGAACCACCCTGGCCGTTCAGGCGCGGACCGACGGCGCCGCCGTCAGGATCGCGCTGGAGGAGCACGGGGCGGCGGTCGCCGAGCTCACCGAGGCACTGGCGCTGATCGACCCGGACGACCAGCGGCAGGCGGCACTGGCCGGGCGCGCGCAGTCGATGCTGGACTGGCTGGAGCGCCAGGGGACGGCGGAGGACAGCGTGGGCGGACGCGGATAGCCGTTCCCGACCTCCCGACCTCCCCGGCGGGGACCGGGGCCCCATGGCCCTGGTCCCCGGCACCCGGCGGACCGGAAGCTCAGCTGTGCGGTTCGGTCAGCGCGATGGCGTCCGTCGGCGGTCCGGACCGGGGACGCCGCGGTTCGCGGTCACCTGCGGACGGTGGGCCCCAGCCCCAGCCGCCGTCGTTCCCGCGGCTCCTGAGCAGCCGGTCCGCCAGGAAGCGCATCGGCGCGCTGAGCGCGATCACCACCGAGTGGCGGGTGACGCTGTCCAGGATGTGCCGGCGCTGCAGCGGATAGGCGATGAACGGCCACAGCGGCAGCAGCACCAGTACGGTCAGATCGACGCCGAGCCGCTGCCCCCGGGGCCTGCGGCCGAGCACTCCGGGGACGTTCCGCGGGCGGTACCGCGCACGTGTGGACAGATCGTTGATGTCATGGTGTGCTCGCCGCCTGCGGGGCGGAAGTGATGCCATGTCAGCCTCCCTGGATCCAGGGTGCCCCAGCCCTTGCCGGATCGGAAGCCGATCCCCGGATTCGAGGTGCTGAGCAGGGGGAATGCACGGACACTGAAGTGGTTGCCTTGGGAAGCGTGGGAGAGGGCTGAGGTCACGTGACTTTCGTCGCCGGGAGAGGTCCGATGGCTGCTGAGACGGAGCGGACGCCGCCGGCCGGGGCGGAGCCCGGACCGCCCCCGGCGGCAGGCCACGGGCGGCTGCGCCGGCTCGGCCGCCGGGCCGCGATGCCGCTGCTGGCCGCCGTCACCGGGGCGCTGCCGGTGCTGGTCTTCCCGACCTTCGGGTGGTGGTGGTTCGCCTACGTCTGCCTGGTCCCGCTGATGCTGGTGCTGCGCGCCGCGCCGACCGGCCGCCGGGCGATGCGCCTGGCCTGGTACGGCGGCCTGGGCTTCCTGGTCGGTGTGATGAGCTGGCTGATCCCCACCCTCAGCGTGGCGATCCTGGTCGTGGCCGCGCTGATGGGGCTGTTCTGGGTGCCCTGGGGCTGGCTGGTCTGGCGGCTGCTGCACGGCAGTCCGGACGCGGGCCGGGCGCTGGCGGCGGTCGTCCTGGTCCCGTGCGGATGGCTGGCGATCGAGACCATCCGCTCCTGGCAGTACCTCGGCGGACCCTGGGCACTGCTGGGGGCCAGCCAGTACCGGCAGCACGCGGCGCTGGTGCTGGCCTCGGTCGGCGGGGTGTGGCTGGACAGTCTCGTCCTGGTCGCGGTGAACACCGCGGTGGTGGTGCTGATAGCCGCCTGGGGTCGCTCGGCCGTCGCCTACGCCACCCTGACCGCGCTGGCCGCGGGCACCCTGGCCGCCTGCGCGTGGGCCCCGCAGCCCCGGCTGACCGGGGCCACCGCCGAGATCGCGGTGGTGCAGCCGGGCGGCACCACCGACCTGGACGACCGGACCCAGCACGGCGAGCAGATCACCGGCGGTCTCGTCGGCACCCGGCCCGACCTGGTGGTCTGGGGCGAGAGCAGCCTCGGGTACGACCTGGGCGCCCGTCCGGACCTGACCGCCCAGCTGGCTGCGCTGTCCTCCCGGGTCGGCGCCGACCTGCTGGTCAACGTGGACGCGATGCGCCCGGGCAGCGGCGGCATCTACAAAAGCTCGGTGCTGATCGGCCCGCAGGGCCTGACCGGGCAGCGCTACGACAAGATCCGGCTGGTGCCGTTCGGCGAGTACATCCCGCTACGGCCGGTCCTCGGCTGGATAGCCGACCTGTCCAAGGCCGCCGCCGTCGACCGCCGCCGGGGCAGCACGCCGGTGGTGATGACCGTGCCGGAGCCGGGCGGCGGGACGCTCCGGATCGGTCCGCTGGTCTGCTTCGAGTCGGCCTTCCCGGACATGAGCCGCACCCTGGTCAGGGACGGCGCCCAGGTGGTGGTGATCCAGTCCTCGACCTCGACCTTCCAGAACACCTCCGCCCCCGAGCAGCACGCCTCGCTGGCCGCGCTGCGCGCCGCCGAGACCGGACGCCCGGTCGTCCAGGCGACGCTCACCGGGGTCAGCGTCGCCTACGACCCGCTGGGACGGCAGGTCGGACGCACGCTGGGCAAGGACGACCGCGGCAGCGCGACCTACCCCATGCCGCTGGCCACCGGAAGCACCCTCTACGATTCCTGGGGCAACTGGGTGCCCACCGCGTGCTGCCTGCTGCTGGCCCTGAGCGGCGCCGGCTGGTTCGTCGCGGCCCGGCGCGGCCGTCGCCGCTGATCCACTGCTGATCCAGCACTGGTTCGCCGGCGCGCACCCTGCGTCACGTGACGTCACACAGCGCAGCAGAAGGTCCGACCGTGCGAGATCCTGCCCGATTTCGGGCAGGATTCTTGGTTTCGTCAGGCGAGATGCGTAAGGTCACTCTTCGTGTCCAGCTCCGCAGCCGCACCTCGCACCGCACCGCGTGCCGCACCTCGAACCGCAGGTGCGCCCGCGTTGGCACCCGCGCACGACGATCTCCTGGAGCATCTCGCGCGCACCACGGCCCTCGGCCCCAACGAGGCCGCCCGGGTCGTCGCTGACGTGCTCGCGTACTTCGCCGAGAGCGCGGACGAGTACGTCCGCCGTCGGCACGCGGAACTGCAGGCGCGCGGGCTCACCAACGACCGGATCTTCGAGCGGATCGCCGCCGAACTGCGGCAGCGCCGGGTCAGGGCACCCGAGCTGTCCGTTCGCCAGCTGCGCCGTCTCGTCTACGGCTGAGCCCGCCGGGCCGCACCCCCTCACCACGTTTCCTGAACACCTCTCTTCGATCACCCTCAACGAAGGAGTCCGCACATGTGTGGCATCGTCGCCTATATCGGTTCCCGGGACGCCGCGCCCATCCTGCTGGAGGGGCTCCAGCGCCTCGAGTACCGCGGTTACGACTCCGCGGGCGTCGCCGTGGCGACCAAGGGCACGCTCAAGGTCCGCAAGAGCAAGGGCCGGGTCGGCGAGCTCGCCGCCCTGGTCCCGGCACGGTTCGCGGGCAAGACCGGCATCGGCCACACCCGCTGGGCCACCCACGGCGAGCCCAGCGACGCCAACTCGCACCCGCACCTGGACGGCGCCGAGCGCATCGCGGTGGTCCACAACGGCATCATCGAGAACGCCGACGAGCTGCGGGCCAAGCTGGAGGCCGAGGGCGTGGTGTTCCAGTCCGAGACCGACACCGAGGTGCTCGTTCACCTGATCGCCAGCCTCTCCCAGGAGGGCGTGGAGCTGGAGGACGCCGTCCGCGCCGCGCTCAAGCGCATCGTCGGCACCTACGGCATCGCGGTGCTGGACGCCCAGCAGCCCGACAAGATCGTGGTGGCCCGCAACGGCAGCCCGATCGTGCTGGGCATCGGCGAGAAGGAGATGTTCGCCGCCTCCGACGTCTCCGCCCTGGTCCGCTACACCCGCCAGGTCGTGCACCTGGACGACGGCGAGCTGGCGACCGTGCGCGCCGACGGCTTCAACACCTTCACCCAGGAGGACGCCCGCGCCACCGCCAAGCAGCCCTCCACGGTGGACTGGGAGGAGGCCTCCTACGACACGGCGGGCCACGCCCACTTCCTGCTCAAGGAGATTCACGAGCAGCCCGCGTCGGTCGAGCGCACCCTCAGCGGCCGGGTCGACGAGCGCTTCTCCACCGCGCACCTCGGCGGCCTGAACATGGACGCCCGCGAGGCCCGCGCCTTCCGCCGGGTCAAGATCCTCGGCTGCGGCTCCGCGTACTACTCGGGTGAGCTGGGCGCCCAGCTCATCGAGGAGCTGGCCCGGATCCCCGCCCACGCCGAGCCGGCCTCCGAATTCCGCTACCGCAACCCGGTGATCGAGGCGGACACCCTCTACATCGCGGTCAGCCAGTCCGGCGAGACCTACGACACCCTGGCCGCGGTCCAGGAGATCAAGCGCAAGGGTGGCCGGGTCCTCGGCGTCGTCAACACCGTGGGCAGCGCCATCGCCCGCGAGTGCGACGGCGGCATGTACCTGCACGCGGGTCCGGAGATCTCGGTCGCCTCCACCAAGGCGTTCACCTCCACCGCCGTGGCCTTCGCGCTGATCGCGCTGCACCTCGGCCGGGTGCACGACCTGTCGCCCGCCGACGGCACCCGCATCTGCGCCGGCCTCAAGGCGCTGCCCGGCCAGATCCGCGAGATCGTCGCGCAGGAGAAGGAGATCGCCGAGCTCGCCGCCAAGTACGCCAGCCACGACGGGATGATGTTCATCGGTCGCGTGCGCGGCTTCCCGGTGGCCCGCGAGGGCGCGCAGAAGCTCAAGGAGGTCTCCTACGTCCACGCCGAGGCCTACCCGGCGAGCGAGCTCAAGCACGGACCGCTGGCGCTGATCGGCCCGGAGCTGCCGACCGTCGCCATCGTCCCGGACGACGAGCTGCTGGAGAAGAACCTCACCACGCTGGGCGAGATCCGCGCCCGCCGCGGCCCGGTGCTGATGGTCGGCCACACCCGTCCCGACGCCAAGCTCGCCGAGGACGCCATCCTGGTGCCCAGGAACGAGCCGGAGCTCGACCCGATCCTGCTCGGCATCCCGCTGCAGCTGTTCGCGTACTACGCGGCGGTCGCGCTGGAGCGGGACGTGGACAAGCCCCGCAACCTCGCCAAGAGCGTCACCGTCGAGTAGCCACAACCCGACCCACCACCGGGGGCGCGAGGCCTTTGCCTCGCGCCCCCGGCGCGTCCAGCGGCCGACGCGCAGCCGAGATTCATGCCACCGCGCTGTCACGTGCAAGTTCCCGCATGTCCCTGGCGCTACTGGCAGCAGAGCGTGCAGGCTCGGTCACAGCATGGTTGCGCTGCCCCGATCCCGGCGGCGGGCTCTGTGCCCGCCGTCGGGTCAGTGGGTGGCCGGGGCGGCTTCCAGGGCGAGGTGGGCGGTGATGACCAGGGTGCCGTCCTCGACCTGGTAGTCCAGCGGGACGCCGAGGCGGCGCAGGGTGGCCACCATGCTGCTGTTGGACGCGGTGGTCACCGCGTAGACCTCGCCGATCCCGGCGTCGCGGGCCAGTTCGGCCAGCCGACGCACCAGCTCGCTGCCGAGCCCGCGCCGCTGCCAGGCGTCCTCGACCAGCACCGCGATCTCGGCGCTGTCCCCGTCCCACATCAGGTGGGCGAGGGCGACGAGCTCGCCGTCCGGGGTCTCCGTGGTCAGCGTCTGACCGTAGCGGGGTTCCAGCAGGTGGCCCAGGTAGCGGTCGCTGTCGGCGGCCGGGCCGTGATAGCGCTGGCGCAGCGTGCGGGTGCTGCAGCGTTCGTGCAGCGCCACCGCCGCCACGCGGTCGGACGGGTCGGCCCGGCGCACGGTCAGCGCCCCGCCGATGGGCAGGGTCAGCTCGGCCCGGGTGTCCGGCACCCGGGGACCCAACTGCGCGTCCAGCTCGACCAGGGCCCGGGCCCGGGCGAACTCGGTGGGTGTGAACGGCGGCTGGTCGCGGGTGATCTCCAGCAGCCCGCCGGACGGGTCGCGCAGCCGCATCGTGCTGCCGTCCAGCTCGTCCTCGTCGATCTCGGCCGGTACCGAGCGGATGCTGCAGCGTCCGAACAACTGGCGCAGCGCCAGCGGGAGTTCGGCGGCGTCCAGGGCGGTGCGGGTGGCCAGGTTGAGAATGCGGGTCGGCAGGTCGACCCGGTCGTGCGCGTCCGCCCGCTCCAGCCACACCTCGGTGCCCCCGGCGGCGACCACGGCCCGGCTGATGTCCTGCGGGTCGGTCTCGATCCGGGCCTGCACCAGGAACTCGTCGACGGTCTCCTCGGCGAGCGGGTGAGCCTGCATGGCGATGATGTTCACCGGCAGGTCGGCCAGCGACCGGCACAGCATGGCCAGGCTGCCGGGGGAGTCCGGCACGGTCGCCCTGATCCGCCACAGCGCCTGCTGCTCCGGCGGCATCGCGGCGGACAGCACCGGGGACGCGGGCGACGAGCTGACGATGTCACCCGGCGCCGGACCCGGTGGTGCGTGCGGGTGGCGGTGCGACCACCAGCTGTGCCACGCCGCCGTGGCCAGCAGTGCCAGTGCGGAGGCCACCAGCAGCACCGGACCGTCGTGCCCGTGCACGACGACGTTCGCCACCAGGTCCGCGAGTGCGACCGCGATGAAGACCGCCGAGAGCTCGACGGTGTCGCGGCGCCAGTGGTGCTTACGGTTCGTCAGGTTCTTCAGGTCTCCCATGCTCTGCATACTGCCGAACCGGTGTTTCGCGATCACAAACGGATCATGACCAGAACGTAAAGAGTGCTTGGTGCCGCTTTGTCCGCATTTGGACGTCCCTCGTCCGCTTTCGCCACACCCGAAGCGGCCGGGCGGCGTATCCGCGGTGGCGCCCCCGCGCCGGAAGCACTCCGCGGGAGGTGCTCGCGTCGGCCAACTCCGGCCCCAGGTCGGGGATCTGGAGGAACAGTCCCTCCTGTAGGAACGCGTGCGGAGCCCGGAAGCGTTCCCGACCGCTGCCCCGGGATCAGGGCCTCGTCCGAGGCATAGCGGAAGGCGAGTGCGCGCGCGGACGGGAGAGCGGACGGCGGAGCCAGGGGTGCCGGTCAGGCGGGGAAGCGGTCCAGGGTGGGGCGCTTGGCGGGGCGGCCGTCGCCGGAGGACTTGCCGGTCAGGCGGCGCAGGACCCACGGCCCGACGTGGACGCGGAGCCAGCGGAGGTCGGCACGGAGTTTGCCGATGCGCGGGACCGGCGGTGCGGGCGGGAGCGGTTCGCGCCAGTCGAACTCCGGCTCGAAGCCGAGCGCCTGGAGGACGGCCTCGGCGACGCGGCGGTGGCCCTCGGCGGAGAAGTGCAGCCGGTCCTCGGCCCACATGCGTGGGTCGTCGAAGGCCCGCAGGTGGAAGAGGTCGACGACGGCGATGTTGTCGTGACGACGGGCGAGGTCGCCGACGAAGCGCTGCAGGCGCAGCGTCTGCGGCATGATGCGGGCGCTGCCGCGCATCCGGCGGCTGGGGTCGACGCTGTAGAACATGACGACCTGCCGGGCGCCGACGGCGAGCTTCTCGGCGAGGCCGCCGAGGGTGCGTTCGACGTGGTCGAGGTCGCAGCCGGGGCGCATCACGTCGTTGAGGCCGCCGGCCAGGGTGACCAGCTCGCCGCCGAGGGCGACGGCCGCGTCGCCCTGCTCGTCGGCGATCTGGCCGATCAGCTTCCCGCGCACGGCCAGGTTGGCGTACCGGAACTCCGCTCCGTCCTCGGCGCGGGCCAGCTCCGCGGCGAGGCGTTCGGCGACGCGGTCCGCCCAGCCACGGTAGTGGCCGTCGGGCAGCACGGTGTCGCACATGCCCTCGGTGAACGAGTCGCCGAGCGCGACCATGCTCCGGATGCGGTGAACCTGATTCATAGTGCAACGATCCTAGGGCCTCGGGCCGGACGTCCTGCGGGCGCGGTCCGGCGGCGTGCCTGGCCGGACGCGTTCGCCCGGGTGGGGGACGGTGGGCGGCGTCGTGGGCGTTTCCGTGGGCCGGGTCGATCTCGCTCCGTAGTATCACATGCGCTGTCCGTAGCCACCTCGGTCGCCCCACCCACTCCCAGCCACCCCTGGCCGCCCACGTCGTCCGCAGCAGTCCTTCGCCTGTCGGGAGCGCGCATGAACCCACCGTCCAGGCGCAGCCCGGACGCGCCCACGCCCGCGTCCGCTGCGGCTCCGCGTCCGGGGGTGTTGCGGGCGCTGGGGGAGTGGTGCGCGCGGCACGCGGTGGTGGTGCTGGTCTGCTGGCTGGTCGCGCTGGGCGGGGTGATCGCGGCGCAGCAGCAGTTCGGCGGCCAGTACTCCGACGACTTCGCGCTGCCCAGTACCCAGTCCGGGCAGGGCCTCACCGTGCTCCGGGCGCACCAGCCGTCCGCGGCGGGCGTGGGCGGGCAGGTGGTGCTGCACGACGCGCAGCCGCTGACCGGCTTCCAGAGCCAGATCGCGCAGGCGGTCGCCAATCTGCAGCAGCTTCCACACGTCCTGTCGGCGCAGAACCCCATCCCCCAGCAGCAGGCGAGTCCGCAGACGGGAACCCCGCCACCGGCCGGTACCCAGCCGCAGAGCGGGCAGTCCGGCAGCGGGCCGCTGTCCGGCGACGGCCGGACCGCTTACATCTCGGTCCAGTTCGATACCAACCCCACTGCCCTGGGCGCGAGTTACCTGCAGCAGGTGGACGCCGCAGTGGCGCCGATGCGCGC
Source organism: Streptacidiphilus sp. EB129 (assembly GCF_041262645.1). Lineage (NCBI taxonomy): Bacteria > Bacillati > Actinomycetota > Actinomycetes > Kitasatosporales > Streptomycetaceae > Streptacidiphilus > Streptacidiphilus sp. EB129. The sequence continues at coordinate 58,623 of NZ_JBGCCS010000016.1, forward strand.
GGTCGGGGTGCAGGTCGAGTACGGGGGGTCCCTGGGCGAGCTGGCCCGGCCCAAGCCGGACGACCGCACCAGCGAGGCGATCGGCTTCGCCGTGGCCATCGTGGTGCTGCTGATCGGGTTCGGCAGCGTTCTCGCGGCGGTGCTGCCGCTGCTCACCGCACTGGTCAGCGTGCTGATGGGGGTCAGCCTGCTCGGCCTGCTCGCGGCGGCGTTCACCTTCGCCAGCGTGTCGCCGACGCTCGCCACGATGATCGGTCTTGGCGTCGGCATCGACTACGCACTGTTTCTGATCACCCGTCACCGGCAGAACGTGATGGACGGCATGGATCCGGCCGTCAGCGCGGGACAGGCCACGTCCACCAGTGGCCGCGCGGTGCTGGTCTCCGGCTGCACCGTGATGATCGCCCTGGCCGGACTGTCGGTCTCCGGGGTGAGTTTCATCGGCCGGCTCGGCATCGCGGCCGGCGTCACCGTGCTGACCGCCGTCGTCGGGGCGCTCACGCTGGTCCCGGCGCTGCTCGGGCTGATCGGCCGCCGCATCGACCGGCTCCGGGTCCGCACCCCGGTGGCGGAGGCCCCGACCGGGCCGGACGCCACCGACGCCGGCGCCTGGCACCGCTACGCCCAGCGGGTGGAGCGTCGGCCGTGGTGGTTCCTGGTCGGCGGCCTGGTGACGGTGGCGGTGCTGGCGATCCCGCTGTTCTCGATCCAGCTCGGGCACATCGGCGACGGCGCCGACCCGACCACCTTCACCGACCGCCGGGCCTTCGACCTGATGTCGGCGGCGTTCGGCCCTGGCTCCAACGGGCCGCTGACCGTCGTCATCGACCAGGGCAGTGTGCCCGAGGCGAACCGCGCCGCGCTGGCGACCCAGGCGTCCGCGGCGCTGACCGGTGTCCCGAACACCGCCAGCGTCAGCCCGCTCAAACCCACCCCCGACGGCGACGTGCTGATCGGGACGGTGATCTCCACACACGCCCCGCAGGACAAGGCCACCACGAGCCTGGTCAACGACCTCAAGGACCACGTGCTGCCCGCCGCCGTGTCCGGCACCGTGGCCAGGGGCTACGTCACCGGGATCACCGCCTCGCAGGTCGACTTCCTGGACATCGTCGCCCGACGGCTGCCGTGGATCATCGCCGTGGTGGTCGGCCTGGCCTTCCTGATCATCCTCGCGGTGTTCCGCGGGCTGCTGGTCGCGGTGAAGGCCGCGGTGCTCAACCTGCTCTCGATCGCCGCGTCCTACGGTGTCGTCGTCGCCGTGTTCCAGTGGGGCTGGCTGGGGCCGGAACTCGGGGTGTCCGGGAAGGTGCCGATCGAGAGCTATGTGCCGATGATGATGTTCGCCATCGTCTTCGGGCTGAGCATGGACTACGAGGTGTTCCTGCTGGCCCGCGTGCACGAGGCGTGGCTGCGCACCGGGGACGCCAAGGCCAGCGTCGCGCACGCGCTGGAGATCACCGCGCGGGTGATCACCTGCGCCGCGCTCATCATGGTGAGCGTCTTCGCGGCCTTCATCGTCAGCACCAACATCGTCGTCAAGATGCTCGGCCTGGGCCTCGCCGTCAGTGTGCTGATCGACGCCACGGTGGTGCGGCTGCTGCTGGTGCCCGCCGTGATGACCCTCCTCGGCCCACGGGCCTGGTGGACGCCGCGCTGGCTGGACCGGATCCTCCCGCACATCAACGCCGAGGGGGACTGACGCCGGATTGCGGAGGGGCGCGGACGGGCGCGGAGGGGCGCGGAGGCGGTGCGGCAGCGACCGCCGCACCGCCTCCGCTGCTGGGTGCTCAGCAGATGCAGGAGATGGTCAGGGTGATGCTGGCGGGTGGGGGCGGCGAGTTGAGGTAGGGGCCGATCCAGACCATGATGCCCCTGTCTCCGTCGGTGTCCCTCCAGGTCCATCGCTGGTTGCTGCCGAGCGGGGTGCCGTCGCCGTTGGTGATGGTCCAGTTGTTGTCCGGGTGCAGGCCCTGGGGGCAGATGGCGCTGACACCGCTCGGGGAGCCGGTGGCGGACACGGTCTCGGGGAGGTTGTCGGCCTGGGCGGGGCCGACGAGGACGGCGGTCAGTGCCACCGCTGCCAGGCCGGCACCGGCGAGTCGTCTGGGGTGCATGGATGTCCTCTCGCTGAGCGGCCCCTCGAACGGAGCCGAGCGGTCACATCCGTCGCCACAGCACGGCATGCCCATACCAATTCCGTCGCACTCCACTCTTCTGCGCCAGCTGAGAGGGCATCAGAAGTCGGGGCGGGCCTGCTTTCGTCACTACGCACCAAGGGCGTTGCGGACTTCGGGCATCCGCAGCGACGTCATCCGGCGCCAGCCGCCCAGCCGTTCGTAGCCGTAGACCGCGTGGATGCCGAGGGCCAGCACGGTGGCCTTCGGCCGTGTCCAGTGCAGGATCCGCCCCATGTGAGCCATCACGGCGAGGCTGACGTCGCGGTAGGTCCGGATCTCGGCCCGGGCGGTGCGCTGCAGGGCGGTCAGGATGGTCCTGCCGTGTCCGGCGGCCGCCAGCCGCAGCAGTTCCTCGTGGCAGTAGGCGAGGTGGTTATCCTCGTCGGCGGAGATCATCCGGACTGCGTGGCCCACCTCCGGATGGTCGCCGAAGGTCGCGGTCAGCAGCCGCATCTGTTCGGCGGCCCGCTGCTCGGTGACCCGACTGTGGGCGAGGTAGACGATGACGTCGTGGTGGGTGAGCGGCTGGTTCTCGCGCAGCCGCACATGCGCCAGGCCGATGCCCTGGCGTTCCAGCAGCATCGTGTAGTCCGTCTCGTCCGGGACCTCGACCTCGGTGAGTCCGCGTTTGTGCAGCAGCGCCTTGAAGATGCGGCCGTGCTTGTCCTCGTCGGCGCCGTGCCGGGCGATCTTTGGGGCCAGCCCCGGGTCCGCCACCAGGGCCGCGATGCGGCTGTTCTCCCAGCCGCCCTGGCTCTCGCCCTTCGCGGCGATACTGCAGAACAGGCGGAAGGCGTCGTCGTTGTCGTGGATCTCCTGGAACAGGCTGCGCGCCGAGAGCACCCAGAACCGCCTCTCCTGGTAGCCGAAGCATCGATCGGGTCCGCGTCAGGACGAGGGCGCGGACGATGTCGATGATCCAGTCAACGGCCGCGCCCCGACGCCCCGCAACCGGAGCCCCCGCCGTTCCGCCGTCCGGACCAGCCGAGCGGTGGCGAAGCCGAGCCGTTTCACACGGGCCGGTGGTCAGGCGGTGGTCTTCGGGGCGGTGACGAGGGTTTGCAGGGCGCGGACCAACTGGCTTGCGTCCGAGGGGGAGAGCGGGGCGAGGAACTGACGTTCCATCTCCGTGCGGGCGTGCTCGGCGTCGCGCAGGCAGTCCTCACCCGCCGGGGTCAGCTGGACGGTGTTCCTGCGCCGGTCCTGGGGGCTGCGTCGGCGCTCGACGAGCCCCTTCTCCTCCAGGGCGTCGACGAGCGCCACCATCGTCGTGCGGTCGACGCTCAGCCTGCCTGCCGCCTCCAGCTGGGACAGCGGGTACTCCGCCGCGAGCACGACCAGGACCGCCAGTTCGCGGCCGTCGATGCCGAACGGCGCCAGCGCCGGCGCGGATGCCTCGGCAAGCCGCAGCTGCACGTGTTTGAGCAGGTAGCCGAGCCGGGAGGAGAGGACCTCGGAGGCTGCATCGCTCGTCATGCCCGCATCGTATCCCAGGGCTGATAGTCAGGAGTGCTGACGATCATCTATGGTGACAGTGCTGCCGTCGTCAACGGCCGCACGTCGAGCCGAAGGGCGCGTGGGCACCATGACCGACCACCATCTGGACCGAGTGACGTTTGGCATCAAGACCACCCCGATGCGCGTCGCCTACCAGGACATCCTCCGGATCTGGCAGGAGGCCGACGAGCTGCCGGAGATCGCGGACGCATGGCTGTGGGATCACCTGATGCCGATCGCGGGCCCCAGGGACGGGCAGATCCTCGAAGGCTGGACGCTGCTGAGTGCCCTGGCCGCACAGACCCGACGGCTGCGGCTGGGACTGCTCGTGACCAGTAACCGGATCCGTCAGCCTGCCGTCCTGGGCAAGATCGCCACCACGGTCGACGTGATCTCCCAGGGCCGCCTGGTCATGGGCCTCGGCGTGGGCGGCACCCACCAGCCCCCCGACACCGGCGGCGTCATCGGCGAGAACCCCGCCGTCGCGGAGTACGAGGCCTACGGTCTGACCCTGGTTCCGCCGGGCGAGGGTATCGGCCGCCTGGCCGAGACGATCGCCATCCTCAAGCGCATGTGGACGGAGGAGGTCTTCGACTTCCACGGGCAGTACTACACGCTCAGGGGCAACCGCAACGAGCCCAAGCCGGTCCAGCAAGCGGGCCCACCACTGCTCATCGGCGGCTGGGGAACCAGAACCCTCCGTCTGGTCGCCGAGCACGCGGACATCTGGAACATCCCCGGCCCGCCGCACAACACCCTGGACTACATCACCCAGCGCAGCCGCGTCCTGGACGCGCACTGCGTGGCCGTCGGGCGGGACCCTCGGACGATCACCCGATCGGTGCAGTACATCGTCTCCTACGACGACCCGGCCGGTGACCGCAGGGCGGTCCTGGAGCTCATCGGCGCCGGCATGACGCACATCGTGCTCAGCCTGCGAAGCCCGTACCCGCCACGGGCCGCACGTTGGCTCGTCGAGGAGATCATCGCGCCGGTACGCGCGGAGCTCGACGGGCGTTGAAGGTCGAGCCGGTGCTCTCGTGACGTCGTTACCGTTCGGCGTCGAGGAGTTCGAAGGTGGGTTCGCCGTGGTGGGGGTCGGGGCTGGGGACGAGGCGGAGGGGCGCGCCGGGGTAGGCCGTGCGGGGGTGGGTGCCGACGAGGCGTCCGGCGAGGGCGAGGCCCTCGTTCATCTGGACCAGTACCGCGTCCTCGCGGCCGAGACGGCGGGTCAGCACGCCCGCGCCGTCGCCGTGGGCCGGCTCCAGATCGGGGGAGGCGCAACTGGGGCAGAGCAGGCGGCGGTACGCGGGGGTCCCGCACCAGCGGCACCGGTGGAAGTCGAGCCCTGAGTGGTCGGCGTCGGGCGCCGTGGCGGGCGCCGTGGTCGTCTGTGAGGGAAGCACACTGCGACCCTAGGGTACGGGGTGTTCTTCAGTAAAGGTACCTAGTGCCATTATCCGAAAGGATGGCCCGCCTCAGTTCTCGTCGAAGGCGGCCTCGACGTCCCTGACGACGCGCCAGAGCGGGGTGCTGCGCCGGGTGATGACCACCACCACGTCGTCCTCGGGCGGGGGCGTCGCCCCGGCGCCGTCGGCGGGTTCGCCGCTCCAGGTGCGCATGACCAGGTCGAGGGCCTGGTCGGTGAGGGCGGCCGCGTCGTCGCGGCCGCCGCCGCGCAGCCAGGAGCGCAGGGCGTTGTTGTGGGCGGCGACCACCGAGGCGGCGATCACGTCGGCGCGGATGGTCCCGTCGGTGCGGTCGGCGTAGCGGCCGCGCAGGTAGCCGGCCAGGGTCCGTTCGTAGCGCCAGACCACCGAGAGCTCGTAGCCGCGCAGCCCGGGGACCTTCTTGGTGAGCTGGTAGCGCTGCACCGAGAAGGCCGGGTTCTCCGCGTACATCCGCAGTACCAGCCGGGCGGCGTCGCAGACCCTGGCCACCGGGTCGTCGCCGTCCGCGCTGGCGTCCAGGAACTCGGTCATGTCGGCCAGGCAGCGTTCGTGGTCGGGGAAGACCACGTCCTCCTTGGAGGGGAAGTAGCGGAAGAAGGAGCGGCGTCCCACTCCCGCGAGGGCGACGATGTCGTCCACCGTCGTCTGCTCGAAGCCGCGCTCGGGGAAGAGCTGGAACGCGGCGGCGACCAGCGCGTCCCGCATCGGCGGCTTGGCTGTGCCGGCGGTCTTGGACGCTGTGGCGGTCTTGGCCGCTGGGGCGGCTCGGCGTCGGGTGGGCACCTCGGTCATGGCGGAAAACGTAGCACCGGACTACAGATTTGGCACTTGGTGTGCATAATCAGAGGTACTGAGTGCCTTCTGCTGACGCCGCCGACTGGAGAGCTACCGCGATGAGCAACGACTTTGACCTGTTCCGGATCTCGGAGGAGCACGAGATGCTTCGGGATGCGGTGCGTTCGCTGGCGGAGTCCAAGATCGCGCCCTTCGCGGCGGAGGTGGATGAGCAGGCGCGGTTTCCGCGGGAGGCGCTGGACGCGCTGACGGCGAATGATCTGCATGCGGTGCATGTGCCCGAGGAGTACGGGGGTGCGGGTGCGGACGCGCTGGCGACGGTGATCGTGATCGAGGAGGTGGCGCGGGTGTGTGCGTCGTCCTCGCTGATTCCGGCGGTCAACAAGCTGGGGTCGTTGCCGGTGATCCTGTCGGGGGACGAGGCGCTGAAGCGGAAGTACCTGGCGCCGTTGGCGCGCGGGCAGGGGATGTTCTCGTACTGCCTGTCGGAGCCGGACGCGGGTTCGGACGCGGCGGGGATGAAGACCCGCGCGGTGCGCGACGGGGACTTCTGGGTGCTCAACGGTGTCAAGCGGTGGATCACCAACGCCGGGGTGAGCGAGTTCTACACGGTGATGGCGGTCACCGATCCGGAGCTGCGCAGCCGGGGGATCTCGGCGTTCGTGGTGGAGAAGGGCGATGCGGGGGTGTCGTTCGGGGCGCCGGAGAAGAAGCTGGGGATCAAGGGTTCGCCGACGCGTGAGGTGTACCTGGACAATGTGCGGATTCCGGCGGACCGGATGATCGGCGCGGAGGGCACCGGGTTCGCGACCGCGATGAAGACGCTGGACCACACCCGGATCACCATCGCGGCCCAGGCGCTGGGTATCGCGCAGGGCGCGCTGGACTACGCGGCCGGGTACGTCAAGGAGCGCAGGCAGTTCGGCAGGGCCATCGCCGAGTTCCAGGGCATCCAGTTCATGCTCGCCGACATGGCGATGAAGCTGGAGGCGGCCCGGCAGCTCACCTATGCCGCCGCCGCCCGCTCCCAGCGTGGTGACGGTGACCTGACGTTCTTCGGCGCGGCGGCCAAATGCTTCGCCTCCGACGCCGCGATGGAGATCACCACCGACGCGGTCCAGCTCCTGGGCGGGTACGGCTACACCCGTGACTACCCGCTGGAGCGGATGATGCGCGACGCCAAGATCACCCAGATCTACGAGGGCACCAACCAGGTCCAGCGCATCGTCATGGCCCGCAACCTGCCCTGACCGCCGCGCCGCTGGTCGGCACGATCGATGTCCACCACTGCCACACCACCACTGCCACACCACCACTGACTGTAAAGGGAGACAGGCCGTGAGCTTGAGGATCGTTGTCTGTGTGAAGTACGTGCCCGATGCGACCGGTGACCGTCGCTTTGCCGATGACAACACGACCGATCGGGATTCCGTTGACGGTCTGCTCTCGGAGCTGGACGAGTACGGGGTGGAGCAGGCGTTGCGGATCGCTGAGGCGTCGGGGGACGCGGAGGTGACGGTGTTGACGGTGGGTCCGGACGATGCGAAGGACGCGTTGCGCAAGGCGTTGTCGATGGGTGCGGACAAGGCGGTGCACGTCAATGACGAGGACATCCACGGGACCGATGTGATCGGGACCTCGCTGGTGCTGGCGAAGGCGTTGGAGCGGACCGGGTTCGATCTGGTGGTGTGTGGGATGGCGTCGACGGACGGGACGATGGGTGTGGTGCCGGCGTTGCTGGCCGAGCGTCTGGGTGTGCCGCAGGTGACGCTGCTGTCCGAGGTCAGTGTCGAGGGCACGGTGGTGAGGGGTCGTCGGGACGGCGACGGTGCCACGGAGCTGCTGGAGGCGTCGTTGCCGGCGGTGGTGTCGGTGACCGACCAGTCCGGTGAGGCGCGGTACCCGTCGTTCAAGGGGATCATGGCGGCGAAGAAGAAGCCGGTGCAGGGGTTCGACCTGGATGATCTGGGGATCGGGGCGGAGGAGGTCGGTCTGGCCGGTGCGTGGACCGTGGTCGACGCGGTGGCGGCGCGTGCGGCGCGGACGGCGGGGACGGTCGTCAAGGACGAGGGCGAGGGCGGCAGGCAGCTGGCCGAGTACCTCGCCGCGCAGAAGTTCATCTAGAGCCCCGGGCTCGCATCCCGCATCCCCTTGTCGACGTTGAATTTCTTTGGAGAGCTGAGTTATGGGTGAAGTCCTGGTCCTGGTGGATCACGTGGACGGTGCTGTCCGCAAGCCGGCGCTGGAGCTGTTGACGCTGGCGCGTCGGATCGGTGAGCCGTCGGCGGTGCTGTTGGGCGCCGGTGCGGCGGCGGCGGAGCTGGCGGTGAAGCTGGGTGAGTTCGGTGCGGCGACGGTGTACACGGCCGATGCTGCGGAGTTCGGCGAGTTCCTGGTGGTGCCGAAGGTGGATGCGCTGGAGCAGATCGCCGGGGCCGGCAGCCCGGTGGCGGTGCTGGTGACGTCCTCGGGGGAGGGTAAGGAGGTCGCGGCGCGGCTGGCGTTGCGGCTGGGGTCGGGTGTGATCACCGATGCGGTGGACGTGACCGCGGGTGATGGTGGTCCGGTGGCGACGCAGTCGGCGTTCGCGGCGTCGTTCAGCACGACCTCGCGGGTGTCGCGGGGGGTGCCGGTGATTACGGTGAAGCCGAACGCGGTGGGTCCGGAGGCGGCTCCGGCCGCGGGTGCGGTGCAGGCGGTGGCGGTGGAGTTCGGTGCGGCCGCCAGCGGGACGCGGGTGGTTTCGCGGACGGCGCGGGTGTCGACCGGGCGTCCGGAGCTGACCGAGGCGGCGATCGTGGTCTCGGGTGGTCGTGGGGTGGGTGCGGCCGAGGGTTTCGGTGTGGTGGAGGAGCTTGCGGACTCGCTGGGTGCGGCGGTGGGCGCGAGCCGGGCCGCGGTGGACGCGGGTTGGTATCCGCACAGCAACCAGGTGGGGCAGACGGGTAAGCAGGTGTCGCCGCAGTTGTATATCGCGAACGGGATCTCGGGGGCGATTCAGCACCGGGCCGGGATGCAGACCTCGAAGACGATCGTGGCGGTGAACAAGGACGCCGAGGCGCCGATCTTCGAGCTGGCCGACTACGGCGTGGTGGGTGACCTGTTCGCGGTCCTGCCCCAGCTCACCGCCGAGATCAAGGCCCGCAAGGGCTGACCGACCCCAGGACCCCCCCAGGGTCGTCCCCGGTCGGCTACGGGTGTCCTCCGTAGTCGACCGGGGTGGGCAGGCTGGAGCAGATGTTCTGGTCGCCGGTGCGGGTCTCTGCGCTGATCGACGGCGTGGGCGTCGGGCCGGCCGACCCCGCCGCCCCGGTCGTACCGGGGGGAGTCCTGAGGCCGGCGGGCGCGTTGTCGCCGAGGACCAGGGTCAGCGCACTCACGCTGCTGTTCTGCCGCAGATCCGCGCCGGCCACCTGCGTCGCCAGGGCCTGCGCCGCGAGTTGCTCCCCGGGCGGGTAGTCGATCTCGGTCCGGGTGTAGCCGATGTAGTCGCCGCCGCCGACGGAGGCCCGCACGCCGAGCGCCGTGAGCGTGGCGGCGGCGTTGGTGGCCAGGTCCGGGGTCGTGGTGCCGTTGAACACCTGGACGGCGAGCGAGGACAGCGGCACCGGCGTCGGTGCGGGCGTCCCGGAGCCGGTCACGGTCGTGGCGGGTGCCGGTGAACTCGCGGCCGGGGCGGTGGAGGGGGCGGTGGTGCCGAACTCCCTGGCGGCGGTGGACCCCGGCAGCGGCTGGTCCTTGCGCAGGTCCTCCCAGACCTGGTCGAAACCGGCGCCCGGGATCACCCGGTTCACATCCGCCGGGTCGTACGCGTAGGGGGCGGTGATCATCTCGATGTCGTGTGCCTTGAGGTTCTTGACGCTCTCGGCCAGCGAGACCAGCGCGGGCAGCGACTTCAGGCCGGTGTCCACGGTCAGGTTGCGGGTCACCGCGCTCGCGATGTTGTAGAGCGTGACCGGATTGGACAGGGTGCCGTTGCTGGTCAGCTTGGTGAACAGCGAGGAGACGAACATCTGCTGGTACTGGATCCGTCCCAGGTCGCTGCCGTCGCCGACACCGTGCCGGTCCCGGACGAACTCCAGCGCCTGCGCGCCGCTGACCGTGTGCATCCCGGGGCTGAGGACCAGGCCGCTGTAGTTCGGGTCGTTGATGCCCGGCGGCGGTACGCAGACCGTGACGCCGTTGACGGCGTCGGTGAGGTCCTGCAACGCGTTGAAGGTCACCTCGACGAAGTGGTCGATCCGGATCCCGGTCATCTGCTCGACGGTGGCCACCGCGCAGGCGGGACCGCCGAGGTTCATCGCCAGGTCGAACATCGCCGCGTCGGCGGCCGGAACGTTCACTCCCGGGTCGTTGCGGCCCTGGCACTCCGGGCGCGGGGCGATCAGGTCGCGCGGAATCGACACCACCACCGCCCACTGCTTCTCGGCGTTGATGTGCACCAGCATGGCCGTGTCGGAGATGTTGGTGCCGAGCTTCGAGGAGTTGCCCAGATTCACCCCGTGCTGGCCGTCGCGCGTCTGCGAGCCCAGGAGCAGCAGGTTCACCGGGGTGTTGCCCTGGGGGTCGGCCTTCGCCGGTGCGGGCTGGTGCTTCACCCCGGCCAGGCTGACGGTGGCGATGGCGCGGAAGAGGTGGGTGTAGACCCAGGCGCCCGCGCCGGCGGTGAGCAGCACCAGGCACACGGTGATCCAGGCGACGACCCGGAGGATCCGGCGCCGCCGGGAGCGTGGCGTCGTACCGGAGTCGGGCGTACCGGCTATGTGGGAGGAGTCGCCGTCACGAGGCGCTCCGCCGTCCCGCCTGCTCATGCTGACTCCCCTCGCTCGCTCGGCCCGATGTGGGACGCTCGCCGACCTCGACGGTGAAGCCGTTTCCGGTCCGCGAGAAGGTTGCACGATTGCGCAAGAGTGTGATGAACGCCCCTGGTCAGGCAGGGGATCGGCCCGATCGGATCCGGGCGGAGGGGATGGGCTCGATGTCGGAGTGGCCCACGGCCATCCATCGTCCCATGGGCCCGCCGAGCGCGCTTCTTCACGGATAGTGCTGGCGAACAGTTGCCGAATTGCGCAAGTATGGAAATCGACGGGCCGGGGGCGCCCGATCCAGGGGGAGTACGTGAGCCGGCAGATGGCCTGGCAGGTCGGGATGGACGGGCGGCCGTTGCGGCGGCGACGCCGCAGGCGCGCGACACGACGACCCGTCTACGGTATCCAGGCCCGGCGGCGCCGGGCCCGTGGCGCCGGGCGGATCGCCGACCGGATCGCGATGTGGGCCGGGGGCCGGGGCTGACGCCCGCGTCAGGGGCTCGGGTAGCGGTCCGGGGCTGACGCCGCGTCAGAGGCTCGGGTGAGCGGTCCGGGTCAGGACTCGGTCAGGGCTCGGGTCGGCGGCGGAAGCGGCGCCTGCTGCGGGCGCGGCTCCAGAACCAGCTGGCCGGCGGCTTGTCGCTGCGCCAGGGCTGGGGCTCCGGGGCCTCCCGCTTCCAGCGGGCACTGAGCATCCGGGCCCGGCCGGAGGGTTCGTGGACCGGTGCGGAACGGGCGAACGCCTCGTCGAGGACCACCTCGTCCCAGTCGTCTCCAAAGGGCGCGGGTTCGCTCGACATGGCTCGTGTTCCTGGGGCTCGATCGACGTGGACGGGCGCCCGACGCGCCGTCCCTACGTTGATACCCGCTGATCCGTAAACGGGCCGTGAGGAAGATCGTGGATCGGCCTGTCGGCCTGTCAGGATGTGCCAATGGAACAGGAGCACGGGGCAGACCCGGAGGGCGGAACAGCCGGACCGGCCGGGAAGCCGCCTCGCGGTGACGGCCGCTGGCGTGGCGCCATCCGTACCCGGCGGGCGATCGTCACGACGACCCTCGCGGTCGCCGGTCTGGTGATCTCCAGCACCTACGGCGGACTGCTCGGCGAGCCGGGTGCGCACAACCACCTGGTGTACCGGCTGATCGCCGGGGTCAGCGCGATCGTGTTCCTGGTCTTCGCGCTGATCGCGGTACGCGGCGCGACCGACGACCTGCTCCGGCTGCTGCCGCACCGCTTCGGTGACGCGCGCACCGCGCCGCTGCGGGTGATCTGCCTGCTGAGCGGCTATGCCCTGGTGATCCTCGGGGCGCTCAGCCTGCTGCAGGTGCCGTGGAGCAGGCTGATCCTCGGCGGGGCGCTGACCGGGGTGATCCTGGGGATCGCCGCGCAGCCGGTGCTCGGCAACATCTTCGCCGGGCTGGTCCTGCTGGTGGCCCGGCCGTTCACCGTGGGCGAGGAGATCAGCGTCCAGTCCGGGCCGCTGGGCGGCCGGATCTACGGCGAGGTCACCGACATGACGCTGATCTTCGTCGAACTGCGCACCTCGGAGGGCCCGATGCTGCTGCCCAACACCGCGGTGCTCAGCGCGGCCATCGGCCCCCCGGTCCGGCCCGGGAGCGGCGTCACCTCGTGAGCGCACCGCCGTTCGGGCGATTGCCGCGCATCAGTGCAGCGCCGGTGACGGGGTGCGGAACCGGGCCGAAGCGGGGTCCGAGGGCAGGCTCGGGCGGGCGCAGGAGGATGACTCACATCGCGCGGGTGGGCGTTTTGGGTGATATCAACCTTTTGTAGCCATTTCTTCGGAGGCTACTGCGCTGCGACGGGAGCGGTCATGAACAACTACCCCTTGCTCAGCATCTTCTGGTCCATGTTCGAATTCTTCATCTGGATCCTGTGGTTCTTCCTGCTGTTCAAGATCATCACTGACATCTTCCGCAGCCATGACATGGGCGGCTGGGCCAAGGCCGGATGGATCGTCCTGGTGATTGTGCTGCCCTTCGTCGGCGTGCTCGCCTACGTCATCGTCCGGGGCAAGTCCATGGGCCAGCGTGATCTGGAGGCCAGGCAGCGGAGCGAGGACGCGTTCAAGGCGTATGTGCGCGATGCCGCGGGCGAACCCGGCGGCGGCGCGGTGGGCGCCACCGCGTCGGGCGGCTCCGGCGACGTGGACCAGCTCGCCAAGCTGGCGGAGCTGCGCACCAGCGGGGCGCTGAGCGACGAGGAGTTCCAGCAGGCCAAGCAGAAGCTGCTGGCCGGCTGACGGAGTGACGGCCGGGGCCGGGGACGTCGCGTCCCCGGCCCCGGCCGCTTCCCGCCGTTTCGGTGGCTGCCGGCGCTGTCGCCACTGCTGCTTTCGCCGCGGTGGTTGCCGACGGGGTGGCTAGCGGCGGTCAGGAGCCGGGGCGGCCACCGTGGTTGCCGCCCTTCTTGCGGCGGTCGTGCTTCTTGCGGGCGCGCTTGGACATGGGTTCCTTGTCGTGGTGCTTCGGTGGAAGGGGGCGTGGCGCATGGTCAGGCCGCTTGCGGCACCCGCTGGGTGAGCCGCTCGCTGAGCTTCAGCAGCCGGTCGACCGAGCGCTTGTCGGCGACCTGGGCGCCGGCCGGGGACGGGGTGAGCCCGTCGTAGTAGCCGCCGTTGACCACCGGGGTGGCGGGGGAGCAGAGCCGCAGGACGGTCTCGGCGACCTCCGCGGCGGGGCGTCCCGAGGTGCCGTAGAGCGGGCGGATCGCGGTCTCGGCGACGCCCGGGTGCACCGTGAGCGCGGTGTGCCCCTCCGGGAGCCAGCGGGCCAGCTCGGTGACGAAGGTGGTCAGCGCGAGCTTGGACTGCCCGTACGCGGCGATCCGGGAGTAGCGCTTGGCCCGGGTCAGGTCGGTCCAGTCGATGTTGGCGGTGCGGTGCAGGCTGGAGCTGAGCGCGACCAGCCTGCTGTCCGCGCCCCGGTTCAGCGGTCGCTCCAGCAGCCGGGTGAGCAGGTACGGGGCGAGGTGGTTGACCTGGAAGCAGAGCTCGTTGCCGGCGTCGGTCAGGGTTCGCCGCTCGGGCCCGGTGATCGCGGCGTTCAGCACCAGCAGGTCCAGCGTCTCGTGGTGGTCGGCCAGGCGCACGGCCAGCTCACGGACCTGGTCCAGGTGCGCGAAGTCGGCCACCGCCTGCTCCAGTGCGGAGGCCGGGGCGCCGGCCGCGACCAGGCGCTCGACCGCGGCGCCGGTGCTCTCCGCGCTCGGGCCGTGCACGATCACACGTGCGCCGCCGAGCGCGAGGCCCAGCGCGGTCTGGTGGCCGATGCCCTCGGTGGCACCGGTGACCAGTGCGGTGCGGTCGGCGAAGAGCTGGGGGTCGGAAGGCACGGTTGGTCCAATCGATCGGTACGGGGATCACGGGCACGCGGGTCGGCAAGGGGCCGGGCGGTGCCGGGTCCGGGGTGATGGGGACGGCGTGGGAGCCGTCGGCGCGACGGAAGAAGCGCGCGGCGTCAGCGCGTTATCGCGGACAGGGCCGCGTGCGGCGTCGCGCACGGGCGGGAACGGCCGGGCCCGGGATGGGGCGGCCGGTCCTCATGGCGTCGGCCGGCATGGACCGGCGCCGTCACGGCGCGGTCGGTGCTGCGGCTGCCAGGTCCCATGCCGTCCATCCCAGCCGGTGCCGGCGACGCCCGGCAAGCTCCGGAGGGTCGTCCTGGCGTGGCCCTGACGCCTCCTGGCGCGCTCCTGACGCGGGGTGACCGTTCCTTGTCGGGCCCTTAGCCGGGCCTTGGCGGCCGGCGGTCGCCGGGGCCCGTACGCACCGGCCGCGGGGGGAGTACCGCCAAGGATGCGTCAAGATCCGGGGCGGACCCGTCAGAAGGGTGTCAGGGCCGGTGACGGGGGAGGCCGGGGATGGGCAGAGTCGTCGGCCGGGGGGCTGTTCCGGCCGCCCGGGATGCGCGGTGACGGGCACAGGGTGGGGGTGGTGGAGCCCGTCGCACCGCAGGACCGTCGGCAGGGCGCCGCCTCCCTTGACAGACCGGTTCGTCGGGAACCGCAGGGGCACGGGCCGGTCCGAGGCAGGACCGCCCGCGGAGAGGGCAGTACGGGACCATGACGACGGTCGGCGAGCACAGACCAGAGGCAGACGCGGCAGCCGGGGTGGACCTCCTGCGCCCGGAGGGGACGGCACCGCGCGGCCCCGGACGGCGAGGGCTCTCGGCCGTCCGGCTGCCGCGCCGGGTGCGGCGCCGGGACGTCCCGTCCCGGCTGCGGCTGGCCACCGTGGGCTGCGTGCTGCTGACCGCGGTGCTGGGTGCGGTCGTGGTCACCTCCGCGCTGGGGGCGCAGAACACCTGGTCGACGGTGACGGACCATCAGGCACCGCAGGTGCTCGACGCCACCGCGCTCTACCAGTCGCTGACCGACCTCGACGCGCAGACCGCGAACCTGCTGGTCTTCGGTGACGACCCGCGGCTGTCGGCCCAGCGCGCCACCGCGCTGACCCAGTACGCGCAGGACCGTACCGACGCCGACCGCGATCTGCAGCACGCCACCCTGGACGCGGCCGGCGACACCGAGGTCCAGCAGTCGCTGGCGGCCGTGCTGGACGGCATGGGCAGCTACCAGGACCTCGCGGCCCGGGCGATGGAGCTCAACGACCGGACGCACGCGGGCGCGGGACACCCCGACCCGACCGCGCTGGCCCAGTACCGCAAGGCCACCGACCTGATGCGGACCGCCCTGCTGCCGGCGGCGGACCGCCTGGTGCAGGCGAACAACGACGCCTACAACCGCAGCTACACCGCCGAGCGCTCGGCGCTGAGCACCGCCGGGCTGTGGACCGTGGCGCTCGGGACGGTGCTGCTGCTGTCGCTGCTGGGGCTGCAGCTGTGGCTGGCCCGCCGGTTCCGGCGGATCGTGAACCCGGCGCTGGCGGCGGCGACGCTGGTCGCCGTCACGCTGGTGGCGCTGGCCGGTTCGCTCTGGTCCGACGAGGGCGAGCAGATGCGGGTGGCCCGCCACGACGCCTTCGACTCGGTGGTCGCGCTCACCCGGGCCCGTGCCGTCGCCTACGACGCCAACGCCGACGAGAGCCGCTACCTGCTCGACCAGGGCCGCGCCGGGCAGTACCAGGACGCCTTCGAGGCGGCCTCGGTGCGGATAGCCTCGCTCCCCGGCGTCACCATCAGCGACTACGACGCCCAACTGGCCGCGGCGGTCACCACCTACCAGGCGAACCACGCCGACGTGCGCTTCGGCGGCTTCTACGGCGACGAGTTCCGCAACATCACCTTCACCGGCGAACGCGCCGCCGCCGAGCAGGCGCTGACCGCGTACCAGGCCTACGAGCGCGACGACCGCACCATCCGCTCGCTGGTGGCCCAGGGCCGGCAGCAGGACGCCATCGTCTACGGCGTCAGCATGGCGCAGGGCGGTTCCGACGCCGACTTCACCGCCCATGACGCCGCCCTGCAGAAGGTGATCGCCATCAACGACGACGCCTTCACCGCCGCCGCGCACCGGGGCGGCAGCGAACTCTCGGCGCGCATCCCGATGCTGGCGGGCGGTGCGGCGCTGGTACTGCTGCTCTGCCTGATCGGCGTCCGCCCCCGCCTGGGCGAGTTCCGCCACTGACGGTCCGGACGGGCCGGGACGGTCCGCCGCCAGTGACGCTTCCCTGATGAGCCGGGAAGCGTCCTTGACGCGGCCTTGACCGGGCGGTACGTCAGTTCGCCTCGGCGGTGCGGAGCGAGAGCACCATGGTGAGTCCTCCGCCGGGGGTGTCCTCGGGCGTCAGGGTTCCGGCCATCGCCTCGGCGAATCCGCGGGCCAGTGCCAGCGGGAGCCGGGCGCCGGCGGCACCGCGCGGGTCGGTCTCGGCGTCGGCGCCGGCCGGGAACGGGTCGAAGACGCTGTCGCAGTCGGTCACCGGGGCGCCGGGGCCCCGGTCGGCCACCCGCAGCTCGACCCGGTCGCGCAGCGCGCCGGCGGTGACCTGCACCTCGGCTCCGGCGGGCGTCCGCAGCAGGGCGTTGTCCAGCAGGTTGGCCAGGATCCGGGCAACCAGGGTCGGATCCGCCAGCACCGCCGGCACGGTGTCGAGCCCGTTGTCCCGTACGGTCGCGGGCACCGCGCCCAGGGCCTCCCTGGCGGCGGCGAACGGCTCGGCCAGGGCGGTCGGCCGCAGGTCGGGGGTGAGCGTGCCGCTGTGCAGGCGGCTGAGGTCCATCAGGTCGTCGGAGAGCCGGGACAGCCGGGTGAGGGCCGCGTGCGAAGCGGCGACGAGCCGGCGCCGCCGCTCGGGCGGGAGGTCGGCGTCCGGCCGGTCCAGCGCGGCGACGGAACCGAGGGCGCGCGCGAGCGGGTCGCGCAGGTCGTGGCTGACGGCGGCCAGCAGCGCGGCGCGCGACTCGTTGGCGGCCTCGATGGGTTCGGCCTCGGCCGCCGCCTCGGTCAGCCGCTCCCGCTCCAGCGCCGCGCCCATGTGCGCGGCGAAGGCGGTGAGCACCCGGCGGTCCGCCGCCGGCAGCGGACGTCCGTGCAGCAGCAGGACGGCGTCGTCCGCCACCGCGACCTCCTCCACGGCGGGCTCGGCGGGTGGCGTGGTGACGTCGGGTGCGGGGTCGGGGGTGTTTCTGGTGGCGGTGGCGAGGACCACGTCGGGGCGGCGCGGGCGCCGGCGGACCAGGGTCACGCTGTCCATGGCGAAGGTCTCCCGCAGCCGGGAGAGCAGCGCCGGGATCGCCTGCTCGCCGCCGAGCACGCTGTGGGCCAGCACCGAGAGGGTCTCCGCCTCGGCGGTGGCCCGGGCCGCGCGGTGCGAGAGCTGGGTGGCCCGGTCGACGATAGTGGCCGTGGTCAGCGCGACGACGGCGAAGGCGAGCAGGGCCAGGACGTTGTTGGGCTGGTCGATGGTGAAGCGCCGGATCGGCGGGATGAAGTAGTAGTTGAGCAGCAGTGAGGCGCTCACCGCCGCCAGCAGCGCGGACAGCACACCGCCCAGGCAGGCGATGCCGACCACGGTGAGCAGGTAGAGCAGGGCGTCGCTGGTCAGGTTGAGCGAGCCGCGGGTCTGCGTGAGCACCAGCGTGAGCAGCACCGGCACCAGCACCGCGGCCGTCGCCTCGGCCACCCTGCGCATGGTCGGATGCGGCCGGTCCGGGGCGGGCAGCCGCCGTCCGCGTCCTGACGCCTCGTGGGTGACCATGTGGACGTCGATGTCGCCGGACAGTTCGACGGTGGTCTCGCCGATCCCCGGGCCGGTGAGCGAGCGGGACAGTCGCCCGCGTCGGCTGGTGCCCAGCACCAGCTGGGTGGCGTTCTCGGCGCGGGCGAAGTCCAGCAGGGCGGTGGGGATGTGGTCGCCGACGACGGAGTGGTAGCTGCCGCCGAGGCTCTCGACCAGCCGGCGCTGCTCCGACATCGCGGCGGGGGAGGCGTCGGCCAGTCCGTCGCTGCGGGCGATGTGCACGGCGAGCAGGTCGCCGCCGGAGGCCCGGTCGGCGATCCGGGTGGCCCTGCGGATCAGCGTCTCACCCTCGGGCCCACCAGTGAGCGCCACCACCACCCGCTCGCGCGTCTCCCAGACCCCGCCGATGCCGTGCTCGGCGCGATAGCGCTGCAGGCCCTCGTCGACCCGTCCGGCCAGCCAGAGCAGGGCGAGCTCGCGCAGCGCGATCAGATTGCCGACCCGGAAGTAGTTGGACAGCGCCGCGTCGACCTTCTCCGGCCCGTAGACGTTGCCGTGCACCATCCGGCGGCGCAGCCCCTCCGGCGGCATGTCGACCAGCTCGATCTGGTCGGCCCGGCGGACCACCTCGTCGGGGACGGTCTCCCGCTGCGGCACACCGGTGATCTTGTGGACCACGTCGTTGAGGGACTCCAGGTGCTGGATGTTCACCGTGGTCAGCACGTCGATACCGGCGTCGAGCAGTTCCCGCACGTCCTCCCAGCGCTTGGCGTTGCGTCCGCCGGGGACGTTGGTGTGGGCGAGCTCGTCGACCAGGGCGACCTCGGGACGGCGGGCCAGCACCGCGTCCACGTCCATCTCGGTGAAGTGGGCGCCCCGGTACTCGCGGTCCAGCCGGGGCATGACCTCCAGGCCGGTC
Organism: Streptacidiphilus sp. EB129; assembly: GCF_041262645.1. Lineage (NCBI taxonomy): Bacteria > Bacillati > Actinomycetota > Actinomycetes > Kitasatosporales > Streptomycetaceae > Streptacidiphilus > Streptacidiphilus sp. EB129. Next base: position 77,433 of record NZ_JBGCCS010000016.1, read on the forward strand.
AGCCGCTCCTCGGTGCGGCTGCGCCGGTGGCACTCCACGAAGCCGACGACCACGTCGGTGCCACGATCGGCCCGGCGGCGGGCCTCGTCCAGCATCCGGTAGGTCTTGCCGACGCCTGGTGCGGCGCCCAGGTAGACCTTGAGCCGGCCCGGGGTGGTCCGGGTGTGGCCGCGTGCCTCGGTGCTGTGCGGGCGGGTCACCGGAAGTCCCTTCGCCGGGCCGTTCCCAGGTCCGTGCGGACCTGGCGCTGGGGTCAGCCGAGCCGGGCGAGGGCCAGGTTGAGGGTCAGCACGTCGACCCGCTGCTGGCCCAGGAACCCGAGGCTGCGTCCGCGGATGTTCGACGCGACCAGGGACCGGACCCGGGCCGGTGCCAGTCGGCGGGCCCTGGCGACCCGGTTGACCTGCTCATAAGCGTAGGCCGGGGAGATGTCGGGGTCGAGGCCCGAACCGCTGGAGGTGAGCGCGTCGGCCGGTACCGAGGCCGGGGCGACCCCGTCGAACAGGGCGAGGGCCAGCCGCCGCAGCTTGATCGTCCGGGTCAGGCCGGTGTCGTTGGGGCCGAGGTTGGTGGCGCCGGAGGCGGTCGGGTCGTACCCGTCACTCCCGGCGGCCGAGGGCCGGGGCTGGAACCAGCGCGGGTCGGGCAGCTGCGGCGCCTTGGGGTCGATCCGGCGCAGCACGAAGTTCTGGCCGAGCAGCGACGATCCGACGACCGTTCCGTTGGCGTCCTTCACCAGCGAGCCGTTGGCCTGACCGGAGAAGGCGACCTGGGCCAGGCCGGTGATCACCAGCGGGTAGGCGATGCCGCAGACCACGGTGAAGACCAGCAGGATCCGCAGACCCGTCAGATGCAGCCGGACCAGCGCCGGCAGGGGCTTGGCCATCGTTGTGCTCCTTTGATCGGCCCGGTTCAGCGCAGGCCGGGGATGAACTGGACGATCAGGTCGATCACCTTGATGCCCACGAACGGCAGCACCAGCCCGCCGAGGCCGTAGACGCCGAGGTTGCGCCGGAGCAGGGCGCCGGCGGAGGAGGGTTTGTAGCGCACTCCGCGCAGGGCCAGCGGGATCAGTCCGATGATGATCAGGGCGTTGAAGATGATCGCCGAGGTGATCGCGGACTTGGGGCTGTGCAGGTGCATGATGTTGAGGTGGTTCAGCCCCGGGTACACCGCGGCGAACATGGCGGGGATGATCGCGAAGTACTTGGCGACGTCGTTGGCGATGGAGAACGTGGTCAGGGCGCCGCGGGTGATCAGGAGCTGCTTGCCGATCTCGACGATCTCGATCAGCTTGGTGGGGTTGGAGTCCAGGTCCACCATGTTCCCGGCCTCCTTGGCGGCCGAGGTACCGGTGTTCATGGCCACGCCGACGTCGGCCTGGGCCAGTGCCGGGGCGTCGTTGGTGCCGTCGCCGGTCATGGCGACCAGCTTGCCGCCCTCCTGTTCGGTGCGGATCAGGGCCATCTTGTCCTCGGGGGTGGCCTCGGCGAGGAAGTCGTCGACACCGGCCTCCTCGGCGATGGCGGCGGCCGTCAGCGGGTTGTCACCCGTGATCATGACGGTCTTGATGCCCATCATCCGCAGGTCCTCGAAGCGCTCCTTGATGCCCTGTTTGACCACGTCCTTGAGGTAGATCACCCCCAGCACCCGGGCCGGGGATCCCGGCGCCTGCTCGGCGACGACCAGCGGGGTGCCGCCGAGGTTGGAGATCCGCTCGACCGCGAGGTCCAGCTCCTGGCCGGTGCTGCCGCCGTTGTCGCGGACCCAGGCGGCGACCGAGCCGGCCGCACCCTTGCGGGTGGCGTGCACTCCTGACGGTTCGTCGAGATCGACGCCGGACATGCGGGTCTGGGCGGTGAACTCGATCCAGGTGGCGTGCGACAGCTCGCCCTGGTGCCGGGCCCGTAGTCCGTACTTCTCCTTCGCCAGGACGACGATGGAGCGGCCCTCGGGGGTCTCGTCGGCCAGCGAGGACAACTGGGCGGCGTCGGCGAGCCGGGCGACCTGGACCTCGCCGACGGTGAGGAACTCGGCGGCCTGGCGGTTGCCGAAGGTGATGGTGCCGGTCTTGTCGAGCAGCAGGGTGGAGACGTCGCCGGCGGCCTCGACGGCGCGGCCGGACATGGCCAGCACGTTGCGCTGGACCAGCCGGTCCATACCGGCGATGCCGATCGCGGAGAGCAGTGCGCCGATGGTGGTCGGGATCAGCGCCACCAGCAGGGCGACCAGGACGACGATGGTCTGCTCGGCGCCGGCGTACTTGGCCATCGGCTGCAGGGTGACCACGGCCAGCAGGAACACGATCGTCAGCGAGGCCAGCAGGATGTTGAGGGCGATCTCGTTCGGCGTCTTCTGCCGGGCCGCACCCTCGACCAGGGCGATCATGCGGTCGATGAAGGTCTTGCCGGGCTCGGAGGTGATCTTCACGACGATGCGGTCGGAGAGCACCTTGGTGCCGCCGGTCACGGCCGAGCGGTCGCCGCCGGACTCGCGGATCACCGGCGCGGACTCGCCGGTGATCGCCGACTCGTCCACGCTCGCTACGCCCTCGACCACGTCGCCGTCGCCGGGGATGATCTGGCCGGCCTCGACCACCACGAAGTCGCCCAGCCGCAGTTCGGTGGCCGCCACCTCGCTCTCGCGCACCTCGGTGGCCCCGGGGGACCAGCCGCCCTCGACCCGGCGGGCGACGGTGTCGGTCTTGGTACGGCGCAGGGTGTCGGCCTGGGCCTTGCCGCGGCCCTCGGCCACGGCCTCGGCCAGGTTGGCGAACACCACGGTCAGCCACAGCCACACGGTGATCACCCAGGCGAACACGCTGGTCTGACGGATCGCGGAGTAGGTGGTCAGCAGCGAGCCGACCTCGACCACGAACATCACCGGGTTCTTGACCATCACCCGGGGGTCGACCTTGCGCACCGCGTCGGGGAGCGAGGCCATCAGCTGCTTGGGGTCCATCAGACCGCCGGAGACCCGGTGGGTGTCGGGCAGGTCCGGCGTGGCGGCGGGGGTGTCGGTGCTCATCAGTGCAGGCCTTCCGCGAGCGGTCCCAGGGCCAGGGCCGGGAAGTAGGTGAGTCCGACGACGATCAGCACCACGCCCGAGAGCATCCCGACGAACAGCGTGTTGTGGGTGGGCAGCGTCCCGGCTCCGGCCGGGACCGGATGCTGCCGGGCCAGCGAGCCGGCCAGCGCCAGTACGAACACCATCGGCAGGAACCGGCCGAACAGCATCACCAGGCCCAGCGCGCTGTTCCACCAGGTGCTGGTGACGGTCAGTCCGGCGAACGCGGAGCCGTTGTTGTTGGCCGCGGAGGTGAAGGCGTACAGGACTTCGGAGAAGCCGTGCGCGCCGTTGTTCAGCATGGCCGCGCGCTCGGCCGTGAACGACATCGCGACACCGGTGCCGATCAGCACGATCGCCGGGGTGGTCAGGATGTAGAGGGAGGCGAACTTCATCTCCCGCGAGCTCAGTTTCTTGCCCAGGTACTCCGGGGTGCGGCCGACCATGAGCCCGGCCACGAACACCGTCACCACGGCCAGCACCAGCATGCCGTAGAGGCCCGATCCGGTACCGCCGGGGGCGATCTCACCGAGCATCATGTCGAAGATGGCGATGCCGCCCCCGAGCGCGGTCAGCGAGTCGTGCGCGGCGTTGACCGCGCCGGTGGAGGTGAGCGTGGTGGAGGAGGCGAACAGGGCGGTGGCGGCGATCCCGAAGCGGACCTCCTTGCCCTCCATCGCCGCATGCGCGGCCTGCGAAGCCGTTCCGTGGTGCTGCCACTCGAAGAAGGTCATCAGCGAGGCGGAGGCGACCCAGAACAGCGACATCACCGCGAGGATCGCGTAGCCCTGGCGGTGGTCGCGGATCATCGTGCCGAAGGTGCGCGGCAGCGAGAAGGAGATCACCAGCAGCAGGTAGATCTCCAGCCAGTTGGTGAACGGGTTCGGGTTCTCGAACGGGTGCGCGGAGTTGGCGTTGTAGAAGCCGCCACCGTTGGTGCCGAGCTCCTTGATGACCTCCTGCGAGGCCACCGGGCCGCCGGTGATCGACTGGCTGCCGCCGGCCAGCGTGGCGACGGTGTGGGCGGCGTGCAGGTTCTGCACCATCCCGGCTGCCACGAAGACGATCGCGAACAGCACCGAGACCGGAAGCAGCAGCCGCAGCACGATCCGGGTCAGGTCGGTCCAGAAGTTGCCGACCCGGTCGGTCCGGTGCCGGGTGAAGCCCCGGATCAGGGCGGCGACGACGGCGATGCCGACCGCGGCGGAGGCGAAGTTCTGCACCGCCAGACCGGCCATCTGCACCAGATGGCCCATGGTCGACTCACCGGAGTAGGACTGCCAGTTGGTGTTGGTGACGAAGGAGGCGGCGGTGTTCCACGCGGTGGGCGCGGGCACGGCGGGGAAGCCGAGGGAGAGCCACAGGTGGTTCTGCAGCCGCTGGAACGCGTACAGGAACAGCACCGAGATGGCCGAGAAGGCCAGCATGCTGCGCAGATAGACGTACCAGGTCTGGTCGGCGTCGCCGTCCACCCCGATCAGCCGGTAGGTCAGCCGCTCGCCCCGCAGATGCCGGGCGCTGGTGAGGATGTGCGCCATGTAGTCGCCCAGCGGGCGGTGCGACAGCGCCAGGGCGGCGACCAGAGCCAGCGCCTGCAGGAATCCGGCCAGAGTAGGGTCCACTAGAACTTCTCCGGCTTGATCAGTGCCAGCACCAGGTAGCCGACCAGCCCGATGGACACCACCAGGCCGACGATGTTGTCCGCGCTCACAGCTTCTCCACTCCCCTGGCGATCAGGGCGAGAACGGCGAACACGACGATCGTGACGGCGACGAAGGCCACGTCGGACATGCGGCGGCTCCACTCGGTTTTCGACGGCTGGGGTTGACCGTTCCGGGCCGCTGGGAGGAGTCACCAGGGCGCGGACGAACGAAACCGTCCCAGCCGCGAAGTCGTCCGAACGGGCAGGTCCGGCCGCCGGGTGGGGGCGTGATTCGAACTCGGGGCCGGGCAGTGTCAGGATGTCAGCATGACAACCAAGGTCTACTTCGACATCACCATTGACGACGCCCCCGCCGGGCGGATCTCCTTCAACCTGTTCGACGACGTGGTCCCGAAGACCGCCGAGAACTTCCGCGCCCTGTGCACCGGGGAGCAGGGCTTCGGCTACGCCGGCTCGCCGTTCCACCGGGTCATCCCCGAGTTCATGCTGCAGGGCGGCGACTTCACCCGCGGCAACGGCACGGGCGGCAAGAGCATCTACGGCGAGAAGTTCGCCGACGAGAACTTCACCCTCAAGCACGACCGTCCGGGCCTGCTCTCGATGGCCAACGCCGGCCCGAACAGCAACGGCTCGCAGTTCTTCGTCACCACGGTGGTGACGCCGTGGCTGGACGGCAAGCACGTGGTGTTCGGCGAGGTCGCCGACGAGGCCAGCATGGCGCTGGTCAAGAAGATCGAGGGCCTCGGCTCCCGCAGCGGTGCCACCAAGTCCAAGATCGTCGTCTCCGAGTCCGGCGCGCTCTGACGGCTGCCGAACACACCGCCGGGGGCCGCTGGCCCGTCGGCGGTCGCCTTCGCGCGGGCGGGGGCACGGTGCGTCAGCACCGGGCCCCCGCCGCCTTCACCCGGTCGGAGCACACCCGCCCGGTTACTCGAACGCGGCCCGGTGCTCGCCGCTCAGCAGCAGGTAGCCCTCGGCGTTGAGCTTGATCGCGGCGAGGTCCTCGTCGGTCAGCTCCCGGCGCACCCTGGCCGGGACCCCGGCCACCAGCGAGCCCGGCGGGACCTGCATTCCCTGCGGGACCACCGCGCCGGCCGCCACCAGCGAGCCCGCGCCGACCACCGCACCGTTCAGCACCGTCGCCCCCATGCCGACCAGGACGTCGTCGCCGATGGTGCAGCCGTGCAGCACCGCGTTGTGGCCCACCGAGATCCGCTCGCCGAGTACGACGGCGAAGCCGGGGTCGGCGTGGACCGTGCAGTTGTCCTGGATGTTGGTGCCCGCGCCCACGGTGATCGACTCGCAGTCGCCGCGCAGGACAGCGTGGTACCAGACGCTCGCCCCCGCCGCGAGCCGGACCGAGCCCAGCACCACGGCGGTCGGCGCGACGAACGCGTCCCGGTCGATCTCGGGCATCCGTCCGGAGACGGCGGCGATCAGGGCTTCGGCCATGGGAACTCCCGGGTGTCGGTGGCAGGTCGGTGCCGTCGGCGCGCCGGCCGTTGGCAGGGGTGCCGTCAGGAAACAAATGCGGTGCGGGTGCTGTCGGCCGAACGCTACCGTGACCCGGTGACACTCGACGACGCGCAGGTCAGCAGGTTCGAGATGGACGGGTTCGTCCGCATCGAGGGAGCCTTCTCCCGGGAGACCGCCGAGCAGTGCGTGGACCGGATGTGGCCCGACACCGGCTTCGACCGTGACGACCCGTCGACCTGGACCGCTCCGGTGGTCCGACTGCCCGGGTACACGGACGAGCCGTTCCGGCGCGCCGCGAGCATGCCGGTGCTGCACCAGGCGTTCGACCAGCTGGTCGGCCCGGGCCGCTGGGTGCCCAGCGCGGGTCTGGGCACCGTCCCGGTCCGTTTCCCGCACCCGGACCCGAGCGGGGACGACGGCTGGCACATCGAGGGCAGCTACACCGCCGAGGGCACCGACTGGCCGTACCTGGCCAACCACCGTTCGCGCGGACGGGCGCTGCTGATGCTGTTCCTGTTCACCGACGTCACCGAGGCCGACGCGCCCACCCGGATCCGGGTCGGCTCGCATCTGGCCGTGCCCAGCCGGCTGCTGCGCTACGGCGAGGCGGGCCTGGACATCATGCAGATCGGGCGGACCGGCATCCTGGAGGCCACCGCGCACCTCCCGGTCGCCCAGGCCACCGGCGCCGCCGGCGACGTCTACCTGTGCCACCCCTTCCTGGTCCACGCCGCCCAGGGGCAGAGCGCCGGTGCGCCCCGCTTCATGGCCCAGCCGCCGCTGGAGCCGGCCGTCCCGCTGCTCACCGAGCGCGCCGACGGTGACCACTCCCCGGTCGAGCGGGCCATCAGGGCCGGTCTGGGGCGGTGATCCCCACTGTCGGTGCTGTGAGTTGACGCACCGACAGGCGTGAGCACACTCGGGTCATGACCTCTGCCGCGCTGCACCACTACACGTTCACCAGCGTCTGGGAGCTGCCGGCCCCGCCCCGGCAGGTCTTCGCCGAACTGGCCGACCCGCGCCGCTACCCGCTCTGGTGGCCGGAGGTCCGCGAGGTGCGGCAGCTGGACGAGCACAGCGGCACGATGCGGATCCGCTCGCTGCTGCCGTTCGAGCTGGCGGTGCTCGCGCGGGAGGCGCGGCAGGACCCGGCGGCCGGGGTGCTGGAGGCGACCCTGAGCGGAGACCTGTGCGGGCTGACCCGCTGGACCGTCACCGGCCGCGGGGACGGGGCGGCGGTCGCCGTCTTCCACGAGGACGTCGAGGCGCACAAGCCGCTGCTGCGCCGGCTGGCCGTGCCCGGACGCCCGGTGTTCCGGGCCAACCACGCGCTGATGATGCGCAGCGGGCGCCTCGGGCTCATCCGCCATCTCGCGCTGCGTGACGGCACGGCCACGGCGCCGGGCATTGGTCTTGACCAATGATCCGGGCTACCCCTACTGTCGCCATAGTGCAGGGTCCTTTAAGAAATAAGGGCTCATAAATCACAGGCGGAGGACAGGGTGGGGACCACACAGGCCGCGAGTGGGACGGGCACCGCAGCGGCGCCGGAGCCCAAGTACTGGCACCTGCGCACCGTCCTGGTGCGGGCGCTGGACTCCGAGTTCTCCGCGGGCGAGGTGCTCCCCAACGAGCGCGACCTGTCCGCCCGGTTCGGCGTCGCCCGCGCGACGCTGCGGCAGGCCCTGGACCAGCTGGAACTCGAAGGCCGCCTGGTACGCCGCCGCGGCATCGGGACCCTGGTCGCCGCGCCGCGGCTGGGCATCCCGGTCGCCGACGCGGCCGAGGGCAGCACCGGGTCGGTCCGCGACAGCTGGCGGGTCGTCGACTCCGACCACGCCCCTGCCCCGGCGGCCGTGGCCACCGCGCTCGGCCTGGCGGCCGACCAGCCGGTCCACGTCGTCCGGCGGCTGCGGATGGTGCAGGGCCAGACCGTGGGCGCGGAGACCCTCTACGTGCCGGACGAGGTCGTCGCCCACGTCCCGGCGGTGTTCCCGAAGTCCAGCCTGGCCGAGTCCAGCCGGGCCCGTACGGTGCTGCGCCAGCTGCAGCGTCTGGAACTGGACGGCGAGTCCCGCACGGTCGAGCTCGGCGTCGCCGAGGAGGAGCAGGCCCGGCTGCTGGAGCGCCCCCCGGGCACCCCGGTGCTGGTGCTGACCACCCGTTACCGGGCTGACGGCCGGGTCGCCGCGCTGGCCGTCTCCACCTACCGGGCCGACACCTGCCGGCTCAGCTTCGGCGAGTCCGGCGCCGTGGACGTCGCCCCGGCGGCGCCGGTGGCGGTCCGCGCGGCCTCCTGATCCACCGAGAACAACTGCTCCTCGGCGAAGTCGAGGGCCAGCCGCAGCGCTCCGGTGGCGATGACCTCGTCACCGAGCGCCGACAGCCGCACCTCGGGCGGCCGCAGGCAGAAGCGTCCCAACTGCTCGCGCAGCGGCTCCAGCACCCCGTCCAGCCCGGTCGCCCACCCGCCGATCACCACGATCTGCGGGTCGATCGCCAGCACCAGCGCGGCAACGTCGCGCACCAGCCGGGCCAGGAAGCGGTCCCGGACGTCGCGGGCGACCTGGTCGCCCTGCTCGGCCAGCCGCAGCACCCGAGCCACCGCCGCCTCGTCCAGCGGGTCGATCGGCTCGCTGGGCGCCGAGAGCAGTTGCGCCGGGTTGGACTCGCGGCCGAGCAGGTGCAGCGAGCCGATCTCGCCGGCCGCGCCGCCGAAGCCGCGGTGCAGCCGCCCGTTGATCAGCGAGCCCGCGCCCGGACTGAGGCCCGCCAGCACGAACACCACGTCGCCCATGCCGACGGCGGTGCCCTGCCAGTGCTCGCCGATCGCGGCCAGGTTGGCGTCGTTCTCCACGAATACCGGACAGCGGAACGAGCGGCGCAGCCGCGCGCCCAGCTCCAGGCCGGTCCAGTCGGGCAGGGCGGTGCCGAGTCGCACCACGCCCTCCGCGTCCACCACGCCGGGGGTGCCGACGCCGACGGCCCAGAGCGTGTCCCGGGACACGCCGGAGCGCCGCAGCAGCTCCGCCACGGTGGCCCGGACCAGCGACAGCCGCTCGGTGGCGCCGGTGGACTCGTCGATCGGCCGCGCGTAGCTGCCCAGCACCCGGCCGGTCAGGTCGGACAGTGCGGCGCGCGCGCCGTGGGTGCCGATCTCGATGCCGAGCAGGTGTCCGGCCTCGGCGCGGAAGCGGAAGTGCCGGGCCGGGCGGCCGCGTTGGCGGGTGCTGTCGGGGCGCGCGTCCGGATCCGGGTGCACCTCGACCACGAGGCCGGACTCCATCAGGCCCTCGACCACGCCCTCGACGGTCGGCCGGGACAGCCCGGTGTCGCCCACGAGCCGGGTGAGCGTGAGCGCGTCTCCGCCGCGCAGGGCGTGCAGGGTGACCGCGGAGTTGATCCGCCGCAGCAGTGAGGAGTCCCCACCGGTGAGCTGTGCCAACTCTCCGCCTTTCCGTTCCACCCCCGGGCACGCCGGCGACGCTGCCGGGCGTGTCCGGATCGTATCCGTGTGTGGCGCTGAGGTGCGAGCATCTGCTCAGCTCATGAACGGCTTCGGTATCAAACGGCAACACTGCGCAGTGTCGCGGCGAGTCGGTTGACGGCGTCGGTGATCTCCGCCACCCCGAGGTGCGCGTAGCCGAGCACGAACACTCCGTGGCCGGTCCCGGCACCGTCGGCGGTGCCGGCGGGGTCGGCCGCGACGGTGTAGTCGGCGAGCGGACGCAGCCGCACCGACGCGCGGCGGCAGGCGTCCGGCAGCCGGGTGGCCAACTCGGGCGGGAACCGGGCGATCAGGTGCAGCCCGGCCGCGATGCCGCTGACCCGGACCTCCGGCAGGGCCGTGGCGAGGGCGCCGGCCAGCGCGTCCCGGCGCTGCCGGTAGCGCCGCTGGCACAGCCGCAGCTGCCGGTCGTAGCGTCCGGCGCGCAGGAAGGCGGCGAACGCGGCCTGCTCGGGGACCGCGTTGCCGAGGTCGCTGACCCGCTTGGCCTCGACCAGCTCGGTGCGCAGCCCGGCGGGCGGCACCAGCCAGCCCAGCCGCAGGCCGGGGGCCAGCGATTTGCTGACCGATCCGGTGTAGGCGACCAGGTCGGGCGCCAGCCCCTGCAGCGCGCCGACCGGCGCCCGGTCGTAGCGGAAGTCCCCGTCGTAGTCGTCCTCGACCAGCAGGCCCCCGTGGCGCCTGGCCCAGTCCAGCAGCACCGCGCGGCGCGCGGGGGAGTGCACCACCCCGGTCGGGAACTGGTGCGCCGGGGTGATGACCACCGCGCGCGCTCCGCTGTCGGCCAGCGCGCCGGGGTCCACGCCCTCGGCGTCGACCGGGACCGGGACGCTGGTCAGCCCGGTCTCGGCGAGCAGGTCGTACTCGGCCGGGCTGCCCGGGTCCTCCAGCGCGATCAGCCGGTGTCCGCGCCGGTGCAGCACCCGGCCGAGCAGGGTCAGCGCCTGGGCGACCCCCGAGCAGACGATCACCTCGTCGGGGGCGGCCACCACACCGCGCCGCCGGGCCAGCAGTTCGGCCAGTGCGGCGCGCAGCTCCGGCAGGCCCTGCGGGTCCGGGTAGTCCAGCGCGCTGTCGGGCAGTCCGGCCAGCGCGGTGCGGTGCGCGGCGGACCAGGCCGCGCGCGGGAAGGCGGCCAGGTCGGGCAGGCCGGGACGGAAGTCGGTCAGCGGTACCGGTCGCGGTGCGGGCGGAGGCACGGCCGTGGCGGGGTGGGTGGTGGCGACCGCGGCCACCCAGGTGCCCGAGCCCCGGCGGCTGCTCAGGTAGCCCTCGGCGGTGAGCCGCGCGTACAGCTCGGTCACCAGTCCCCGGGAGACCCGCAGGTCACGGGCCAGATCCCGGCTGGACGGCAGCCGGGTCCCGGCCGCCAGCCGCCCCTCCCGTACCGCCGCCCGCAGTGCGGTGGCCAGCCCCCGGCCCCGTCCGCGGGGCGGCCCGGAGACGGCGGGCAGCAGCAGCTCCCAGGCCGGCGAGGGGGCCGCCTGGCCGGTGTCGCCCTCGGGTGGGACGGGGTCGGCCGGCTCGGCGGGGCGAGCGGCGCGGGGAGCGGCCGGGGACGGGGTGGGGCCGGAAGTGGTCCAGGAAGACGGCATCGAAGTGGACCTTAACCCGGACCAGTCGCGCACTCAGGCTGTACCCATGAAGAACCCAGCCGCCCGCGCGTCGATCCGCCCCCGCAGAACCCCCGCCGCTCCGGGCCGCACCACCCCGGGCCGGGCCGGTGCGCGCCGCACGGGTCCGGCCCCCACCGCCGTCGGCCGCGGTGGCGGGGGCGCCGCGCACGCGGTGCTGGCGACGAGCCTGATCGGTACCTCGTTCGTGGCGATGAGCCTGCTCGGGCACTATCCGGTGCTTGGCGGGCAAGCCGCGCGCTACGCCGCCGCGGCCGTGGTGCTGTTCCTGCTCGCGGTGCGGCGGGGTGTCGACATCGCGGCGGTGCGGACGCTGCCGCCGCGGCAGTGGCTGCGGCTGGCGCTGCTGGCTGCGGGCGGGATGGTGGGCTTCAACCTCGCCGTGATCGCGGCCGAACGTACCGCCGAGCCCGCCGTCCCCGGGGTCGTCGTCGGGTGCGCGCCGCTGGCGATGGCAGTGCTGGCGCCGCTGCTGGAACGGCGCAGGCCCTCGCCCCGGATCGCCGCGGCCGCGCTGCTGGTGGTCGCGGGGGCGGCCGTGGTGCAGGGGCTGGGGCGCACCGACGCGGCCGGGTTCGGCTACTCGCTGCTGGCGCTGGCCGGGGAGGTGGCGTTCGGGCTGCTCGCCGTCCCGCTGGTGCGGGCCCTGGGGCCGCTGCTGCTGGCCGGCTGCGCCTGCGCGATGGGGGCGGCGCAGGCGCTGGCGGCCGGTCTGCTGCTGGAGGGCCCGGCGATGCTGCGGATGCCCACCGCGGAGGAGGCGGCAGCGCTGGTGTGGATGGCGCTGCCGGTCACCGTGGTGGCGTTCTGGGCCTGGTACAGCGCGGTGCAGGGGCTGGGGGCCGAACGGGCCGGGCTGTTCTCCGGGGTGATCCCGGTCGCCGCCGCGGCGACCGCGCCGCTGGTCGGCACCGGGACACTGGGGGCGGCGCAGATCGCGGGCAGCCTGCTGGTGGCCGCCGGGGTCGGTGCCGGACTGCGTGCGGCGCGGGGCCGTCCGGGTCCGGTCACAGCAGTGCGAACTGCCCCTCCGGGCCCTCTTCCTGATGCTGCAGCACCGACGCCGGACGCCGGCTCTGCGGCGGCACCGGCAGTACCCCGGCCTCGGCCAGCTCCGCGCCGCTGAGCCACCGTCCGGCGTCGGGAGCGGCCAGCGCGGACTGGGCCGGGTGCAGCTCGGCCAGCAGCGCCAGCACGGTCGCCAGCTGGATCAGGTCGGCGGTGAACTGCTGCGGCCAGGTGGCCAGCCCCAGGGACTCCAGGCTGCCGGGGCGGGCGTCGGCGCTGGGGGAGCGGTCGGCCAGCCACTGCTCCAGCACCGGACCGCCACCCGCCGGGTACCGGGTCACCGACGCCGGGACCGGGGCGATCCGGCCGTCGGCACCGAGCAGCAGCGCCTCACCGTCCGGCTCGTGGCCGAGGGTGTCCGGAAAGCCGCTGACCCGCTCGCGGACGAAGGGTCGCCGCCCGCTGGGCATCTTCGGGGGTCCCGGCGGACGGTCCCCGGCGGGATCCGCGCAGCGGGCACCGAAGCTGTGCAGCCACAGCACCCGCCGTCCCAGCGCCAGCCCCGCCGTCCACTGCTCCGGCGTGGACGGCAGCGGTACCGGCACCTCCTCGCCGTCGCGGGCGGCGGCCGGGTGTGCGGTGACGGCGGCGATCCAGGCCAGCACGTCCGGCGGGGTGACCGGGAGGCCGAGGACGCCGGCGAGAGCCTCCGTCAGGCCCGGGGCCAGATTGGGGTCCTGTCCGCCGGGCTGCCGGTAGAGCGGGTGGATCCGGCCCACGCCCCTGGTCCGGTGGCCGTCGGGCAGCTCGGCCGAGAAGGTCACCGCGGGCCCGGGCGCGGTCGGGGTCCACGGCTGGACGGTGGCGAACAGCTGGGCCCGGTCGGCGACCCGCCACAGCTCGGGCCGGGCCCGGTCCAGCAGCCGCTGGTCGGCCAGCAGCCAGAGCCGGTCGAAGGCGCCGTGCCGGATCAGCACCGGCTCCGGGGCCGGCCCCGGATCGCGGGCGAGCCGGCTGGTGGCGGCGGTCCGTCCGGGCAGCTGCGCGACCGCGCTGTGGACGGTACGGGACCGGCTCGGGCCGAACAGTAGCGCCCGTTGCCCGGGTGACGCCTCGGTGAGCCTGCGCCACCGTGCGGCCAGCACCTCGGGATGCGCGGACCGCACCCACTCCCGCCCCAGCCGCAGGCCCGGCACGGACCACGGCATCAGTTCGCTGAGCAGCGGCGCTCCGGCCACCTGGCACCTCCCCGCCGCCATCGTACCGAGCCGCGCCCAGGGCGGGCGGCGACGGCGCGGACCGGGCCGACGCGCCGCCCCGGCAGGTCGGCCCGGAGGGCCGTCGCGCGGCCGCTGCGTCGATCATCTGCATGGGGCCCGGTCATCCGGTCGCAGGACTCCACAAGCGGGCCGGGGCAGAAGTGAGAAAATGGCAGAGCAGTCGCGGGCCCGGCGGTGCCGGGCCCGCAGACGACCGGCCCGGCAGGAGGAGGGCCCGGCACACAGCAGGCGCAGCGGTAGCGGGCACATCGGGAAGAGGACCCCCGGGCGGTTTCCTGACCATGACCTCCGACATGCCAACGAGCGGTTCAGACGCCGGCCGCGTCGCGGGCGGCGGGGACGCGGTGCTGCCGCGCGGTCTGATGTTCATCCCGATCGCCACCGCGCTGATCGAGGAGGACGGCCGGATCCTGCACTGGAGCGGCGACGCGGAGGTGCTGCTCGGCTACACCGCGGAGCAGGCCGTCGGCAACTACGCCTCGCAGCTGCTGGTGGGCCCCGACGAGCGGGCCCGGGTACTGGCCCTGTTCTCGGGCATCCTGGCCGGTCAGGCCTGGTCGGGCGTGTTCCCGGTGCGACACAGGGACGGGCACTCGGTCAACCTGGAGTTCCGCACCCATCCCATCCTCGGCGGCGACGGCCGGCCCCTGGTGCTCGCGGTGGCGTCGGACGTCCGGGCGATCCGCCGGATCGAGTCCGACCTGGCCGTCCTGGACAGCTTCTTCACCCAGTCGCCGATCGGCATGGCCGTCTACGGCCTGGACCTGCGCTTCGTCCGGCTGAACCAGGCGCTGGCCCGGATCAACGGGATGACCGTCGAGGACCACCTCGGCCGGCGGCTCACCGAGGTGCTGCCGGGGCTGAACGGCGCCGAGATCGAGGCGGTGATGCAGCAGGTCCTGGAGAGCGGCGAGCCGGTGGTGGACGCCAGGTCCCACGGGGTCACCCCGGCCGACCCGGGCCGGGAGCACGCCTGGTCGGCCTCCTACTTCCGGCTGGAGGAGCCCAGCGGCCGGATCCTGGGGGTGAGCTCGACCATCATCGACGTCACCGCGCGGTTTCGGGCCGAGTCCCGCGCGGCCAGGGCCCGTGAGCGGCTGGAACTGCTGGTGGAGGCCACCTCGCAGATCGGCACCACGCTGGACCTGGGCCAGACCGCGCGGGAGCTGGCGGAGACCATGGTCCCCCGGGTGGCCGACCTCAGCGGCGTGTTCGTGCTGGAACGGCTGGCCTCGGGGACGGACGAGAGCCCGCTCGACGTCCACGGGGCGGAGCGGGTCCGCCGGGTCGCGCTGGCCTGCTGCGACGACGACTACCCGGTCGAGGACCTGCCGGTCGGCGCGGTCTACAGCGTGCCGCCGGACTCCGCCTACGCCGAGGCGATGGCGACCGGCCGCACCGTGGTCGTGCCCTCGAACCTGCTGCCGCCGCTGACCACCGGGATGTCCGCCGAACGGGTCCGCGCCTACCAGGGCAGCCACTCGCGTGCGGTCCGGGTCACGCCGCTGGTGGCGCGCGGGTCGGTACTGGGGATGGTGGTGTACTCGCGGCGCGGCGACCGGGAGGCGTTCGAGCAGGAGGACATCAACGTCGGTGACGAGCTGGCGTCCCGTGCGGCGGTCGCCATCGACAACGCCCGGCTCTACCTGCGCGAGCACGCCACCGTGGTGGCCCGGCAGCAGGCGCTGCAGGAGGCCAACGCGGCCCGGGCCCGGCTGGCGATGGTCAACGAGGCCTCCGCCCGGATCGGCACCACGCTGGACCTGACCCAGACCGCGCGGGAACTGGCCGAGGTTGCCACCCCGGCGCTGGCCGACGCGGTGGTGGTCGAGGTCGTCGACGCGCTGGTGCGCGGCGAGGACACGCCCACCCCCGCCGACCGGTCCGCGCTGCTGCGCCGGCTCGCCTTCCACGCCGTGGACAACTCGCGGATGGTCCCGATCGCGCCGGTCGGCGACGTGCACCGGTTCCACCCGACCACCCCCTACGCCTGGTGCCTGATGCACCGTCGGCCGCTGCTGGTGCCCGACCTGGACGCGAAGGCGCTGAGCTGGTTCGCGGACGACCCGGCCCGGTCGGCGGCGGTCGTCGAGCAGGGGGTGCGCGGCTTCATGGTGGTGCCGCTGATCGCCCGTGGCGCGGCGGTCGGGGTGGCCTCCTTCTACCGGACCCTGACCGAGCGGCGCTACGACGAGCAGGACCTGTCGCTGGCCGGGGAACTCGCGGCCCGCGCCGCGGTGTCCATCGACAACGCCCTGCTCTACACCCGCGAGCGGGACGCGGCCAAGGCGCGCCAGCAGGCCCTGGACGAGGCCCATGCCGCACAGGAGCGGCTGGCCCTGCTCAACGACGCCAGCGAGCGCATCGGCACCACCCTCGATCTGCAGCGCACCGCCGAGGAACTGGTGGAGCTGGTCATCCCGCGTTTCGCCGACTTCGTCACCGTCGACCTGCTGGACTCGGTGTTCCAGGGCGGCGAGCAGGAGGGCGAGCAGGAGCCGATGCCGATCGACGGGACGGTGCTGATGCGCGCGGTCGCCGTCGGCGAGATCACCGAGGCGGGCATGGTCGGCGCCGCCGACCAGGTCGGCGAGACCTCCCGCTCGGCCAAGCTCTACGCCGAGAGCCTGCGCACCGGCCGCTCGATCCTGGTCGACCACGTCGACGAGGCGGCGCTGCACCGGATCGTCGCGCACCCGGACCGGGTCCAGCCCAGCCTGGACGCGGGCGTCCACTCCTATCTGATGGTGCCGCTGCTGGCCCGGGGCGTGGTGCTGGGCGGGGCGGAGTTCATCCGGATGCGCAATCCGGAGCCGTTCACCGAGGCCGACGTGGCGCTCGGCGAGGAGCTGGCGGCGCGCGCGGCGGTGTGCATCGACAACGCGCGGCTGTACCGGCGCGAACGCGACACCGCGCTCACCCTGCAGCGCAGCCTGCTGCCGCAGGAGGTGCACCGCACCCCCGGCCTGGACATCGCCTACCGCTACCTGCCGAGCAGCGTGGTCAGCGAGGTCGGCGGCGACTGGTTCGACGTGGTGCCGCTGTCCTGCGGGCGGGTCGCCCTGGTCGTCGGCGACGTGATGGGCCACGGCATCAGGGCCGCCGCCACCATGGGCCAGCTGCGGACCGCGGCCCGCACGCTGATCACCCTGGACATCGCCCCGGACCGGGTGCTGCGGCGCCTGGACGAGACCGCTCTGGCGATCGGTGAGGGACAGTTCGCCACCTGCCTGTGCGTGGTGTTCGACCCGGTGGACCGGTGCTGCACCATGGCCTGCGCCGGGCATCTGCCGCCGCTGGTGGCCGGACCCAACGGCTCGGTGCGCTACGTCGACCTGCCCGCGGGCGCCCCGCTGGGCGTCGGCGGGGTCCCGTTCGAGAGCGTGGAGGTCACCCTGCCCGAGGAGGGCGTGCTGGTCCTGTACACCGACGGTCTGGTCGAGCGGCGGGGCGAGGACCTGGACGAGGGGATGAGCAGGCTCTCGCAGGTCGTGTCCATGCGCGGCGAGTCCCTGGAGGAGAGCTGCGACGCCGTGCTCAGGGCCCTCTCGGCGCAGGACAGCCAGGACGACATCGCCGTGATCATGGCCAGGGCGCTGCAGCCCCGTGACGACTGGCTCGCCACGATGCCGCTCTCCGGCGACATGGCCACCGTCGGCCGGGCCCGCCGGTTCACCCGCGAGACGCTGGTCGGCTGGGGCCTGCCCTCGCTCTGCGACTTCGCCGAACTTCTGGTCAGCGAGCTGGTCAGCAATGCGCTGCTGCATGCCGGGATGCCGACCCAGCTGCGGCTGTTCCGGGACCGGGTGCTGACGCTTGAGGTCGCCGACGCCGACAGCCACGCGCCCCGGTTGCGCAGGGTCTCCGAGGAGGACGAGGGCGGCCGGGGCATGCACCTGGTCAACGAACTCGCGCACCGCTGGGGCAGCAGGGCGACCCGCCACGGCAAGGTGGTCTGGCTGGAGCTCGAACTCCCGCTCGGCAGCCTCCCGCAGCGCGACACCGGCGACCATTGAGCCGGGCCTGTGCGACATCCCAAGGGCTGAAACCCCGTGGCCGCGCCCGCGGCCGGGCTGCTTGGCTGGGCCCATGACCGATCTTCGACTGCGTACCGCCGTGCCCGACGATGCCGAGAGCGTGCTCGCCTTCTGGGAGGAGGCGGCCGAGGGGACGTCCATCACCGACGACGTGGACGGGGTGACCCGGCTGGTCACCCGTGACCCGGAGGCGCTGATCCTCGCGGAGGCGCCGGACGGTCGTCTGGTGGGCACGGTCATCGCCGGATACGACGGCTGGCGGTGTTCGCTGTACCGGCTGGCCGTGCTGCCCGCCGAGCGTCGGCGCGGGATCGCGTCGGCGCTGCTCGACGCGGCGGAGCGACGCTTCGTCACGGCGGGCGGGCGGCGCGGGGACGCCATGGTGCTGGTGGCCAACGAGCGCGCGCAGCTGGCCTGGGCCTCGGCCGGCTACCACCGCGAGGAGCACTGGCGCCGCTGGGTCAAGCCGTTCAACTGACCCGCCCCCGAATCCGGCAGCAGGCTGTCGCGCTGCGGGGGCCGCACCACCGGTCGGTGCTGCGGCCCCCGCAGCGGACGGTGTCACTCGTGGGCGATGGCGGCCAGGACGTTGAGCCGGGAGGCGCGCAGCGCCGGACCGAGCGCGGCGAGCAGGCCGACCAGGGCCGCGCCGATGACGACGGCCAGCACCGTGGTCCACGGTATGGACAGCGAGGGCATCCCCTTCAGGGCGAGCAGCCGCTGCGCGGCGAGCCCCCAGACCAGGCCGAGGCCCAGCCCGAGGACCGCGCCGAACAGCGCGATCACCACCGACTCCAGCCGGACCATGCGCCGCAGTTGACGACGGGACAGGCCGATCGCCCGCAGCAGGCCGATCTCCCGGGTGCGCTCCACCACCGACAGGGCCAGGGTGTTGATCACCCCCAGCACCGCGATGATGATCGCCAGGGCCAGCAGCCCGTAGATGAGCTGCAGCAGGATGTCGATCTGCTGCCGGATCAGCTTCTTGTAGTCGGACTGGTCCCGGACCTGTACCTGCGGGTCCTTGCCGATCGCCGTTGCGATCGCCGACTTGACCTGCGTCTTGTCCGCTCCCGGCGCGGCGTCGACGAAGACCGCGTCGTCCAGCGCGCCCGGCAGGTAGGTCCGCAGGGTGGCGCTGCCGGTGACGGCGGCGTCGCGGAGCCCGTTGACGCTGTTGGGGTCCACCGCGTTGACCGCGCCCACGGTCAGCGCGGCGCGCCGGTCGTTGGGGAAGAGCACCGTCACCGGGCTGCCGACGGACAGGTGGTGCGCGTCCGCGTAGGCGGCGGTGACCATCACCGCGCCGGGGGCGATGGCGGCGGCCATGGTGCCGGAGCGCAGGGTCAGGTGCTCGACCTGGTCAAGGCCGGGGCCGGTGCCGACCAGGGCGGTCGCGGTCGAGCTGCCGTCCGCGGCGACCAGCCGCACCTTGGCGGTCTGGCTGCGTACGGTCAGTCCCACCCCCGGCACCGCCTGGATCGCGTCGCCGACCTCGCCCGGGAACGGCAGGCCCGTGCTGTTCTGGACGATGTAGTCCGCGCCGATGGTCTTGGAGACCTCGTCGTCGAACGAGGCCGCCATCGAGGAGCCCACCACCGACAGCGCCGCGACCAGAGCCAGACCGATCATCAGCGCGGAGGCGGTGGCGCTGGTCCGGCGCGGATTGCGGAGCGCGTTGCGCTGGCTGAGCGCGCCCACCGAGCCGAACACCCGGGGGAACCAGCCGCCCAGCACCCGGATCACCGGACCGGCCAGCAGCGGCCCGGTCATGATCAGGCCGACCAGGGTGAACAGGATGCCCAGGCCGAGGAAGCCCGCCGCCGAGCCGGCCGAGCGCAGCGTCGACGCGGCCACCAGCGACACCGCACCGAGCAGCACCACCGAGCCGCCGAGCAGCGCCCGGCGCCGCATCGGCGCGCCCCGGCCGGGCGTGTCCGCCTCGCGCAGGGCCGCCATCGGCGACACCGCGGCGGCCCGCCGGGCCGGCAGATAGGCCGACACCGCCGTCACGATCACGCCCACCGCGTAGGCGGCCACCGGAGTCGGCCAGCGGAAGGCGATCTCACTGCCCTTCAGCCGCATCCCGGCCCCGCCGATCAGCGTGATCAGCAGCTGGGCCAGGCCCACCCCGACCGCCAGCCCCAGGGTCGAGCCGACCACCCCCAGCAGCACCGCCTCGATCAGGACCGAGCGGTTCACCTGTTTCCGGCTGGCGCCGAGCGCCCGGAGCAGCCCCAGCTCCCTGGTGCGCTGGGCGACCAGCATCGAGAAGGTGTTGAGGATCAGCGAGATGCCCACCAGCACCGCGATGCCGGCGAAGCCCAGCAGCGCGTCCTTGATCACGGAGAGGAAGGTGCCGAGTTGCTGGACGTTGTCCTTGGCGGTCTGCGCGGCGGTCTTCACGTCGTAGCCGGTGCCGACCAGAGCGCTGATCCGTTGCTGCAGCACGGTGTCGGACACGCCGCTCGCGGCCGTCACGTCCACCGAGGTGATCCGGTCGGGGCTGCCGAGCAGGCGCTGCTGCGCGGCGTTGTGCTGCAGGAAGACCAGGGTGGCGCCGGGGTTGGTGGTGGTGAAGGTGGCGATGCCGGTGAGGGTGACCGGAAAGCTGCCCGGCGCGGCGATCACCCGCAACTGCTGGCCCAGCACCAGGTGGTGCTCGGCGACGGTGTCGGCGTCGATGACGGCCTGCCCGTCGGCGGTCGGGGCGCTGCCGGAGGTCAGCTTCACCACCGAGGTGGCGCTGGGCGTGGTCCAGTCCAGGCCCAGGGTCGGCGCGCCGCCGACGGAGCCGATGTCGTGGTTGGACGCGTCGACCAGCACGATCCCGGACAGTGTGACCCGGGGCTCCGCCTTGGCCACGCCGGGCACGGTGGCGATCCGCGCGGCCAGCGACTGCGACTCGGTGGGGACGGCGCCGGAGAAGTTCTGGTCACTGGTGCCCAGGTCGCTGTGCGGGGTGACGCTGACGTCCGCCGCGGTGCTGCGGAACAGCCGGTCGAAGGTGCCGCTGATGGTGTCGGTGAACATCAGCGTGCCGGCCACGAAGGCGACCGAGAGCAGGACGGCCAGCAGTGAGAGCACCAGCCGGCCCTTGTGGGCCAGGAATCCCCGCAGGGTTGCCTTCAGCATCGCGGCCTCATTCGGTCCGGGAGCCGTCGAAGCGGCGCATCCGCTCCAGCACGGCGTCCGCCGTCGGGTCGGCCAGCCGGTCGACGATGCGGCCGTCGGCGAGGAACAGCACCAGGTCCGCGTGCGCGGCGGCGCTCGGGTCGTGGGTCACCATCACCACGGTCTGGCCCAGCTGGTCCACGCTGTCGCGGAGGAAGCCGAGGACCTCGGTGCCGCTGCGCGAGTCCAGGTTCCCGGTGGGTTCGTCGGCGAAGATGATCTGCGGCCGGGAGGCCAGCGCCCGGGCCACGGCGACCCGTTGCTGCTGGCCGCCGGACAGCTCGGCGGGGCGGTGCCGCAGCCGGTCGCCCAGGCCCAGGGTCTCCACGATCTGCCGCAGCCAGTCGGGGTCGGTACGGCGCCCGGCGATGTCGCCGGGCAGGGTGATGTTCTCCTCGGCGGTGAGCGTCGGCAGCAGGTTGAACGCCTGGAAGACGAAGCCGATCCGGTCCCGGCGGAGCCGGGTGAGCTGCTTGTCGCCGAGGGAGCTGATCTCGGTGTCGCCGATCCAGATCCGCCCCGAGGTGACCGTGTCCAGTCCGGCGAGGCAGTGCATCAGCGTGGACTTGCCGGACCCGGACGGTCCCATGATGGCGGTGAACCGGCCCTGCCGGATCTGTACGTCCACCGCGTCCAGGGCCACCACCCGGGTGTCTCCGGCTCCGTAGGCCTTGGTCACTTGCTCGGCCCTGGCGGCGTCGGCCGGCCCGGGCTCCTCGGGGTGTGCCGCGGCTGCGGCGGGAATGGACATCAGGCTTCCCCCAGCTCGTGTCATCTGATTCTGCTGTGTTCAGAGCGTAGGGTCCGGCTCTGACAGTCGGCATCCTTCCGGCGAAGGGGGCCGGAGACCGCTGTCCCCTACACCGATCCGCCGCACCGACCCGCCGCACCGGTCCGCGGCCGGTGCGCCTCAGGGCGGAGCGGGCTACCCGAACCGCGGTTCCGGCACGTCGCGCATGGTCCGCAGCGGCGAGCACAGCAGCCACAGCCCGGCCGCGCACGCGCCCGGGACACACACCCACAGCGTGGGGCGCAGCCCGATCCAGCTGCCCAGCGCGCCGCCCAGCAGCGAGCCCAACGGCAGTGTGCCCCAGACGATCCAGCGCACCGAGGCGTTCATCCGGCCCAGCAGCTCCGGTGGGCAGATGGACTGGCGGTAGGAGACCTGCGCGGTGTTGTAGACGGTTCCGGCCGCGGAGAAGGCCGCCCAGCCGAGCGAGTAGAGCAGCACACCCCAGCCGGGACGGGAGAGCGGTATCAGCAGGAACAGCGGCGTCGGGGCGAGCATCGAGACCCAGATGACGCGGGCCGATCCGACCCGGCGGGCCAGCCACCCCGACAGCAGCCCGCCGGCCAGCCCGCCGACGGCGGCCAGGCCGAGCACCGCGCCGACCACCACGGGAGTGGCGTGCAGCGTGCGCACCAGGAAGACGACCTCGACGGCGCTCAGCGCCCCGGAGAACAGGTTGGCGGTGGCGGTGCAGGCGACGATGCAGCGCAGGATGGGATCGCGCACCACGAACACCAGCCCCTCCGTCATCGCCTCGCGGAAGCCGACGCGCGGCTTCCCCGGCTCATCCCCGGCGCCGGTCTCCGGAACCCGGATCAGTGCGAGCGACACGGTGCTGAGCGCGTACGAGCCCGCGTCGACGGCCACCGCCCGGGCGGCGCCGAGCAGGCCGACCAGGGCACCGGCGAGCGAGGGCCCGACGAACTGGGCCAGCGCCTGAGTGGTCCCCAGCTTGCCGTTGCCGTCCACGAGCTGACGCGTCGACAGCAACGTCGGCAGATAGCTCTGGTAGGCGACGTCGAACATCACGCTGAGCGCGCCCACGCCCAGTGCGACGGCGAACAGCTGCCCCATCGGGACCCGTCCCAGCAGGGCGACCAGGGGGACGGAGCCGAGCAGCAGCATTCGGGCCACGTCGCACCAGAGCATCAGCGGGCGCTTGCGCAGCCGGTCGACCAGGACTCCGGCCGGCAGCGACAGCAGCAGGAACGGCAGATAGCCCAGCATTCCCAGCAGTGCCACCTGGAAGGTCGACGCCCGCAGGGTGGTGACCGCGAGCAGCGGCAGCGCCAGCGTGGAGACGGAGCTGCCGATCTCACTGACCGTCTGGCCACCCCACAGCAGCAGGAAGGGGCGGTTCCGCCAGAGCCCGGGTGGGTCGGCGTCGGGCCGGACGGCGGTGGACTGCTCGGTGGCGTGGGGTAGGGACACAGCTGACGATCCCAACACTCCTGCTGTGCCCGGTCAATGGCATTCCCCGGGCCGGACCGGTCCGCAGCTATTGACAGGCACCCGGCAAGGGTTCACCATCCTGGCATGCAGTTAGGAAACCTTCCTAACTAGTTTTGCCGGCTTTCCTTTTCCAGGAACTGAAAGGTCGTCATGGCGAAGTCCCCCACGCGTACCGCCGCCCTCGCCGCCACCGCCCTCGTCCCCGCGCTCGTCCTGCTGGCCGGGGCCGTCCCCGCTCAGGCCGGCGGCTCCTTCCCGACCCACTACGCCGCCCCCTACCTGCAGATCTCCGCAGCCGACGCGGGCGACATGACCGCCGACATGAAGGCCACCGGGACGAAGTACTACACGCTGGCCTTCCTCACCCCCAAGTCCGGCTGCACGCCGATGTGGGAGGACGACAACGACCCGCTCGGCGCGTTCACCTCGCAGGTCAACGCACTGAAGTCGGCGGGCGGGACGGTCATCGTCTCCTTCGGTGGCGCGTCCGGCGGCGAGCTGGCCCAGACCTGCACCTCGGTGAGCAGCCTCACCGCCGCCTATGCCAACGTGGTGAAGACCTACGGGATCACCCGCCTCGACTTCGACATCGAGGGCAGCTACCTGGACAACACCACCGCCAACTCCCGCCGGGACCAGGCACTCGCGGCGCTGCAGAAGGCGAACCCCTCGGTGCAGGTCGACTACACCGTGCCGGTCGACCCGACCGGCCTGGAGTCCAACGCGCTGAACCTGCTGAAGGACGCGAAGAGCAAGGGCGTCAAGGTGAACCTGGTCAACATCATGACCATGGACTTCGGCGACGGCGAGAACGCGCTGAAGGACGCCGAGTCCGCGGCCGTCGCCACCGAGGGCCAGCTCGCCCCGATCTACGGCGGCAGCTCGGCGCAGGTCTGGAACAAGATCGGGCTGACGCCGATCGCCGGGCAGAACGACGACAACGAGAACTTCACCCAGTCCAACGCGCGCACGCTGGAGAGCTTCGCCGCCGCCAAGGGCGTCCAGGAGCTGGCCTTCTGGGAGGTCCAGGACTACGACCGGGCCACCGGCTACGCCTACTCCTCGATCTTCAACAAGATCACCGGCTGACCCCGGCCGGTACGGGCACTCCCCGCCACTCGCCACCGAGGGCGGGGGCGAGCGAGGAGCGGGCCGTGGCCAGGAGGGAGGCCCGGTCCGCTTCCTCACGTCCCGGCGCGCCGGCGCCGGGCACGGCCCCTCCCGGCACGGCACCCGCCGGGACGGCGCCGAGCAGCGGTGCGCCCGCGACCAGCGGAAGGTCGGCCAGGTTGCAGCGCTCGGCCAGGTCCGGCCGCTCCGGCCAGCTGCCGATGACCACACCCAGCAGCTCCGCGCCCCGGGCCCGCAGCGCCTCGGCGCTCAGCTCGGTGGTGTTCAGCGTGCCCAGCCCGGACGTGGTGACCAGCAGCACCTGGCAGTCCCGCCCCAGCGCCCGCAGCTCCGCGGGGACGTCGGCGAGGCTGCCGGCCTGCTGCTGGTCGAAGCGGACCAGCAGCCCGCCCGCGCCCTCGACCAGGACCAGGTCGTGGGTCTCGGCCAGCCGGGCCGCCTCCGCGGCGATCTGTCGCGGCGTCAGCGCCGGCAGTCCGCTGCGCGCGGCGGCGGTCCCCGGGGCCAGCGGCTCCGGGTAGCGGGCCAGTTCGCGACAGGTCAGTTCGCCGCCGACGAGACGGCGCACCTCGTCCACGTCACCGGGCTCGTCGGGGCCGACGCCGGTCTGGGCGGGCTTGAGCACCGCGACCCGGCGGCCCCGGGCGACGGCCAGCGCGGCGACGGCGGCGGTGACCACGGTCTTGCCGATCTCCGTGCCGGTGCCGCTCACCAGAATGATTCCCACGGCGGTTCAGCCTTCCTCTGCGGCGGCGAGCACCCCGGCGCACACCGCGGCCAGGTCCTCGTCACCGGTGACGTACGGCGGCATGGTGTAGACGAGGTCCCGGAACGGCCGCAGCCACACCCCGTGCCGCGCGGCGGCGCGGGTGGCGGCGGCGACGTCCACCTCGCGGTCCAGCTGGACCACACCGATCGCGCCCAGAACCCGGACGTCCTTGACCCCGGGCAGGTCGACGGCGGGGGCCAGTCCGGTAGCCAGCGCCGACCCGATCCGGCCGACCTCGCCCCGCCAGTCCTGCGCCAGCAGCAGGTCGATGGACGCGTTGGCGACCGCGCAGGCCAGCGGATTGCCCATGAAGGTGGGGCCGTGCGCGAGCACCGGGACCTCGCCGTTGCTGATCCCCTCGGCCACCCGGGTCGTGCACAGCGTGGCGGCCAGTGTCAGATAGCCGCCGGTCAGCGCCTTGCCCACGCACATCACATCGGGCGCCACCCCGGCATGGCCGGCGGCGAACAGCTCCCCGGTACGGCCGAAGCCGGTCGCGATCTCGTCGAACACCAGCAGCACGCCGTGCCGGTCGCAGAGCTCGCGCAGCGCCCGCAGCAGCGCGGGGGAGTGGAACCGCATCCCGCCCGCGCCCTGCACCACCGGCTCCACGATCACCGCGGCGGTCTGCTCCGCGTGACGGCCGATCAGCTCGTCCAGGTGGGCCAGGTAGGCGGGGTCAGGATCGGTCTCGAAGCCGTCCGGCGGGGCGTCCGCGAAGATCTGGCGCGGCAGCACCCCGGTCCACAGCTGGTGCATCCCGCCTTCCGGGTCGCACACCGACATGGGATGGAAGGTGTCGCCGTGGTAGCCGCCGCGCCAGGTCAGCAGGCGCCGCTTCTCCGGGCGGCCGACCGAACGCCAGTACTGCAGGCACATCTTGGCGGCGACCTCGACGGAGACCGACCCCGAGTCGGCCAGGAACACATGGCGCAGCGGCTCGGGGGTGATCTCCACCAGCCGTGCCGCCAGCCGCACCGCGGGCTCGTGGGTCAGCCCGCCGAACATGACGTGGCTCATCCGTCCCAGCTGGTCGCGGACCGCCTCGTCCAGCACCGGGTGGCCGTAGCCGTGGATCGCCGACCACCAGGAGGACATGCCGTCGACCAGCTCGTCCCGGCCCTCGACCGGCTGCGCCAGCCGCAGCCGCACCCCGCGCGCCGACTCCACGGCGTACGGGGCGACGGCTCCGGGCATGGCCCCGTACGGGTGCCAGACGTGCGCCCGGTCCAGGGCGAGGAGTTCCTCCGGGGTCACGCGTTCGGCGGGAGATCGGTGCCGGTACCCCGGCGGCGGATCCTGGTGGCGCCGGCCGGACCGACCGCCTCCCGGGCCGCAGGCACCGCATGCGCCTCACCGCAGGCGCCCGAGGCGCAGCCGGTGGACGCGCAGCCATCGGCATCGGCGCCCGCGCCGTGCGAGCCGCAGCCGCCGCCGTTCGCGCTGCCGCAGCCGCCGGTGCTGGCAGCGTCGCCGTTCGCGGTGCCGTTCGCGGTGCCGTTCGCGCTGCCGCAGCCGTGACCGGCGGCTGCGCGGTCGCCGGGCATGGTCTTCTCGTCCTGGCCCTCGACCACGAAACCGGCATCGGCGATCATGTCCAGATCCGTCTGGCCGGCCTGGCCCTCGCTGGTGAGGTAGTCCCCCAGGAAGATGGAGTTCACCAGGTGCAGCGCCAGCGGCTGCATGCTGCGCAGGTGCACCTCGCGTCCGCCGGCGAGCCGGACCTCGATGTCCGGGCAGACGAAGCGGACCATCGCCAGGATCCGCAGGCAGCGCTGCGGGGTGAGGTTCCACTCCTGCGCCAGCGGGGTGCCCTCGAACGGGATCAGGAAGTTCACCGGCACCGAGTCGGGGTTCAGCCCGCGCAGCGCGAACACCACGTCCACCAGGTCGGCGTCGCTCTCGCCCATACCGGCGATCAGGCCGGAGCAGGCCGACAGGCCGGCCGCCTGGGCCTGCTGCACGGTGTCGACCCGGTCCGCGTAGTCGTGGGTGGAGCAGATGTCACCGTAGGTCTGCTCGGAGGTGTTGAGGTTGTGGTTGTAGGCGTGCACCCCGGCCTCGCGCAGCCGGACCGCCTGATTGTCAGACAGCAGCCCCAGGCAGGCGCAGATCTCGACCTCGGCGCTCTCGGCCTTGATCGCCGAGATGGTGTCGGCGACCCGCTCCACGTCCCGGTCCGTCGGGCCGCGCCCGCTGGCGACCAGGCACACGCGCTTCGCGCCACCGGCCACACCGGCCTTGGCGGCGGCGGCGGCCTCGTCCGGCTTGAGCCAGGTGTACTTGAGGATCTCCGCCTTCGAGCCCAGCCGCTGCGAGCAGTAGCTGCAGTCCTCGGGGCACAGCCCGCTCTTCAGGTTGACCAGGTAGTTGAGCTTCACGCGGCGGTCGAACCAAGCACGGCGCACGCGGCCGGCGGCGGCGACCACGTCCAGCAGTTCGTCGTCGGACGTGGCCAGTACGGCGAGAGCCTCCTCACGGGTGGGGAGTTCGCGGCGCAAGCCCTTGGCGACGAGGGAGTCGAGCAGATCCATGATGGCGATCCTGCCTTCCGGGGCCCGGTCCTCGCCACTGCGGAACCCGCCAGAAGATCGGCGCGCAATCTTGCC
Source organism: Streptacidiphilus sp. EB129 (assembly GCF_041262645.1). NCBI lineage: Bacteria > Bacillati > Actinomycetota > Actinomycetes > Kitasatosporales > Streptomycetaceae > Streptacidiphilus > Streptacidiphilus sp. EB129. The sequence goes on from NZ_JBGCCS010000016.1 coordinate 105,030, forward strand.
GGGATGTCACAGAAGTACCAAAGCGACCCAGGGAACCCGGACATAACCACTGGTTCGCGGCATTCGGGACGCCCATCGGGCGGATTCGGGCGGATGATGATCAGAGTTCCGAACCCACGGTTGTGCACACAGGTGGACGCCATACACTCATCCGCATGACCACGCCGGGGGACCACCGCGCCAAGCCCAGCGGACCAGTTCGCAGGCGCACGGCCCGTACGTTCGCCCTGGTCGGGCTGCTCGCCGTCACGGCGACCGGTGCGACCTGGGCCGAGGTCCACTACGCCGGCCGCACCCCGATCGACCCCCCGGCCACGGCCGACGGCGCGTCCCAGGACAGCGCCGGACTGTACGGGGCCAACGCGGTGTCAGGAGCCGGAGGCGTCAGCGCCCTGCAGATCCGGCTGGACGCGGTACTGCCGCTGACGGTGACCGCCCCCGGCAGCCCGACCAGCCCCGACGGTTACCAGGGCAGCCGGTACGCGGCGGCGTACGGCGACGGCGGCTGCGGGTCGGCCTTCGACCAGCCCGTCGCGCCGACCCCCACGACCCAGCCTTCGGCGTCGAGCCAGCCCTCGGCGTCCGCGCAGCCGTCCCAGTCCGGTCAGTCCGCGGGCGCCGGGCAGCCGGCTGCGACAGGCCAGGCCACCCCGAGTGGGCAGACGGCCGCTCCGGGCCAGGCATCGGTCGCCTCCGGCTCCGGGACGGCCTCCGCCGCCACCGTCTCCGGGAACCAGCAGCCGGCCGGCGCCGCGCAGAGCGAGCTCGCCGCGCTGGCCGCCGCCACGGTCGACTGCTCCAGCTACCTGACCGCCGACTACGTCCGCCAGACCGACCACGCGGTGTACTCCTCGGTGACCGTCCTCAACTACCGCAGCGCGGCGGCCGCGGCCCAGGCCGCGGCCAGGATCAGCAGCGGACAGGCGCTGGCGATGGTGCACTTCCGGCAGCCCGACAAGGGCATGCCGCAGCTGGTCCTCACGCCTCGGGCGAACGGCGCCGCCTCCACCCAGCTCGACGTCCGGGTCACGCCGGTCGGGGAGTCGGTGGTGATCGTCCAGTCCGCCTTCGCCGACGGCACGCCGGTCGCCACCGAGCTGGACACCCCGGACTGGTTCCTCAGCTACACCGCCGGAAACACCCTCGCCTGGGACCCCTCCCTCCCGACCAGCTGAACCCGCGGCGGTCAGCGTCCTCGTCGGAATCGTCCCTGTTCAGCGGCGCTGTGGGGCCCGTCTCCGAGAAAGTTGATCACGAAAACGCAACGTCGTGCACAGCGTCTCCACAGTGCTGCAACTCTGGCGCTTCCAACCCAACCGGACGTCAGGGAGCAGCAAGTGACAGACCCAACCCCCGAGTCGGCTCCACCAGTCAACGGCGTGGCGATGAAGCGCCGCGGCCCGGTAGCTGTCTGGCTCGGCCTGCCCATCATCACTGTCGGGATCTACCCGCTCGTCTGGTACTACAAGATCCACCGTGAGCTGCAGGAGTACGACCGCCGCCTGCAGCTCAGCCCCGGCGGCAGCATGATGGTGCTGCTCTTCCTCAGCTGGACGGTGGTGGCCCCGCTGGTGTCCTTCCACAACACCGGCAAGGCCGTGGCCAGTGCCCAGCGTGCCGCAGGGCTGCCGGTGACCTGCAGTCCTGCTGTGGCCTGCTGGCTCGGCCTCGTCTTCGGGCTCAACGTCCGTTACCTGCAGAAGCAGCTCAACCTCATTGTCGAGGCGAACCCGCAGGCGCAGCCGGCCGAAGCGGTCGCGCTCAAGGCCTAGCAGCTCACCGCAGAGGCTCCGCCCGATCACCGGGCGGAGCCTCTGCTCCGTGATCGGTCGCGCCTGTTGTAGGGGTGTGGACCGCCGTCGGCCGGTCCGTCGAGTCGAGCGGCGCCGTGCGCGGCTGCGAAAGGGCAGCACGTAGGATCACCGCGTGGAGCACGAGACCTACTGCGACGCCGCCACCCCAGAACCACCCCGCCCGGCCACCGACGCCGCGCCCGGTGGACCCTTCGCCGACTGCGTGCTCTGCGGTGAGCCCAGCGAGTACCCGGCCGACGCGCCCGGTTCACCGCTGTGCCCGCGCTGCGCATGGCAGCAGGCCCAGCGAGGAGCCTGCTCCGGATGACCAGCCTGCACACCACCCCCCACACCGTCGCCGGACCCGGCACCGTCGCCGGACCCGGCACCGTCGCCGGACCCGGCAGTGTCGCCGGACCCGCCACCCCCCTCGCGGCTGTCGCCGACCCCTTCGGGTGGCTGGACGAGGCCGCCGAGGCGCGCCGCCGTACCGGCCTGGTCCGGACGCTCCGGCCGCGCCCGGCCGAGGAGGACCTGCTCGACCTGGCGAGCAACGACTACCTGGGCCTGGTCCGCCACCCCCGGGTCACCGCCGCCGCGTCGGACGCGGCGCTGCGCTGGGGCGGCGGTTCGACCGGCTCGCGCCTGGTCACCGGCAGTACCGCGCTGCACGCCGAACTGGAGGCCGAGCTCGCGGACTTCAGCGGAGCCGAGGCGGCCCTGGTGTTCTCCTCCGGCTACACCGCCAACCTCGCCGCCGTCACCGCGCTGACCGACGCCGACACCCTGATCGTCTCCGACGAGCTCAACCACGCTTCGCTGATCGACGGCTGCCGGCTGGCCCGCGCCGAGGTCACCCGGGCCGCGCACCGTTCGCCGGACGCGGTCCGCGCCGCGCTGGCCGGCCGTACCCGGCGCCGCGCGCTGGTGATCAGCGACTCGGTGTTCTCGGTGGACGGTGACGCCGCGCCCCTCGCCGGGCATGCCGCCGCCTGCCGGGCCCACGGCGCGGCGCTGCTGGTCGACGACGCGCACGGCTTCGGCGTGCTCGGCCCCGGCGGAGCCGGCGCGACGGCCGCCGCCGGGCTGGCCGGTTCGCCGGACGTGGTGACCACGGTCACCCTCTCCAAGTCGCTCGGCTCGCAGGGCGGGGCGGTGCTGGGCCCGCGCCGCGTCATCGACCACCTGGTGCAGGCCGCTCGGACGTTCATCTTCGACACCGGACTCGCCCCTGCGGCGGTGGGCGCGGCGCTGGGTGCGCTGCGGCTGATCCGCGAGGAGCCGCAGCGCGCCGAACGAGCGCGCGAGGTGGCGCGCACACTGTCAACCCGGCTCGCCGCACACGGCCTGCAGGTGTCCACGCCGGACGCGGCAGTCGTCTCGATCCGCGTCGCCTCCCCTGAGGCCGCGCTGGCCTGGGCCACGGAGTGCCGCCGCCAGGGCCTGGCCGTCGGCTGCTTCCGCCCGCCGTCCGTCCCGGACCGCTGGTCACGCCTGCGGCTGACCGCCCGCGCCGACCTGACCCCCGACCAGATCGACCACGCCGTCGCCACCCTCACCCGCACCGCCCCCCGCTGACCCCGCGTCGGCTGGGCACCCCCGGTGCCCGGCCGACGATCGAATCGGGCCTTCGGGCCCCGGCTCAGGCCTGGGACAGCTGCTCGCCTGCGGTGTCGCCACGCACGCCACGACGCGGCGGGTGCCGACGGTCGGGCTCCGGGCCGTACTTGTTGTCGTGCAGTTCGCCCTCGTCCGCCATGAGCAGCAGGATGACGAGGGGCCGGTTGATGGTGTGCTCTTGCGGCGAGTGCCGGATAGGGCGGCCCCGCCGATGTGCACGCTGTCATTTCTGCCACTCCCCGCTCGACGCCCGGCCTGGAAGGCTCACAGGCGTCAGCGCACTACCCCGAAAGCTGGACCCATGACCATGCACCGTCCTTCTTCCGCCACCACCCCCGCTTCTGGCCCCGGCGCCGACGCTCTGCACTGATGGTTCAGGGCAGCAGGAGGGGGCGGACGGTGTGCCAGGTGATGGGGTCGGCGGTGGCGAGGAGGCCGGTGCGGTCGTCGGTGGGGCGATAGGGGGTGCCGTCCGGCCGCTGGGCGAGGCCGCCCGCCTCGGTGAGCAGCAGGGTGCCCGGGGCGTGGTCCCAGGGGAGGGTGCGGTGGAACAGGACGAAGTCCTGCCCGCCGTCCAGCACGCGCGGATAGTCCACGCCCGCGCAGCCCGTGCCCGGGCCGAGTTCGGCGAACCGGGGTGCCGCAGCGGCGACCCGGGCCCTGGCGACGGGGTCCAGAAACCGGGTCAGCACCGCTCCGCGCAGCTCTGACGGGTCGGCGGGTGCGGGCGTCCGCCGGATCCTGGTGCCGTCCCGCCAGGCCCCGGCGCCCCGTTCGGCGACGTAGGCGCGCCCCTCGGCGGGTTGTACGATCCACGCCGCCACCGTCTCCCCGGCCCGGACCAGGGCGGCCATGACCGCGTACTCGGGGCGGCCGGCGACGAAGTTGGCGGTCCCGTCCAGTGGGTCCACCAGCCAGGCCGCCGGGGCCTCCCGCAGCGCGGCGACCAGCCCCGGGTCGGCGGCGGTGGCCTCCTCGCCGACGACCGGCGCGTCCAGGAGTGTGCGCAGCCGACGGCTGATCAGGTCCTCGGCCTCGCGGTCGGCGACGGTGACCAGCTCGCCCGGCGACTTCTCGGTCACCTCCCCCTCGGCCAGGGCCCGGAAGCGGGGGAGGATCGCGGCCTCCGCCGCCTCGGACAGGATCCCGGTCACGGCGTCGATCGACACAGCAGTCATGATCGTCAGATTAGGGCCCCGGCCGGTACACGTCCGGCACCGACCGGGGACGGGCGGTCAGGGGCGGCCGTACCAGACCGAGTTGGTCCAGATCCGCTCCTTCTTCACGTACGAGCCCGGGCGCGGCGCGTGCCAGATCATGCCGCCGCCGGCGTAGATTCCGACGTGGTAGACGTAGCTTCCGTAGTGGAAGAAGACCAGGTCACCCGGTCGGAGGCTGGACTTCGAGATATGTCGCACGCTGTTGTACTGCGCCTGTGCGGTTCGCGGCAGGGTCCTCCCGGCGTGCTTGAAGGCGTAGTACGTCAGCCCTGAGCAGTCGAAGCGGTTCGGGCCGGTGGCGCCCCAGCCGTAGGGGTCGCCGTGCTTCGATGCCGCGATGCTCAGCGCCTTCATCTCGACGGTGGCGGCGTCGGCCGGTGCGGCGGCCAGCAGGGTGCTGCCCGCCAGTGCGGCCAGGGTGAGCGCGGAGGCCACGGCCGGCCGCCAGCGGCGGCTGTTCACGGCCTCCCGTCGGTCCCGCTGCTCCTGGTGCTGGTGCTGGTGCTGGTCCTGACGGCCCCTCTGGTCCTGCTGCTCCCCCTGGTCCTGCTGAATCTGGGCGTGGGTAGGAACGGACGCAGTCATGCGTGTCCTTCCGGAACCGCCTACGAAAGGTCTCCCTGTCGGGTTCGGGCTCCGAAAGCTGCCCGGCCACCGTGATGGCTTCACCCCAAGGGACGGTCGCGCCGTCCCGGCCTGCTCGGGTCTCCCGTTCTCGCCTGTCAGGTGTGTGGGCACCTGGCGTCCGACCGGTGGCGAGACTCGGCGTCCGGCCGGACCGCCCCGCCACGGCGGCGAGGACTTATTGGTTCGGCGGACAGTATTGGCACGTTTTTATGCGATCTTCACGTCATGCCAGCCATTTGTGATTCTTGTCACCCAGTGTTTCCAATGCCCCAAAGAAGTGAACCGGGGGCGGATGTGAGAGCTATTCAGCCTAATTCGAAGGCGGCTTGAGAAAATTCACACGCCGTGCGGGAATATGCCCTGAGCTGGGAATATCACCCATGGTGGTGGTCGCTGGAGGGTAATGTTCCGCCTTTGGCGGCTCGATCTGTTCGGCCGACCGGGTGAGCGCGGCGCCGATGGCGGGCATTGGCGGAGCACTGCATTCCGACATCACATAGTGCAGTGCCATGGACATGGCGATATGACGGGCAGTAAGCTCCCGGGGCGACCCGGGGGTGAATCCGAGTGTGCCCTCTGACCGGCGGACCGGCCCTTCCGCTAGCGTGTCGGCACACGATCCGCCCCCGGGCGCGACGATCGGCCGAGGTGGCAGCGGGCAGTGCGGCCCGTGTGCGGTGCGACCCGGCCGGTATCCCCGCGCCGCTGCCCGGACAACCCCCGCGGCACGAAGGCGTGCCCGCGTGCCACCCCCCAGGCCGTGGGCCCGGGGCACCCGTGAGAGGTGCACGCTGATGAGACTCTCCCCGCACGAGCAGGAGCGCCTGCTCATCCATGTCGCCGCCGACGTCGCCAGGGCGCGCCGCGAGCGGGGGCTGCGGCTCAACCATCCGGAGGCGGTGGCCCTCCTGACGGTCCATGTGCTGGAGGGGGCCAGGGACGGCCGCACCGTGGCCGAGCTGATGGAGTCGGGGCGTCGGGTGCTCACCCGTTCGGACGTGATGGACGGGATCCCGGAGATGATCCACGATGTCCAGGTCGAGGCCACTTTCCCGGACGGGACCAAGCTGGTCACCCTCCATGAGCCGATCGGATGAACCCGGCCGAGCACCCGGGGCACTCCCGGGCCGAGAGTCCGGTCGTCCCGGGCGAGCTGCTGCTCGGGGACGGCGAGGTCGCGCTGAACCTCGGTCGGCCGGTCACCACCCTCGCCGTGGTCAACACCGCGGACCGCCCGATCCAGGTCGGATCGCACTACCACTTCGCCGAGGCCAACCCCGGTCTGGAGTTCGACCGGGCCGCAGCGCACGGGCAGCGCCTCAACATCCCGGCCGGTACCGCCGTGCGCTTCGAGCCGGGCCTGCCGGCCGAGGTCGAGCTGGTCCCGCTGGCCGGACGGCGCGAGGTCTTCGGCCTGCGCGGCGAGACGAAGGGAAGCCTCGATGACTGACGTGCCCGTACCCCCGTCCGAGCCCGTCCCCACGCCGCAGCCCCAGCAGCAGCCCGCGCCCGTCCCGGCGCTGACGATGACGCGCAGGCGCTACGCGGACCTCTACGGCCCCACCGTCGGTGACCGGATCCGGCTCGCCGACACGGATCTGCTGATCGAAGTCGAGCAGGACCTCAGCGCGGGCGGCGACGAGGCCGTCTTCGGCGGCGGCAAGGTCATTCGCGAATCGATGGGCCAGGGCCGTGCCTCCCGCGCCGACGGCGCGCCCGACACCGTGATCACCGGGGTGGTGGTGCTGGACCACTGGGGCATCGTCAAGGCCGACCTCGGCATCCGGGACGGGCGGATCACCGCGCTGGGCAAGGCCGGCAACCCGGAGACCATGGACGGGGTGCACCCCGAGCTGGTCATCGGCCCGGAGACCGAGGTGGTGTCCGGCAACGGGAAGATCCTCACCGCCGGGGCGGTGGACGCCCACGTACACCTGATCTGCCCTCAGATCGTCGAGGAGGCGCTCGCGTCGGGCATCACCACGCTGCTCGGCGGCGGCACCGGACCGGCCGAGGGCAGCAAGGCGACCACGATCACCCCCGGCGGCTGGCACCTCGCCCGGATGTTCGCGGCGGCCGAGCACTACCCGGTCAACCTCGGGCTGCTGGGCAGGGGCAACACGGTCAACACCGATTCGATGCGGGCCCAACTGCGCGGCGGCGCCCTCGGCTTCAAGATCCACGAGGACTGGGGGGCCACCCCGGCCGCCATCGACGCCTGCCTCAACGTCTGCGAGGAGTCGGGCGCGCAGCTGGCCATCCACACCGACACCCTGAACGAGGCCGGCTTCGTCCAGGACACCCTGGCCGCCATCGCCGGGCGCGGGGTGCACGCGTACCACACCGAGGGCGCCGGGGGCGGCCACGCACCGGACATCATCACCGTGGTCTCGCAGCTCAACGTGCTGCCCAGCTCCACCAACCCGACCCGTCCGCACACCCGGAACACCGTGGACGAGCACCTGGACATGCTGATGGTCTGCCATCACCTCAGCCCCGAGGTGCCGGAGGACCTGGCCTTCGCCGAGTCCAGGATCCGCCCCTCCACCATCGCCGCGGAGGACTTCCTGCACGACCTGGGCGCCATCTCGATCATCAGCTCGGACTCCCAGGCGATGGGCCGGGTCGGAGAGGTGATCCTGCGCACCTGGCAGACCGCGCACGTGATGAAGCGCCGCCGCGGCGCGCTGGCGGGGGACGGACGGGCCGACAACCACCGTGCACGTCGCTATGTCGCCAAATACACCATCAACCCGGCCGTGGCGCAGGGCCTGGACGGTGAGGTCGGCTCAGTGGAGGCGGGAAAGCTCGCCGACCTGGTGCTGTGGACCCCGGCGTTCTTCGGGGTCAAGCCCGACCTGGTGATCAAGGGCGGTCAGATCGCCTGGGCGCAGATGGGCGACGCCAACGCCTCCATCCCCACCCCGCAGCCGGTGCTGCCGCGCCCGATGTTCGGAGCCATCGGCCGGGCTCCGGCTGGCAACTCGCTCAACTTCGTCACCCGGACCGCACTGGACGACGGCCTGCCGGAGCGGCTCGCGGAGCAACTGGGCGTGGCCAAGCGCTTCACCGCGATCAGGAACACCCGAGGCGTGACCAAGGACCACCTGCACGAGAACACCGCGAGGCCGGAGGTCACCGTCGAACCGGACACCTTCACCGTGCGGATCGACGGGGATGTCGTCGAACCCCGACCCGCCACGGAACTGCCCATGGCCCAGCGCTACTTCCTGTTCTGATGTCCACCCCACCGACCCCCACCCCAGCGACCCCCACTCCTCTGGCACCCACTCCTCCGAAGCCCGCCACGCCCCGGCCCGGCACCGCAGTGCCGAATCCGGCGCTGCTCGTGCTCACCGACGGGCGCTTTCCGGCGGGCGGGTACGCCCACTCCGGCGGCTGCGAGGCCGCCGTCAAGGCCGGGCGGGTTCACGACGCCGCCAGCCTGCGGGCGTTCTGCACCGGACGGCTGCACACCGCCGGCCTTACCGCCGCCGCGCTCGCCGCGGCGGCGGCCGGACGCCGGATCGACCCGTTGCTGCTCGACGACGCCGCCGACGCCCGTACGCCCTCACCCGCGCTGCGGGCCGCCTCGCGGCGCCTGGGCCGCCAGCTGATCCGGGCGGCCCGCGCGGTGTGGCCGGACCCCGCCCTGGACCGGCTCGTCGGCGACCGACCGCGCGGCGCCCACCAGCCGGTGGTCCTGGGCCTGACCGCTGCCGCCGCCGGGCTGGGCCCGGCCGGTGCCGCGTCAGCCGCCGCCTACGAGAGCGTCGCAGGACCGGTCACCGCCGCGGTGCGGCTGCTGGGCCTCGACCCGTTCCAGGCCACCGCCGTCCTGGCCCGGCTGGCGCCCGACCTCGCCGAGGTGACCGCCCACGCGGTCCGGGCGGCCGCGGAGGCGGCCGTCGCCGTCGAGACCGTCGGCGACGCGGGCGTCGACGCGCTGCCGGCCGCCTCCGCGCCGCTGCTCGACCTCTACGCCGAGCAGCACGCCGCCTGGCCGGTCCGGCTCTTCGCCTCCTGACCCTCCCTCAGCTAGGAGCAACCCCCATGCACCGTGACCACGACCTTCAGGCGCCACTCCCCGGCGCCGAGCCCCCGCGCCAGGACGGTCGCCGCCGCGCCCTGCGGATCGGCCTCGGCGGCCCGGTCGGCTCCGGCAAGACCGCCGCCGTGGCGGCGCTGTGCCGGGAACTGCGCGACGAACTCTCGCTCGCGGTCGTCACCAACGACATCTACACCACCGAGGACGCCGAGTTCCTGCTGCGGCACGCGGTGCTCCCGCCGGAGCGGATCACCGCCGTGGAGACCGGCTGCTGCCCGCACACCGCGATCCGCGACGACATCTCGGCCAACCTCGAAGCCGTGGAGGACCTGGAGCAGGGCGTCGGCCCGTTGGACCTGGTCCTGGTCGAGAGTGGCGGCGACAACCTGACCGCGACCTTCAGCAAGGGGCTGGTCGACTTCCAGATCTTTGTCATCGACGTCTCCGGTGGCGACAAGATCCCGCGCAAGGGCGGCCCCGGAGTCTCCGGCTCCGACCTGCTGGTGATCAACAAGACCGACCTGGCACCCCTGGTCGGCGCGGACCTCGGGGTGATGGCCCGGGACGCGAAGGCCCAGCGCGGGGAACTGCCGGTGGTCTTCAGCTCCCTCGCGACCGCCGACGGCATCGCCCCGGTGGCAGCGTGGGTCCGCGCCAGGCTGCGCGACTGGACCAGCTGACCAGCCCGGCCCGGCTGACCAGCCCGGCAGCCCGGCCCGGCTGACCGGTCCGGCCCGGCCGAGGAGGCGAGCCCTCCTGACGATCTGTCGACTTATGGACCAGGGAAACCGATGACCGCATGACCGCACCCGCCACGACACTGCCCTCCGCCGTCCGTGCCGTCGCACGGATCACCGCAGCGCTCGACGGCCGCGGCCACACCGTGCTGCCGCTGCTCGCCGGGGACGGTCCGCTGGCGCTCCGGCGCACCACCCACCCGGACTCGCCGACGGCGGCCCAGGTCACCCTGGTCGGGGCGATGGCCGCCCCGCTCGGCGGTGACCGGCTGCGGATCGAGGTCCGGGTCGGGCCCGGCGCCGAGCTGCGGGTCGGCAGCGCCGCCGCCACCGTCAGCCTGCCCGCCCCGGTCCCGGCTCCGGCGTACTACGAGCTCGACCTGCGGGTGGACCCGGGCGGCAGCCTGGAGTGGCTGCCGGAACCGGTCATCGCCGCGACCGGCAGCGAGCTCCGCCTCACCACCCGGATCAGCATCGCCCGCGGCGCGCGACTGCTGCTGCGCGAGGAGCAGATCCTCGGCCGCAGCGACGAGCCGCCCGGTCGGCTGACCAGCCGTCTCATCCTGCGCCACGACGGCCGGCTGCTGCTCGATCAGCAGACCGACCTCGGCCCCGGCGCCCCGGGCTGGGACGGTCCCGCCGTCCTCGCCCGCTACCGTGCCATCGGCCAACTGCTGCGCAGCGACGCCGCCCGCACCGAACTCCCGCCCGCCGCGTGCCTCCTCGGCGACTCCCGGACGGAGGCCGTCCTGATGCCGCTGGCCGGTCCCGCCGAACTGCTCACCGCCGCCGCCCCCGACGGCCTGCTGCTCCGCCGCGCCCTGAATCGCATCCCGGACCGTTAGCCGCTGCCGCTGCCTACGGGCGCGCCCGCTTGGGGAGGGCGAAGGCCAGCGCGCCGGAGGCCAGCAGGGCGAGGGCCGCGCAGAGCAGGGTCCAGCCCGCCGCGTGGATGAAGCCCTGCCGTGCCGCCCAGCTGAAGAAGCCGGTCCCCAGGGCGGCGACGCCGATGGAGCCGCCGAGCTGCTGGACCGCGTTGAGGACGCCGGAGGCGGACCCGGTCTCCTGCTCGGTGACGCCGGCGAGGGCGATCTCGAAGAACGGGCCCATCAGCAGGCCCATCCCGAAACCGGTGACCGCCAGCGCCGCGATCAGCTCCCAGCTGGTGACCTGCACACCCCAGTGGCCGAACGAGGCGCGCAGCCCGAGCGCTCCGGCCGTCATGACCAGCAGGCCGCCGTGCAGGACATGGCGTCCGAACCTGGGCCCGAGCACCGAACCGGAGAGGATCGCGCCGCCGACGATGCCCAGCGACAGCGGGATCATCGTGGCTCCGGCATGCAACGGGCTCCAGCCGGCGCCGAGCTGCAGCACCAGGGTGATGGTCAGCATCAGCCCGGTCATGGCCGCGAAGAACACCACGCCGACGCCGAGCGCCGCGGTGAACCCGCGGTGCCCGAACAGCCCGGGCTCGACCAGGGGCGAGCCGCCGTTGCGCTTGAGTCGTCGCTGGTACGCGCCGAACAGGCCCAGCATCGGCAGGGACCCGGCCATGGACGCGAAAGTCCACCCCGGCCAGCCCAGCTCGCGGCCCTGGACCAGCGGGAACACCAGCAGCAGCACGGCGGCGCTGAGCAGCGCCATCCCGGGGAGGTCGAGCCTGGTGGCGTCGGCGCTGCGGGTGCCGCGCGGGAACAGCCGGGCGGCCAGGACGGCGGCCGCCAGACCCAGCGGCAGGTTGATCAGGAAGATCATGCGCCAGCCGGTGCCGAAGAGGTTCGCGGTGACCAGGAACCCGCCGAGGGTCGGGCCGAGCACCGAGGACAGGCCCATCACCGGTCCGAAGGCGGCGAAGGCGGAGCCGGTCTCCTCGGGCGGGAAGGTCTCCCGGAGGATGCCGAGGCCCTGCGGGATCATCATGGCCGCGAAGGCGCCCTGCAGGGCCCGGCTGCCGATCAGCATGCCGGAGTCCACGGACACCGCGCACAGCGTGGAGCAGAGGGTGAAGCCGATCGTGCCGACCAGGAACATCCGGCGCCGGCCGACCAGGTCGCCCAGCCGGCCTCCGGTGATCAGGAACACCGCGAAGGTCAGGGTGTAGGCGGCGCTGATCCACTGGATCTGGGTGTCCCCGCCGCCGAAGCCGCGGGCCATCGAGGGCGCGGCGACGTTGACGATGGTGGTGTCGAGCAGGTCCATGATCTCGGCGGCGAGGATCACGCCGAGGATGTGCCAGCGCCACCGGTATCCGGGTGGGCGCGGATCGGCCTGGTCGAGGGGTGGGTCCTGAGTGGTGTCGAGGGTGCTCACGGGGTGCTCCGGATGGTGGGAAGCGAGGCGACTGCAAACGAATGCTGTTCGCGTTGGACGAACACCGTTCTACTGACGAACGCTGTTCGTGTCAACTAGAATCACAATCCCCGAACCCACGGAGCGCCCGATGTCCGCAGCCGCCACGCCTGCCTGGCCCAGCACCTGGGACGACGGATCCCGTCAGCCCAAGCGGCGCAGCCTCAGTCGTGAGGCGATCGTCGAGGTGGCCCTGGGCATCGTCGACGCCGAGGGTCTGGGCGCGCTGAGCATGCGGCGGATCGCGCAGGAGCTGAACACCGGCCCGGCCTCGCTCTACGCCCACGTCAGCGGCAAGGAGCAGCTGGTGGAGCTGCTGCTGGACCGGGTCTACGGCGACATGGACCATCCCGTCCCCGACCCCGGGCGCTGGCGCGAGCAGGTCACCGAGTACCTGCGGCGGTCACGCGACAACCTGGTCGCCCACCGCGACCTGGCCCGGGTGGCGATGGCCGTCAACATCCCGACCACGCCCAACGCCCTGGACGCCGCGGAGACGATGCTGGCGCTGCTGCGCGCCGGCGGACTCTCCAAGCAGGTCGCCGCGTACGGGGTGGACCTGCTGGCGCTCTACGTGACCTCGTCGGCCTACGAGATGAGCGAGCGCGGGGAGGCGGTCACCCGGGACCAGGCGCAGGACTACCTGGACGGGGTCCGCGGCTTCTTCTCGTCACTGCCGGCGGACCGCTTCCCGGTGCTCACCTCGATGGTCCCGGAACTCACCCGTGACGAGGGCGACGAGCGCTTCGATTTCGGTGTGGGCGTCATTCTCGCCGGTCTTGTGGCGCGCGAGCAGGCGTAGGCGTCTCATAGGAGGTCGGGGGGCTCGCAGCTCTACCGTGAGGTGGCCAGATGCACGTCTACGAGATGCACGCCCAGTACGCAGGCCCCGGCACGACCGGGCCGGTGACCTACTGGCACATGACCAGCGACGGATCCACCACCGCGCTCTGCGGGCGGGATCTGGACCCGGACGCCGCGAAGACCACGGACCAGTCGTGGAGCCACACCACCGAACCGGTCTGCCACACCTGCGGCGCGCTCTACCTGCGGCAGGTGGCCTGACGGCGGGTGCGCCGACCTGTGGGGGGCCGGTCAGGCGGAGCGGCGTTCCAGAGCTGCCAGGTAGGCGTTGTAGGCGTTGAGCTCGCTGTCCCCGTCGCGGTCCGCGGTGCGGTCCTTGCGCCGGGACAGCCGTTCCTCGGACTTCGCCCACTGGAAGGTCAGCGCGATCAGCACGATGAAGGTCGGGATCTCGCTGAACGCCCAGGCGAGCCCGCCGGCCAGGTGCTGGTCGGTGAGCGGGTTCGCGCCGAGCGAGGCCATCGGGTGCGCGAAGGACGTCACCATCAGCCCGGACGCCATCATCACCGCGACGCCGAAGAAGGCGTGGAACGGCATGCCGATGAACAGCTCCAGGATCCGCATCAGGTGCCCGGCGCGGTGCGGCCCGGGGTCCACTCCCATGATCGGCCAGAAGAACAGCAGCCCCACCGCCAGGAAGTGGGCCATCATCAGGGTGTGCCCGGCCGTCGATCGCATCAGGTAGTCGAACAGCGGGGTGAAGTACAGCCCGTACAGGCTGGCGATGAACAGCGGGATGGTGAACGCCGGGTGCGAGATCACCTTCAGGTAGCGCGAATGCAGCAGTGACACCAGCAGGTCGCGCGGGCTGAAACGGCCCCTGGCGGCGGGCAGGGCGCGTAGCGCCAGGGTGATCGGCGCGCCCAGCAGCAGGATGATCGGGGAGAGCATCGACAGCACCATGTGCTGCATCATGTGGGCGCTGAGCAGCTGCATCCCGTACTCGTTCAGCCCGGTGCAGGTCACCAGGCCGACGGTGAGCACGCCCAGGACCCAGGACACGGTACGGCCCACCGGCCAGCTGTCGCCGCGCCGCCGCAGCCGGACCACGCCGGCCAGGTAGAAGCCGAGCAGCAGGGTGCAGAGCACCAGGAACGGCCAGTTGGTGCCCGGGTCGAAGGCGAGCGCCCGACCCGGCGTCAGCGGCGGCAGGTCGTGCACCATGCCTGGCATCCCCGGCATGTCGCCCATGGGCCGTCCCTGCTTTCGTCGAGTCGTGCGTGCGTCCCGACCAGAGTAGAACTGTCCGTTTTGCTCCCATCAGCCACCCCCCTCGGGCGCCGCCTCGGGAACCCTCTCAGGGGTGGGGGATCAGGGTGTTCTCGTTGGTCCGTCCGGCCAGGAAGTCGTCGACGTTGCGCAGCGTGGTGTCGATGATCTGGCCCACGGCCGTGCGGGTGAAGTACGCCTGATGCGAGGTCACCAGCACCTGCGGGAAGGTCATCAACCGGGCCAGGGTGTCGTCGGTGACCACCTCCAGGGACTTGTCGAAGAAGAACAGCCCGGTCTCCTCCTCGTACACGTCCAGGCCGACGCCGCCCAGCCGGCCCGAGCGCAGCGCCTCCACCAGGGCGGCGGTGTCCACCAGGCCGCCCCGGCTGGAGTTGATCAGGATCGCGTCCGGGCGCATCCGCTCCAGCGCGGAGCCGTCGATCAGGTGGTGGGTCTCCCGCAGCAGCGGGACGTGCAGGCTGATCAGGTCGGACTCGCCGAGCAGCTGCTCCAGCGGGGTGTACGTCATGCCCAGCTCCAGGCAGGCCGGGTTCTGCGCGATGTCCCAGCCGAGCAGCGTGGTGCCGAAGCCGTGGGCGATCCGGGCGAAGCACTCGCCGATCTTGCCGGTGCCGACGACGCCCACGGTCATGCCGTGGACGTCCTTGCCCATCAGGCCGTCCAGGCGGAAGTCGAACTCGCGGGTGCGGCCGGCGGCCCGGGTGATCCGCCGGTTCACCGCCAGGGCCAGGGCCCAGGCGAACTCGGCGACCGAGTACGGCGAGTAGTAGCCGACCCGGGCGATGGTCAGGCCGAGGTCGGCGGCCACCACCAGGTCGATGTTGTTGAACCCGGTGGAGCGCTGGGCGATCATCCGGGTCCCGCCGGCCGCCAGGATCCGCAGCGTGGCGGCGTCCAGCCGGGCGTTGACGCTGGTGCTGACGATCCGGTGGCCGGCGGCCAGCGGTGCGGTGTCGCCGTTGAGGAACACCTCCAGGCAGCGGACCTGGTGGCGGCCGGCGAAGGCCTGCTCGATCAGGGGCTTCTCGTCGGCCTGCACGCCGTACGCGAGGATCTCCATGCGCTCACGCTAGGCGCGGAACCCGGCCCGGGCACGTCGGGGAACGTCGGGGACGAGCCCCCCGCGCCGCCGACCCCGTGCCTTCGGCGACGGTCGGCGGCGCGGGGTCGATCCGGCGGAGCCGTCCGCTCAGACGACGGTCTCGGCCTCGGCGTAGCGCTCGGCCGGTACGGTCTTCAGGTCGGCGACGGCCTCGGCCAGCGGCACCAGGTTGATCTGGGTGCCCTGCAGCGCCGTGATGTGCCCGAAGGCGCCCTTGTGGACGGCCTCGACGGCGTGCCAGCCGAAGCGGGTGGCGAGCACGCGGTCGTACGCGGTGGGCGTGCCGCCGCGCTGGACGTGGCCGAGGATGACCGGCTTGGCCTCCTTGCCCAGGCGGTGCTCCAGCTCCATGGACAGCTGGGTGGCGACACCGGTGAAGCGCTCGTGGCCGTAGATGTCCACGGTGCCCTCCTCCCAGTGCATGGTGCCGGGCTCCGGCTTGGCGCCCTCGGCGCAGACCACGATGGCGAACTTCTTGCCGCGCTCGAAGCGCTCGCGGACCACCGCGGTGACCCGCTCGATGTCGAACGGGCGCTCCGGGACGATGATCGCGTGGGCGCCGGCGGCCATGCCCGCGTGCAGGGCGATCCAGCCGGTGTGGCGGCCCATCAGTTCGACCACCATGACCCGCTGGTGCGACTCTGCGGTGGTCTTCAGCCGGTCCAGCGCCTCGGTGGCGACCGAGACCGCGGTGTCGAAGCCGAAGGTCACGTCGGTGCAGGCGATGTCGTTGTCGATGGTCTTGGGCACGCCGACGATCGGCAGCCCGCCGTCGGACAGCAGTCGCGCGGCCTTGAGGGTGCCCTCGCCGCCGATCGGGATGATCCCGTCCAGGCCGAGTTCCTCGCAGTAGGCCCTGGCCTGGGCGACCCCCTCGCGCAGATGGCTGGGCTGCACCCGGGTGGAGCCCAGGATCGTGCCGCCCTGGGCCAGGATGCCGCTGACCGAGTCCAGCGTCAGCTCGCGGTACTGGCCTTCCAGCAGGCCCTTCCAGCCGTCCTCGAATCCGATGATCTCGTCGCCGTGGTCAACGACTCCGCGGTGGACCACGGAGCGGATCACGGCGTTCAGACCCGGGCAGTCACCGCCACTGGTCAGCACACCAATACGCATCGTTTTTGCAACTCCCGAGCAGAACCGGACAACCGGATGTGCAGGCCCGAACAACCACCCCAATCGTACCGGCGCTTGTCCACGGGGGTCGGGAGTGGACCTGGCAACCAGGAGAAGGCATGGCAAATCGGACTATTCGCCCCATCGTGATGATACCGCCGGCAGCCTCCGGTCAGGCTGGGGCGGACGCGGGCACGGCGCCGTCGCCGAACCCCCGCGGGCAGGGTGTGATGACTGCTCCCGGGTGACCGCCGCCTGACCGAAGCGCCTCTGCTTCCCGGCGGTGACCTGGGCTTTGTGGTGCTCCGGCCGGACCGGCGCTAGGCCGGCTGCTGGACGGCGGCGATGCGCTCGGCGCGCAGCGCGTCGTACCAGGTGTTGTCGGCCGGCGGCAGCGCGCTGACGTCCAGCGCCAGCTTGATCAGCAGGTCCGCCACGGCGGGGTTGCGGGCGAGGATCGGACCGTGCAGGTAGGTCCCGAACACGGTGTCACGCCAGGCGCCCTCGGTACCGTCACCGGTGCCGTTGCCGCCGCCGACGGTGACCCGCGCCAGCGGGGACACCCCCTGGCCGAGATGGGTGACGCCCTGGTGGTTCTCGAACCCGGTGAGAGTGGGCAGGCCGAGACGGGGGTCGGGCTCGGCGAGGATGTCGCCGACGTTGCGGTGGCTCTCGCCACGGGTGCTCCACACGTCCAGCAGGCCGAGGCCGGGCGCGCGCTGGCCCTGGTCGTCGATGAACTCGTGGCCCATGATCTGGTACCCGGCGCAGACGCCGAGCACGATCGCGCCGTTCTCCACCGCGCGGCCCAGGCCCGGGTCGACCCGCAGCCGCTCGCCGGCCAGCCGCTGCGGCCGGTCCTCGCCGCCGCCGATCAGGTAGATGTCGCCGCTGGTCGGCACCGGCTGGTCGGACCGCACGTCGATGCGGGCGACGTCCAGGCCGCGCTGGCGCGCCCGGCGTTCGACGACCAGGACGTTGCCGCGGTCGCCGTAGGTGCTCAGCAGGTCCGGGTAGATCCAGACCACGCGCAGTGCGCTCTCGCTCATGAGTTCAGTCCTCCCGTCAGCCGCGCACGTCGCGGCGCAGCTGCTGGAACGCGGTGTAGTTGGCGATGGCCTCGATCCGGCCGGGCGGGGCCATCGCCACCGCCTGGGCGAGCGAGTCCACCACCTGGAACTGGACGCCGGCGACCTCCAGGCGCACCGCCAGGTCCAGCTTGCGCTGGCCCATCACGAACACCGGGTGGCCCACCAGGCGCTCGTAGTCGACGTCCCAGAGCCAGGAGGTGTCGGTGCCGTCCGCGGACTGCGCGTTCACCGAGAGCACGACCGGGGACGGCGGCGGGTCGATCAGGGTGAAGGTCTCCAGCCAGCCGGCCGGGTTCTTCGCCAGCAGCAGCCGCACCTCGCGGCCGGCCACGAACACCGACTCGTAGCGTCCGGCGACCGCCTGCACCGCCTCCATCCGCTGCAGCGCGACCTGCGGGTGCACCCCGAACACGGCGGCGACGGCGGCCGAGCTGGTGGCGTTGGACAGGTTGGCGCGACCCGGCAGCTGCAGCCGGATCGGCCAGGACGAGCCCTGCGGGTCGACCACCTGGTCCCCGCGCAGCGCCCAGTGCGGCTGCGGGCGGCGGAAGCCGCAGGTCGGGCAGAACCAGTCCTCGCCCGGACGCTGCATCACCCCGCCGCAGCTGGGGCAGGACCAGGCGTCCTCGCGGTAGGCCTGACCCGCCGCCACCCAGACCACCTTGCGGCAGGAGGAGGCCGCCCAGGTCACCAGCGGGTCGTCGGCGTTGGCGATGATCACCGCCTCGCTGCCCTGCAGGCTCTCGCGCCAGTGCTCGGCCAGCATCCGGGTCTCCGAGGAGCGGTCCAGCTGGTCCCGGGAGAGGTTGAGCAGCGCGATGGCCTTGGGCGCGGTGTCGCGGGCGACCGTGGCGAGGTACTTCTCGTCCACCTCGATCACGCCGAAGCGGGCCTCGCTGGCGTCGGCGAGCGCGGAGGTGATCCCGGCGGGCATGTTGGCGCCCAGCGCGTTCGAGACGACGACGCCGGCCGCCTTCAGCGCCTCGGCGATCAGCCGGGTCGTGGTGGTCTTGCCGTTGGTCGCGGAGACCAGCACCACGTCCAGGTTCTCGGCCAGGGTGCGCAGGAGGTCGGGGTCGAGCCGCAGGGCGACCTTGCCGCCGATCACTGAACCGCTGCCGCGCCCCGCCGTCCGCGACACCGCGGCGGCGACCTTGCCCGCCGTCACGGCGAGTTTGGCGCGCGGGGGCAACGTGGCCGAAGGGCCGGCCGGCTCGGGGTTCGCTGGCATCGTGGTCGCTCTCCTCCTCGGTTCGGACGGGGTCAGCCTACCGGCAGCGCGATTCTGCCAAGCGGTGGCACTGGATCTAGGCTTCTGCGTCATGGCTTCGACCCGTCCCCGCATCCCCGGCAGCAGCGGCACCGTGCACCCCGTTATTCCCTGGGCGGAGCCGGTGCTGGGCGCCGCCTGTGCCCCCGTCACCGCGTTCGACAGCTCGCTCGAACGGCTGGTCGAGGATCTCTACGCGACCATGTACGCGCATGACGGGGTGGGCCTGGCGGCCAATCAGATCGGGGTCGGGCTACGGGTGTTCGTCTACGACTGCCCCGACGACGAGGACGTCCGGCATCTGGGCCACCTGGTCAACCCGGTGCTGCTGGAGGCGGACGGGGTCCGGGTGCCGGGGGAGGAGGGCTGCCTCTCGCTGCCCGGCGTCCGGGCCTCGACGGTGCGGTGGGACCGCGCGGTGGTGCGCGGCCAGGACCTGACCGGCGCGGAGCTGGAGATCGAGGGGACCGGTTTCTTCGCGCGCTGCCTCCAGCACGAGACCGACCACCTCGACGGCGGCGTCTTCCTCGACCGCCTCACCGGCCCCCGCCGCAGCTTGGCCCTGCGCCGCACCCGCCGCTCAGTGTGGTACCACCCCGTTTCCTGAAGGGGCGCGGGGAACTGCGCGGTGGTACCACCCACCTGCCCAGGGGCGCGGGACTGTGCCTGATTAACCCCGTGCGCTGCCAACCACCCACGACCCGCACCGTTGGCACCGCAGCGCTCCGCGCCTACGCCCCCGGTCGGTCCCCAGCAGCAGCCAAGCGGCCCCAGAGCAGGTCGGCGAGCGTCTGCACCATCCGGTCGCGGGGGAAGGGCCGGGTCTCCAGCCACCAGTCGCCTGCGGCCAGGACCATGCCGGTGATGGCCTGGCCCCAGGCCTCCGCGAGGACCGCGCTCTCGGGCCCGAGGTCGACCTGCTCGCGGACCGCACGGGACAGCTCGTCGGCGATCAGCCGCAGCGCCGGGGCCAGCGGACCGGCCGGGGAGAGGCCGTCGGCCGCCGGGTCGGGGTGCGCCAGGAAGCGGTAGACCTGCGGGCGGGCCTCGATCGCGGCGAGGTAGGTGTCCAGCACCGCCTCGACCCGGTCGCGCCGCTCCAGCGGCAGCGCCAGCGCGGCCCGCACCGCGTCCAGCAGTCCGGTGGTGTGGCGCTCGGCGAGGGCGCGGTAGAGGCCGTTCTTGTCGCCGAAGTGCCGGTACAGGATCGGCTTGGTGATGCCTGCCTCGGCGGCGATGGTGTTCATGCTGGCGCGCGGGCCGTCGCGGCGCACCACGCGGTCGGCGGCGTCCAGCAGGTCGCTGCGGCGGTCGGCCATTGACTTTCCTTACTCGGGGGTAACAAACTTGGTACGCAGTTACCGAAGGTAACACCAAAGCGTATCCGTACCCATGCTCGATCTGCCGGGGAGACACACCGACCATGACTGCCTTCAGCCTCGACCTCAACGAGGACCAGATCGCCGTCCGCGACTGGCTGCACGGCTTCGCGGCCGACGTCATCCGTCCCGCCGCCGCCGAGTGGGACGAGCGCGAGGAGACCCCCTGGCCGGTGATCCAGGAGGCCGCCAAGGTCGGCATCTACTCGCTGGACTTCTTCGCCACCCAGCAGTTCGACCCGACCGGCCTCGGCATCCCCCTCACCATGGAGGAACTGTTCTGGGGCGACGCCGGCATCGGCCTGGCGATCGTCGGCAGCGCGCTCGCGGCGGTCGGCGTGGTCGCCAACGGCACGCCCGAGCAGGTGGGACTCTGGGCGCCGCAGATGTTCGGAACCCCGGACGACGTCAAGGTCGCGGCCTTCTGCTCGTCCGAGCCGGACGCCGGCTCCGACGTCGCCGCGATGCGCACCCGCGCGGTGTACGACGAGGCCACCGACGAGTGGGTGCTGAACGGCACCAAGACCTGGGCCACCAACGGCGGCATCGCTCACGTCCACGTCGTGGTCGCCTCGGTCGATCCGGCGCTGGGGGCGCGCGGCCAGGCCTCCTTCATCGTCCCGCCGGGGACCAAGGGGCTGAGCCAGGGTCAGAAGTTCAAGAAGCACGGCATCCGCGCCTCGCACACCGCCGAGGTCGTCCTGGACCAGGTCCGGGTGCCCGGCGACTGCCTGCTCGGCGGCAAGGAGAAGCTGGACGAGCGGCTGGCCAGGGCCCGCGAGCGGGCCGCCGCCGAGGCCAGGGGCGAGCGGGGGGAGAAGGTGAAGAACGCGGCGATGGCCACCTTCGAGGCCTCCCGGCCGGCGGTCGGCGCCCAGGCCGTGGGCGTGGCCCGGGCGGCGTACGAGGTGGCGCTGGACTACGCCAAGACCCGCGAGCAGTTCGGCCGGCCGATCATCGACAACCAGGGCATCGCCTTCACCCTGGCCGACATGCGCACCCGGATCGACGCCGCCCGGCTGCTGGTGTGGCGGGCCTCCTGGATGGCCAACAACAACAAGCCGTTCACCTCGGCCGAGGGCTCGATGTCCAAGCTCTACGCGGGCGAGACGGCCAAGTGGGTCACCGCCCAGGCGATCCAGATCCTCGGCGGCAACGGCTACACCCGCGAGTACCCGGTGGAGCGGATGCACCGGGACGCGGCCATCTACACCATCTTCGAGGGCACCAGCGAGATCCAGCGCCTGGTCATCGCCCGCACCCTCTCCGGCCTGCCCATCCGCTGAGCGAGTTGGCAGCGGGACGCGCATCGACAGCGGCTCTTCCGGTCACTGTGGTCGAGGTGTCACATGTGCGCGTCCCTGGCCGAGTTGATCGCTTGGGCGAAAATGGGAGATCAACTTGAGGCAGGCTCAGCCTGGGGGATCGGGGCTTCCCTGCGTGGCGAGCCAGCCGTCCGGAACGAGGATCCTACGGAAGCGGACGCGCCCGCCAGCTGTTTGGACGCGCATGCGAAACGTTCCGAGCGTTTCGTACCACCTCCTCCGTCGAGAGGCGGGCGTGGGGTGCGGTCAGGCGGACGTCGGTTGTACGGACGGTTGGGGCTGGCATCGTCACTCACCGTAGTGTCAAGCGTGGCCAGATGACTCCCCGGGCGGTGAACCTGCGTTTGTCGTCGGGCCGGAGGTTCCCGGGGGGCACGTCAGTACCCACCGGAGCCGGGTTCAGCATCGACGACGCCGCCATCTGACGGGCTCCGGTGCGGGCCGCTTGCGGGGCATCACGTGCAGGCCTTCCTCGGTCCAGCCGTCATCGGCTCGTCTGCATCATTCTCACACCTTCGGCGTGGCGCCAGGAATAGTGCGGTCCACCACGCGCTTATGCTTGACATGTCACGTAATCTGCAGCGGAGGACGGCGATGAACCAGCTTGAAGGCAAGACGGCCCTGGTGACCGGCGGCACGTCCGGGATCGGGCTCGCGACGGCCCAGCGCTTCGCCGAGGAGGGCGCCCAGGTGTTCGTCACCGGCCGCCGCCAAGCCGAGCTCGATCAGGCGGTCACTTCGATCGGTCACGGCGCGGTCGGCGTCCGCGGCGACGTGTCCGACCTGACCGATCTCGATGCGGTCTACGCGAAGATCTCTCAACGCGGTCGCGGTTTGGATGTCCTGTTCGCCAATGCCGGTGGTGGGTCGTTCGCGACGCTCGAAGATTTGGACGCCGCGCACTTCGACCAGATCTTCGCCGTCAATGTCCGGGGCACGGTGTTCACCGTGCAGAAGGCTCTGCCCCTGCTGAACGAGGGTGCCTCGGTCATCCTGTCCGGCTCGACCGCCGCCACCAGCGGCACTCCCGCCTTCGGCGTCTACGCCGCGACCAAGGCCGCTATCCGGTCGTTCGGACGGACCTGGGCGGTGGAGCTGGCCGGCCGAAGCGTACGGGTCAACGTGATCGTGCCCGGCCCAACCGAGACCGCCGGCTTGCGCGGCCTGGCCGGCGACGCAGCCCAGGCCGACGGGCTCATGGCTCAACTGGGTAGCGGAGTGCCGTTGGGACGAGTCGCCCGCCCCCGCGAGATCGCCAACGCCGTGCTGTTTCTCGCCTCCGACCAGAGCAGCTTCGTCACCGGCAGCGAACTCTTCGCCGACGGCGGAGAAGAACAGCAGTAGTCGCACCCGCGGCCGCCCGCGCGCGCTCCGCACCACTCCTACGCAGTTCTGACACGACGTTCCAGAAGGAGCACCTCATGTCAAAGGCAGTCCTGCTCACCGATTTCGGACCCCCCGGGGTACTCAAGCTCGGCGATATCGAGATCGGCGACCCGGGCCCGACCCAAATCCGCCTGGCCGTTCGCTTCGCCGGTGTCGGACCCACGGATCTGGCCATCAGATCCGGGCGTCTGCGCACTGTCTTCCCCGCCTCTGCGGGCGCGGTGCTCGGCTTCGAGGCCGCAGGAGTGGTCGATGCCGTCGGAAGCGCGGTCACCGATGTCTCGACCGGCGACGAGGTCGCGGTCTTCCTGCCCGGCCTCGGTGGCTACGCCGAACTCGTTGGAGGCCGCTACTTCGAGGACTGCAACGAAGCCGGCCCCAACGAGCCCGGTGTTCGCCGCGGAGTCGCCGCGTACGCGCTCGACGAGGACAACGCCGCACGCTTGTGGCAGGTCTCACTCGACCTCATCCGCACCTGATCCTCCGTCTCTTCGCACTCCGCAACCCTGACGAAATCGCAGGACCAACAGCGCTGATCCCGGGTGGCTGCTCCGGCATCGACTTGGAGTGCGCACAAATTTCGCGTGGACTGCCGGCCGGGGCCAGAACTCACCCTGCAGGCCAACCCGAAGGACCGCCCATGAACAGCACCGTCGCCGACCTGATGCGCCGCAACCTTCTCGACGTCTTCAACGAACCGGCCCCCGAGCGCCGCAACGCGGCCATCGCGCAGACCTACGCCCAGGACGTCGTGTGGCACGAACCCGACCGCGTCATCCGAGGCCGCGAGGCACTCGCCCAGCGCGCCACAGAACTGCGTGCGCAGACCCCAGACTGGGTCTTCCGGCCCGACGGCCCCGTCTCCGTCAACGACGACCTCGGCCACCTCGGCTTCCAGTTCGGCCCCGCCGGTCAACCGCCCGTCGCGACCGGAATGGACATCGCCCGCTGCAAGGACGGCGTCATCGTAGAGCTCTACACCTTCGTCGGCGGGAGCAGCCAACCGTCCTAGTGCGACGGGCCCGAGCGCTTCGCGCCCAGCACACGGGCGCTCACACCACGCCCGCGGCGACCAGGTCGCCCTCCGAGCGCCGCCCCGGAGCCGGGTCAGCGAAGGGCTCACGACTGCACGGCGAGATCGCAGCGGCGGCTACCTGATTCTCCGTCAAGTGGCCGCCCGTGGGAGTCTCAACGGCTCTGCCAAGATTTCCGTCCAGTGTGTGCTCGGGCCCTGGATCACGGCGGGGAGGTCGTTTTGAGGTTGCGGGCGAAGTTGCCGCGCTTGAGCTGCAGCGTCTCCTCGTCGATGAGGCTGCCGGGGTGTCGGGTCAGCCAGGCGGTTACCTGCCGGACGGTGGTGGGCTCATGTACCCGTCGTGGCCAGGGGCGACGTCAGACATGAACCAACCCCCGGCTGGAGCGGCCATCCAACGGTCATGCACTTCGACGGTCAAGCACGGCGCCCTCCCCAGCCCTGGCGGGGAGGGCGCCGTCTCTGTCTCCTGTGCCTACTGGTAGCCGTTCCAGTAGTTCTCGGTGCCGGGGCAGGCGTGGTACGTGTTGGACGCCCACATGGCCTTGCCGTTGGCCCAGATCACGAAGTTCCCGTCGGCCTGGACGACGGCGGTCGAGCCGGAGCCGCCCCAGGTCTGGGAGTTCCAGGCGACCTGCCCGCCGACCGGCTGCCCGGTCTCGCTCATGATCGTCGACATGTAGAGGGCCAGGTTGCCGTCGTTCCAGAAGGTCAGATGGACGTTGTCGATGTTCCACTGGCTGGTGTTGCTCGCCCAGACGGCCTTGTTCGAGCCGTCTCCCTGGCAGTACAGGACCAGGTTGCCGTCGTTCTGCAGCTTCAGGACGGTGTACGGTCCCCACCACTCGTGCTGACCGTTGAAGTTACTGTTGTTGGCGTAGAGGGTGGACTGGTGGCCGCACGGGGCGCTGCTCGCGCCGTTGAGCGTGACGCAGACA
Source organism: Streptacidiphilus sp. EB129 (assembly GCF_041262645.1). Taxonomy (NCBI): domain Bacteria; kingdom Bacillati; phylum Actinomycetota; class Actinomycetes; order Kitasatosporales; family Streptomycetaceae; genus Streptacidiphilus; species Streptacidiphilus sp. EB129. The sequence goes on from NZ_JBGCCS010000016.1 coordinate 130,158, forward strand.
AAGGACGTGGCGGACGCCGGTGTCGCCGAAAGGACGCCCACCCCGGTGGCCAGGGCCGCCGTAGCGAGCGCCGCGTGAAGTGCCTTCTTGAATTTCATCGCTGATATCTCTCGTGCAGAGGGTCGGCCTGAGCAGGCCGTGATGATCACAATCCCAAGCGACACCTACAATTCCCTTACAAGATCGTGGCGAAGCGGATTCGCTCGGGCCCGCCCGGGCACGGACCCGCAGCCGCCCGGGCGGCGGGCCGCGCACGGGGCGCGCCGAAATTCGGTCGCCCGCAATGCGGCGCGTCCGTAGGCTCGTTCACAGCACCGTGGAGCAGTTCGGTCAGCTCGGGGGCCTCATAAGCCTCAGGTCGCGGGTTCGAATCCCGCCGGTGCTGGAGTCATCGTTGCGCCCCAGGCGCCCAGCGCGCGAATCGCGGGCTCGAGGCTGAGGCCTGTGTCGGTCAGTGTGTACTCCACGCGTGGGGGGACCTCCGCGTAGATGACGCGCAGGACCAGCCCGTGCTCCTCCAGGGAGCGCAACCGGTCGGTGAGGGTCTTGGGGCTGATGCCGACGAGCGAGGTCCGCAGCTCTGTGAAGCGCTTGGTGCCGCCGAGCAGGTCACGAATCACGAGCATCGTCCACCTGCCGTCGAGGATCTGCACGGCCCGGGCCACCGGGCAGCCGTCGTCGGCGCATTCCTCATCCATGACATCTCCCTGTTCGGACCCAATAGTTCAATTATGGATACTAGTTCACTCTTTGACAATCGACCCTGGTGCTCGCCTACCGTCACGGCATCGTCCACCTGCTGAACGGAGCACCACCCGTGCGAGCACTACGCATCACCCTTGTCACCGTCGGAGTCTTCCAACTGGCCCTGGGGGCACTGTTCCTGCTGGCACCCGTGGCAGGCGCCGAGGCGCTGGGCCTGCGCCCGGCAGCACCCTCGTGGGCGAACTGGCTGTTCGCGATGATGGCCGGCCGCTTCCTCGGCTACGCCTACGGCATGTTCACCGCGGCGCGGGCACCGCGCCTGCGCGTCGGCTGGATCGACACGATGATCGTCATCCAGGCCATCGACTGGATCGCCACGCTCGCCTACCTGGCCGGCGGAGACCTGAGCCTGAGCCAGGTCAGCACCGCCGCGTTCGCGCCGGCGCTCTTCATCGGCGCGCTCCTGTGGTTCCACCCGCGCCGACTGCCGGCCAACCGCTGACCGCCGACCACAGCCGAGGAGTCCCCCCATGCGCCGCACCTACCGCACGCTCTACCGGCTGGGCATCGTTCCCTGGGACCAGCCAGGGGCGCCGGCCCCTCTCGTCGGCATCGTCGAGGGCCCGACAGCGCTGCCACCCGCCCAGGCCCTCGACCTCGGCTGCGGTACCGGCCGCCAGGCCCACTACCTCGCCGCGCACGGCTGGTCGGTCACGGCCGTCGACTACGCACCCGAGGCCATCGCCACTGCCCGCCGCAGCCATGCGCCGGGCCACGTCGTCTGGCGTGTCGCGGACGTGACCGAGCCCGGTGCGGTCGACCCCGACGGCCGACTCGCCGGTGCCACCTCACTCCTGCTCGACAACGGCTGCCTGCACGGGGTCCCGGTGGGACGCCGGACGGGATGGGCCACCACGGTCAGCACCCTTGCCGCACCAGGGGCCGTCCTCCTGGTGCGCGCCGCGCCGCGCCGACGCCGCGGCATCGGCCCCCGCGGGATCGACGAGAGCGAGATCACCGCGCTCCTCGCCCACCGTTGGCGACCGCTCGTAGCACTCGAGTCGACCTGGTTCTCCTACGCTCTGCTGCCAGCGACTCCCCTGCCGAGCCAGGACACAGTGGCCGATCCCACGGCCCCTGCCGTCGAGGCAGCTGACCGGGGCGACCCAGGAGACCTGGTCGATCCGGGCGAGGTGGAGGGTTAGTTCACGAAATCCGCCCCCGTTCGTCGGGCAGTGGGGCCGTTTCGCTCCCGTTCGGCCTGGTCCTCGCAGGCATCGGCTGGCTCATCCTGCATCGCGGCCTTCCGGTCGGTCTCGGGGGGCGAGTGCAGACACGGGACTGGATCGCCGGGCACCGGAAGCGGTCCGGTATACCGCCCGCGCTCTGAGCTTGCCGGGCCCTACCGACGGGGTGCGGCCACGACCGTCGACGCTGCAGGCTGTTCGCCGGTGCGCCGGGGTTTGGTACCGGTCTTGTGGTGGGCGGGGCGTACGTAGGGTTCGCCGTTGGCCAGGACGCGTCCCACGTCGTGCCGCGGGGCCGGGTGCCGGTTCTTGGACCCGGGTGGGCGTCCTGGGCCCGGTTTCGTGGGCTTTTGTCCTCGGACCGGGGTGGGCGTCATCGCGCACAGGTTTCTGAACCCCCGTCTGACCCGGGCGGGGTTCAATTCCCTGGCGGCGCACGGTGGTCGTAGCTCAATTGGCAGAGCACCGCGTTGTGGTCGCGGTGGTTGCGGGTTCGAATCCCGTCGATTACCCCAAGGGCCCTGCAATCTGCAGCTTGCAGGAGGATTTGGCAATGAACGGCCTCAGGCCGTCGCCCGGCCGTCCTCGCCGATCGGGGCCGGCAGGACACGCAGCCGCTGGGCCAGGTCCCGTACGGCGGTCGCGTCCGTGCCCGCGAGCTTGGCGTTCAGTCGTGCCAGGCGGGACCGTGCGGTCGCCCGCAGCCGCGCAGCCGGAATCCGGTCCAGGACATCCAGTGCCCGCAGTGCGGCGTCGGCAGGCTGGTCCTGCGCCTCGGCCAACGCGAGCACCAGAGTCGCCGCCGCCCACCCCGGTGTCTCCGGGGCCTTCGCGGCGATCGACTCCTCGGCGATCCGCGCGGCCCGGTCGTACCTGCGCAGCGTCAGGTTCGCCTCGGCGGCGTGCAGCCGGTGCTCTGCGAGGTCGTAGCCGAACCTGCCGGGCATCTCGCCCGCGCTCTCCAGGATCCGGTCGGCCTCCTCGAGGACCGTGTCGACCTGGTGCGCGTCGCCGAGTCCGGCGAGCGCGGGGAGTTGTGCCCAACCCATCAGCTGGGCACGACGCAACCCGTCAGGCGCGTGCCCGAGCCCGTGCTCGGCATGGGCGAGGGCGTGCCGCCAGTCCTGCCTGGCTGTGGCGACCATTGCGAGGGCTCCCGACGCCCACGCTGCCAGAGTGGGTTCCCCAGTACGCTCGCCCAGGTCCACGGCGAGCGTCAGGTGAGTGCGGGCCCCGGTGTCGTCGGCCAAGTGGTGGGCGAGGTTGCCGAGCAGCGCCGAGAGCCAACCGACCTGACGGCGTAGTTCTGTCCCGAGCGACCCATCCGACGAACCGCTGATCGCGTCCGTAAGCAGCAGCCGGCAGCCGCGCACCTCGTCTCGTGTCGCCAGACCGAGTTGCTCCACCCGAGCGCCGGATGGCACCAGGGGACTGCGCCTGGTCCAGGCCGAAGCCTGCCGTTTCCTCGGCACTACCGGCACGACGTACGACGCGATCTACTCGGTGTGGGGCGCGGCGTGGTTCACCGACCCCGAGGAGTTGTTTCCGCTTGTTCGCGAGGGCTTGAATCCAGGTGGCGTGTTCGCGTTCTCCCACGCCGAGCCGCTCGAAGGGTTCTACGGCCCGGAGGCCATGTACGGCAACGGCTTCAACGGCCCCCGCCTCACCGTCGTGCGCTGGTCCTACGACCCCGAGACCTGGGAGGGCCTGCTGAAGCGCCACGGCTTCACCGACATCCGCGTCGACATCGTCCAGGCCCCTGATCCGGACCACGTCGGCACTCTCATCGGCACGGCCCGCGTTCCCTGAGCGGCTGTCCCGTCACGTCCTCGCGCTCGGTCATCGCACCGGCCTGACCGCTATGGGGCGGTTGCGGGACCGGGGGCACTCGGGGCAGGTCCGTACGGGTGGACTCGCCGGGGGGTGAACGGGAGTGCGGGGGGCTGGGCCGGGGCGGGTGGTGACGTTGGCTGGCAAGGTCCTCTCCTACCGGAAGAGATGTCCCGTCATGCGCCGTGCCTCCGCCCGCCGACTCGCCACCGCCGTGCTTGTCCTCTCCACCCTGGTACCCCTCGCCCTGGTCGCGCCCCCGGTCCAGGCCGCCCCGCCGAGGGCCGCCGTCTCCGCCACCGGCACCCAGGCGGACGACTGCCCGCCCCATGGTCTGGATCCCGCGCTCGTGGCCGGCCTGGACAAGGCGATCGAAGACGTCCGGCAGCAGACCGGCGTTCCCGGCGTGACCGTCGGTCTGTGGATCCCCGGCCGGGGAAGTTACGTGCGCTCGTTCGGGGTGGCCGACAAGGTCACCGGCGCGCCGATGACGCCCGACCTCAACATGCGGATCGGCAGCGAGACCAAGACCTTCACCGCCACCGCCGTTCTGGAGCTGGTCGACGACGGGCTGGTCCGGCTCGACGACCCGATCTCCGCCTACCTGCACGGCGTCCCCGACGGCGACCACATCACCGTCCGTCAACTGCTGGAGATGCGCAGCGGCCTGTTCTCGTACAGCGCCGACCAGGGCTTCGTCACGGCCCTGCTGAGCCACCCGACCCGCCCGTTCACCCCGCACCAGCTGCTGGCGTACGCCTTCCGCCACCCGAACGTCTTCGCCCCGGGTACGCAGTTCCAGTACTCCAACACCAACTACATCCTGCTCGGCCTGCTGGTGGAGAAGCTCGGCCGGATGCCGCTCGCCGAGTTCATCCGCGAACGCGTCACCCGGCCGTCGCACCTGCACCGAACGCCCTTCCCGCTGGGCGCCGAGTTCCCGAGGCCGCACGCGCACGGCTACACCAACCAGACGCCGACGGGTGCGATCGCCGACACGACCCACTGGAACCCGAGCTGGGGCTGGGCCGCCGGCGCGATGATCTCCGACCTGAGCGACCTGCACCGCTGGGCCAAAGGGGTCGCCACCGGTGCCCTGCTCTCCCCGGCGACCCAGGCGCAGCGGGAGAACTTCATCCCGGTACCGGGTTTCGACGGCGCGGGGTACGGCCTGGGCCTGTTCCAGACCCACGGCTGGATCGGGCACAACGGTTCGCTGCCCGGCTACGAGTCGGTGACGGTGTACCTGCCGGAGCAGGACGCCACGCTGGTGATCCTGCTCAACACCGACATCCTGTACAACGGCAACGAGCCGAGCACCCTCTTCGCCAAGGCGATCACCTCCCTCGCCACCCCGGGCCACGTCTACGACCTCCCGGCCGAGGGCTGACCGGGCCACACGACCCGGTACCGGTCAGATGATCCGGGCCAGGTCCCCGTCGACCACGAGGGCCTGGCCGTCGCGCAGGGTGCGGTGCGGCGTGCCGTCGGTTCGGTAGTGCTCCGCGACGACGCCGCACATCTCCGTCTCGAAGTGGCCGGGGGAGTCGATGTGGGGCACGAAGGCGTGGTCGAGGATGCCCAGTCCGTCCCAGACCGGCTCGTCGCCCCAGGTCTCGGTGACGTGCTCGGGGAAGTCGCAGTACTCCAGCCCGCGCAGGCTCGGCGCGAGCACGCAGGGGCCGGCACTGTACCCGGCGTAGACGATCGCGTCGCGCCGCAGCAGGCCGGTCAGGGCCTCGTCGGCTCCGCTACGGGCAAGGGCGTAGCGGAGCATGAACGCGTTTCCGCCGCGCGCCCAGACTGCGGGAAACCGGTCCAGGGCGGCCTGGACGGCAGCCTGGGGCTGGTCGAAGAAGTCGCGCAGGTCGAGCTCCCTGGGGTGAAAGCCCAGGGCGGTGAGCGCGTCGACCTCGAGTTCCACCGCGCTGCGGCGAACGTCCTCGGGGACGGAGTCCATCGCGTTGGCGATCACGGCGATGTCGCCGGGTCCGACGTCGCCGAGCAGGGCGATCAACCGGTCGGGGTGGTCGCCGATGCGGAAGGAAGAGAGATACAGACGCATCCGTGGACCGTAGCGGGCGCGAGGGCGGGCCTGCCGGCATTTTCTGCCCGCCCTGCCGTCGTCCGCTCAGGCGAAGAAGTAGTCGGCCTTCGCGTAGTGGTGCGGGACTCCGCAGTGAGGGCAGGCGTACGAGTTCGTCCCCGGCATCGCGGCGGGCTTGTCGAAGGCCTCGCGCGGCATCTGAACCGGCGAGGGAAACCTCTTTCCGCAGCTCTTGCAGATGAGATGAAGCTCCTCGGAGATGTTCATGCTGCCAGGCTGCACCGACTGCGGCGTGATCGCGCGTCGGGCACCCGGTCGGGGCCTTGGCGCCGCCCGGGTGCCGGTGTCAGGCGGCGCCGCTGCCGCACAGCTCGCGGACCGGGGCGGGCGCGGGTTTGTCCTCGGCCTCCCGCGCGGCCTGACGCATGGCCCGCGCGGTCGGAGCCCACTCGCGTCGGGCGATGGCCTCGGCCATGACGGGGTGTTCCTCGACGGCCCGGCGCGCGCAGCGGACATCGGCGGCCAGCCGCCGGTACTCGGCCTGGCGGGGCAGCGACCACGACGTGGGCGGGGTGCCGGGTCCGGCGAGAATCCAGCCCCGGGCACGCTGCTCGGCCGCCCACACGTCCTGCTGGAGGCGGATCAGGTCGGGCGGGAAACGGGGCTCGGACACAGGACCATGATTCCAGGCGGCACTGACATGACGGGCGCCGAGGCGCCGAGGGTGGCGAGCATCACGAGGGCGTCGATCTGCTCGTAGCGGGCGGAGGCCACTCCTGCGCCGAGCGGCTCGGCTCCCCGCGGATCCGCGCCGCCACCCCTGTCCCCTGTCCCCGGATGTCAGGGGACCAGAGGGGGGCGGCGCGGAGAAGTCCCGCGAGGGACTTACGGGTGCGGCGAGAAATCGGCCGGACGCAGCGTCCCCTCTCGCTCGTCCGGCTCCGCCGGCGGGGTCTGGGCCTCGGCAGTGGTCACGACCGACGCACCGTCTGTGGGTACGGTGGTGTCCTCTTCGACAGGCACGACACTCTCAGGCAGTTCCATTCGCTGCTCCCTCCTCTGTGGATCCTTACGGCGGAACTCTCGCACACCTGAATCAACGGTGACTCAACGTCTGATTCACGCCATTCTTGACGCGCGTAGTTCAAGGACAGCGGCGGGTTTATGACGAGCTGGGGCTGTGGTGTACGTTCGGCCTGGCTCGGATGGGGTCGGATCAGGAACTCGGGCCGACGGGGAGTCACCATGGACGACGGCACAGCACCTGCGCCCGCACTGCTGCGCTTTCACGTTCTCGGCACGATGGCGGCATGGCGGAACGACCAGCCGCTGCCGATCGGCTCGCCCCAGCAGGTCGCGCTGCTCACCTCGCTGCTGCTGCGGCCGGGACAGGCGGTGCCGCTGAAGCAGCTGATCGACGACCTGTGGGGCGACGAGGTACCGGACCACGCGGTCGGCGCCGTCCGCACCTACGCCTCGCGGCTGCGCTCGGTGCTGGAGCCCGACCGCCCGCGCCGGGCGCCGGGCGTGGTACTGGTCTCGGTCGGCGACGGGTACGCGCTGCGCACCGGCGGTGACCCGGCCCGATCCGTCGACGCGCACAGCTTCACCGCGGGATGCGCCGAGGCGGTCCGGCTGCGCGGCAGGGGCGCCACCCAGGACGCCTACGACCAGTACGGCGCCGCGCTCGCGCTCTGGCAGGGCGAGGCGCTGCCGGGAGTGCCCGGCCCCTACGCCGAACAGCACCGCGGCTGGCTGGAACAGCGCCGCATCGCCGCCGTGGAGGCCCGGCTGGAGCTGGGCCTGGAGCTGGGCCGGCATGTGGAGGTGTCGGCCGAGGTCGGCGCGCTGGTGGCGGAGCACCCGCTGCGCGAGCACCTGCGCGGACTGCAACTGCTCGCCCTGTACCGCGGCGGCCGCCAGGCCGAGGCACTGGCCTGCTTCGCCGAGGTGCGCACCCTGCTGATCGAGGAGCTGGGCGTGGAGCCCGGCCCCGAGCTGACCCGGCTGCACCAGCGCATCCTCAACGCCGATCCGGAGCTGGCCGCGCCGCCGCCCCCGCCCGCGGACCCCTCCTACGCGGTCGTGCGCCCGGCCCAGCTCCCCACCGACATAGCCGACTTCGCCGGACGCGAGGAGCAGCTGCAGCAGGTCGTCGCCGCGCTCAGGGCACCGGCCGGGCAGGCCGTGCCGGTGACCGCGCTGTCCGGCATCGGCGGCTCCGGCAAGACCACCCTGGCCGTGCACGCCGCGCACCGCGTCCGCGCCGAGTTCACCGACGGGCAGCTCTTCGCCGACCTGCGCGGTGCGGAGCATGTCACCGCCGACCCGGGCCTGGTGCTGGTCGACTTCCTGCACAGCCTCGGCACCGCGCCCGGCAGCATCCCCGAGCGGCTGGAGGAGCGATCCGCGCTGTTCCGCTCGCTGGTCGACGGCCGCCGGCTGCTGATCGTGCTGGACAACGCCAGGGACGCGGCCCAGATCAGGCCGCTGCTGCCGGGCACCCCCGGCTGCGCGGTGGTGGTCACCAGCCGGGTCCAGCTGGCGGAGCTCCCCGGGGCGCGGCTGTTCGAGGTGGAGACCTTCCAACGGGCCGAGGCGCTCGACCTGTTCAGCGCCATCGTCGGCACCGAGCGGGCGGCCGCCGAGCCGGAGGCCGTGGACACGCTCGTCGCGGCCTGCGGTTACCTGCCGCTGGCCGTGCGGATCCTCGCCTCCCGGCTGGCGGTACGCCCCGCCTGGAGCGCCGCGGCGCTGGCCGAGCGGCTCGCCGACCAGCGCCGCCGGCTGGACGAACTGCACCTCGGGGCGCTCGGCGTGGAGGCGACCTTCCAGCTCAGCTACGAGCAGCTGCGCCCGGACCAGGCCAGGGCGTTCCGGCTGCTGGCCCTGCCGGAGGGGCACGGCCTGCCCACGGCCGCCGCGGCCGCGGTGATCGGGCTGCCGGAGCGCGAGGCCGAGGCCGTCCTGGAGTCGCTCTACGAGGCCGGGCTGCTGCTGGCCCGGATGCCCGGGCACTACCAGTACCACGACCTGCTGCGGCTGTTCGCCCGCCGCCGCAGCGAGCACGAGGACAGCGCCGAGGACCGGGTGGCGGCGGTGCAGCTGCTGGTCGACCATCTGCTGGCGTCCATGGGCAACGCCTCGCGGGCACTGGACCCGGACAGCGTCCTGGTCCGCCACTTCCAGCCGACCCGGGCGGTCGGCGTCGCCTTCGCCGACCGGGAGAAGGCGGCCCGCTGGCCGCACAGCGAGAGCGCGCTGATCTTCTCGATCACCGAGCAGATGGTGCGCAGCGCCGCCGACGAGGACCCGGCGGCGCCGGGGCTGGAGCTGCGTCCGGCGGTCGACCTGCTGCTGGGCCTGGTCTGGCTGCTCGACGGCCAGGTGCACGCCTCGCGCTTCCGCGACGTGCTGCGTCCGGCCGGAGTGGCCGCGCGGCGGCGCGGCGACCGTACCGCCGAGGCGCGGGTCTGCTACCTCACCGGGCTGCTGGACCGCCTCGCGGCCAACCACCGGGCGGCCGAACCGGAGCTGCGCCAGGCCCTGGCCCTGCTCGACCCGCAGGACGCGGCGGACCGCGCGCTGCGGGCCACCGTCACCAACGAGATCGCGCTGCTGCTCAACCTCACCTCGCGGACCGAGGAGGCGCTGGTCTGCTTCCTGGAGTCGCTGGCCTTCTGCCGGGAGCTGGGCAACATCGCCGGTGAGGCCCGGGTGCTGAGCAACATCGCCCGGGCCCATCTGGCCGCCGGGCGTGCGGACGAGGCGGTGGCCTGCGCCGAGGAGGCGGGCGTCACCGCGGAGCGCTCCGGCAGCGCCACCAGCATCGCCGACACCAGCTACCAGCTGGGCATAGCCCTGCGCGGGGCGGGCCGGGCCGAGGAGGCCGGGGTACGGCTGCGCCGCGCGCTCGGCTACTTCCGGGAGCAGCAGCGGCGTTCCTTCGAGGGCCTGGCACTGGCCCGGCTGGCCGAGTGCCTGACCGACCAGCAACTGCTGTCGGAGGCGGTGGCCTGCGCCGAGCAGGCGGCCGCCATCGCCGAGGAGCTGGACTCCCGGTACGCCCGGGCGCTGGCCCAGGCGGCGCTGGGGCGCGCGCTGTCCGGCCAGCACAGGGTGGACCGGGCCCGCGAGTGCCTCACCGAGGCCCTGGCCCTGTTCGAGCAGCTGCAGGCGCCGGACGCACCGGCCACCCGGGAGCTGCTGGAACGCCTCGCGGCCGACTGAGCCCGAACCCCGCGGGTTCGAAAACGGCGCGCTCGAACGCCACGAACTCAAAAACCGTCCTCGTCCGTGCGCGGTATGTCGCTGTGGACGAACCACTTCCACGGGCCGGGGACCACCACGGACCGTCCGCGGTCGGTCCGTTCGGGGCGGGACACGGGCGGGCGCAGGGCCGCGTTCAGGGGTATCACGGTCGCGGTTCTCAGCGGCTGCGAGTCACGGCGGTCACCGGTGGTCTTGGTCATGCGCCCATCCTCGGGCGCGGCACTCAACAACGGATCAACACCGTTCGCCGCACCGATCAACGCCTCGGCCGCCCGGCCCCGCGGCCGGGCGTCAGACCACGGCGCCCTCGTGCTCGGGCTGCTGCGGGGTGCCGGCCCCGACCGTGGCCGGAGTGCCGGCCGGCCGGGCCACCGCGCGCCACCAGGGCTGGAACTCCGGCGCGTCGGCGGGTTCGAAGGGCTCGCCCGGACGCGGCGTGGCCACGGTCCAGCCGGCCGCCGCCGCGGCGGCCAGGGTGCGCTCCACCGGCTCCTCCCACGCGTGCGGGGCGAGGTCGAAGGTGGCCCAGTGGATCGGCAGCATCAGCGCGTCGCCGCCCAGGTCGCCGTGGGCGCGGACGCCCTCCTCCGGGGTCATGTGCACCTCGGGCCAGAACTCGCTGTAGGCGCCGACCTGGATCATCGTCACGTCGAACGGGCCGTGGCTCGCGCCGATCTCGGCGAAGCCCGGGAAGTAGCCGGTGTCGCCGCTGTGGAACAGCCGGTGGTCGTCACCGGCCACCACCCAGGACGCCCAGAGCTGGTGGGTGCTGGTACGCGGCCCCCGGCTGCAGTAGTGCCGGGCCGGGGTCGCGGTCAGCGTCAGCCCGGCCACCCGCGCCGACTCGTGCCAGTCCAGCTCCACGATCCGGTCGGCCGGGACGCCCCAGTGCTCCAGGTGCGCGCCCACGCCCAGCGGCACCGCGAAGTCGGCCCCGGAGCCGGTCAGGGCACGGATGGCGGCCATGTCCAGGTGGTCGTAGTGGTCGTGGGAGACCACCACCAGGTCCACCGGGCCGAGTTCGGTCAGCGAGATCGGGGCGGGGTGCAGCCGGCCCGGCCCGAGCCAGCCCGGGAAGGGCGAGCAGCGCTCGCCCCAGACCGGGTCGAACAGCACCCGGCGGCCCTGCATCTCGGCGAGCACGGTCGCGTGGCCCAGCCAGGTCAGCCGCAGGCCGTCGGCCGGCGGCACGGCCAGCTCCGCGGCGCTGAGCGGGTGCACCGGGATCGCGGCGGCGGGGCGGGAGCGCTTGGTCCTGGTCTTCTCGACCGCGGCGCGCAGCATGCCGGGAAAGGCCCCGGGGACGAGCCGTGTGGTGGGTACCGGGTTGCGGAAGGACCCGTCGACGAACTGCGGCGAGGCGAGGATGCGGGCCAGCCGTTCCCCGCCGGGCTCGGCGCCGAAGGCGTCGGGCCGCAGCGCTGCGACGGGGTTCCACGGGCGGGAGCCGGGCACGGCGCCTCCTTGAACGGCGTTCGCTGAAGTCCTGGGCAGCGTACCCGGGTGCGGAGCGCCGGGCCCGGCAGTTCTTCTCATGTTCCGGTGGAACGGTGCCGGTCGGTTCAGGCGTAGAACCGGGTGATCGTCTCGGCGACGCAGTGCGGCTTCCCGCCGTCCCGCCCCGCGATGGTGACCCGGACCACGGCCTGGATCCCGCCGGTGACCTCGGTGGCGGACACCAGTTCGGCCGTCCCCCGTACGGAGGACCCGACCGGGACCGGCGCCGGGAAGCGCACCTTGTCGGAGCCGTAGTTGACGGCCATCCGGATGCCCTCGACGGAGTAGCACTCCTTCGCCAGCACCGGGATGAGCGACAGCGTCAGGTAGCCGTGGGCGATGGTGGTGCCGAAGGGCCCCTCCTTGGCCCGCTCGGGGTCGACGTGGATCCACTGGTGGTCGCCCGTGGCCTCGGCGAACAGGTCCACCCGGGCCTGGTCGATCTCGTGCCACTCGCTGCTGCCCAGCTCGGTGCCGACGGCGGCGGTGAACTCGGCGAGGGATGCGAAGGTCTTCATACGGCGGCTCCCGGTGCTGCGGGCTGTGGTGTGGCGGTGCGGTGTGGTGCTGGGGCGTGGCGCTGCAGTGCGGTGCTGTGATGCGGCGCTCCGATGTGGGAGGAGGCTACCGCTACCGGCCGGTCACCTGTCCGCCGGGCCGGGCCGGGCGGCGGCGCCGTCCGAGCCGCGCAGCACGGTGCCCCGGATCAGTTCGGGGACCATGCGCAGCGGACCGTCGGCCAGGCCCGGCCGGACCCGGCCGTGGACCACCACCGACGCGCCGCTGAGCGTCACCGGGTCCAGCTCCTCCACCTGCAGCACCACCACCGATCCCGCCAGGGCCTCGGCCAGCCGGGACCCGGTCGGCGGCGAGATCAGCACCACCCCGGCGTAGTCCAGCGAGAACCGCACCGGGAGCACGTCCGGCAGTGCGTGCCGGGTGAAGACGACCCGGCCCACGGGGATCCGGGTGAGCAGGCGCAGGGCCGCGTCGTCGCTCAGGGACGTGAGGTCGCCATGGGAAGTCATGTGATCGAGTCTGGCTGGCGAGATCCGTGCGGGCTAGGGCACATGGTCCTGGCCGGAGTGGGGAAAGGGGCACTGTGCAGAATCGGGGGGCGTGCGCTGCGAGAGGGCCGTGCGGGCCGGGGGGACCGTGTGGATGAGGGGGCGCGTGCGGCTCAAGGGGTCCGCACGCTCAGCGAAGTCGGAGGGGGAACAGGCAATGGTGGTGCGGTTGCTGCTGCTGGGAGTGGAGTGCCCCCAGGAGCGGGCCTTCATCGGGTCGCTGGGGGCGGCGGAGGGCGCGCGGAGGTTCGGCGAGTCGATAACCGCGGCGCTGTACGACGCGGGCGCCGGACGTACGGCGGTCGCCTCGGCGCCGTCGGACGCGGACGCGAACTCGCTGCTCACCACGGTCAAGGAGGCCGCCGCCGAGGAGAGCGGTCTGCTGCTGGTCTACCTCGGCGGCCAGTTCACCTGGGACGTGCGGCGGCGCCGGGCGGTGCTGGTGACCGCGGACAGCGCCCGCGACAACGCCCATGCGCGCGGCCTGGCCTGGGAGTGGGTGGTCAGCGCGCTGGCGCAACGGGCCAAGGACGGCCGGGGCGAGGCGCTGCTGGTGGTCGACGCGGCCGTCGGCGCCGAGGCCTGGACGGCCTCGCGCGAGGGCGCCGCCTTCGTCGGCGACTCCCCGCTCTGGGGGCGGCTGCGCCCGTACGCGCCGTCGCGCTGGGGGCGGGTCGAGGGGGAGCAGCACGCCGGCGGGCTGTCCCGGCTGCTGGCCGGGGCGCTGGCGGAGGGGCTGCCCGGGCTTCCGGCGGTGCTGGACCCCGTCTCGCTGCACCCGACCCTGGCGGCCCGGGACGAGGCGGCCGCGACCTGGCTCGGCCCGCCGGCGGACTCCCGGCTGCTGCTGCGCAACCGTGCGGTGCTGCGCGGGGCGTTGCGGGGTCCACGAAGTGATCGTTGATTGACGTGAACATTATGTTCAGGCGAAAATCGGCCACAGTCGGGACACAACGACGGTGGAGTAATAGTGTGCTGATTCATCGCCAAGCGGGCAGAACGCGGCGAGGGGGCGTGGATGCGACCAAAGAGTGCAACGTTCGGGTCCGGGGCGGCGGTTGCCGCCGTGGCCGCACTGCTGCTCGCCGGCTGCGCGTCGGCAGGCGGCGTACAGACACTTGACGGCTCACCGGCCGCACCCGTGAGCCCGGCCGCGCCGGGGATGTCGGTGGCTCCCGCCACGCAGGCCGCCGCGGTGCCGTCGAGCACGGTCACCACGGTGATCCTGCGCGTCTACCAGGGCTACTGGACGGCCCAGGAACGGGCGATGGCCAGCGGTCACACCGCCGGCAGCGGACTGGAGACCTATGCCACCGGCGCCGCGCTCAGCGCCGCCTATGCGGCCTCGTTCCAGTTGAGCCAGGCCGGGCTCGGCATGGCCGGAGCGCCGCACAACAACCCGTCGGTGACCGCGATCGGCCCCACGCCGGGCCAGCCGAGCGGGCAGACCGCGAGGATCCAGGACTGCCTGGACGTCTCCGGCTGGCACCAGGTGAATCTGAGGACAGGTCAGCGGCAGGACCCGGCGAGGGGCCTCACCCGCTACCGGGTGCAGGCCACGGCCCGCACCGTGGGCGGGATCTGGATGGTCTCCGAAGTGCGTACGGAGGTGGGGCAGTCATGTTGACGACGGGTCGGCGGGCAGCCGGGTGGCTGACCGCGCTACTGCTGGTGCTCGGGGTGGCCACCGCGCCACTGTGGGCGGGGGCGCAGGCGAGGGCGGCGGACCCACCGGTGGGTCCGTGCGTCAACACCTACGTCTGTGTCGGCGCCAGCGCGCCGGCCTCGCCCGGCAGCACCCAGGGCGGTGGAGGCAACGGTGGCGGCGGTGGGAGCCAGACATGCCAGTGGAAGGGGCAGACCGTGCCCTGCACCACCGACTTCGGCACCTTCGACTCCGCCGACGGCTGCTACTACGCACCCGCGCAGCCGCAGCCCCCGGCCGGCGACCTGGCCTGGCAGGGCCACCAGCCCGGGGACGGCATGATCTACGTGCAGACCTGCCCGCTGACCGGCGGCGGCGGCCGGGCGGACGTGTGGATGGCGGCGGGACCGGCCGCGCCGGTGATGACGCCCGGCGCGCTTGCCCTGGTGGCCGCGAACAAGATTCCGCTCGGGAACACCACCGTGCGCACCGCCCCGAACACGGCTGGCAGTAACGGTGCGGCCACCACCGCCCTGGTCGGCGCGCCGGTTTGGCTGTGGGTTGACCAAGGCCTGGACCGCACAACAGGGAAGTACCTGTTCGAGGATGCGGCCCACAAACAGTCGGCGACGGCGAGCGTGCCCGGTCTCTCGGTGACCGCCCAGGCCTGGGTCAAATCGGTCACCTGGGACATGGGCGACGGCCTCGGGATCGCGCCGATCTGCACCCCGCCGGGCACCGCGTACCAGCCGTCCGACGGCGGGGCGGCCTCACCGGACTGCAGCTACGTGTACGCGAAGCCCTCGATCGGCCAGCCGGGCCAGCAGTACGTCATCAGCGCGACGGTGACCTGGACCGTCACCTGGAGTGCGAGCACCGGTGCCACCGGCGCCTTCGACATGCCGGCCCTGCCCGCTCACACCGAGGCCCTGGGGGTCTCCGAGGTGCAGGTCTTGAACTGAGCACAGTGCGAACTATGCGCAGCCGTAACTCCGTTACCAAGAGCACGAATTGAGTGTTTGTCCGTTGTCCCGACCTGTTCCGATCGTTACCGACCGAGAGGCGAGTGCACGGTGGAATCCCCCACAGGGCCGCTGACCACGACCCGCCCACCCGTCGGCGCGGGCGCTGCTCCGCACCGGATGGGCGCCGCTCGGCGACGCCGACCCGCCGTCCTGGCCCTGGCCGTCGCCCTGGTCGCGGCCGGGGGCCTGGGCGGTGCCGCCCTCTACAACACGACCGGCAAGCGGGTCGCCGTCATCGCCCTGGCCCGTAACGTCCCGGCCGGGCAGACCCTCACCAGCGACGACCTGGCCGAGGCCAGGATCTCGCTGGACCCGGCGCTGAAGCCGCTCTCGGTGGACAGCAGGGTGGTCGGGATGCGGGCCACCACCGACCTCAAGGTCGGCACCCTGCTCACCGGAGCGGACCTCACCGATGCTCCGCTGGTGCAGGCCGGGCAGCAGGTGGTGGGCATCGCCGCCAAGCACACCCAACTGCCCGCGGTGCGGCTGCAACCGGGCACCTCCGTGGTGCTGGTGGCCACCCCGTCGGCCTCCGGCAACGGTGGCGGCGGGGCTCCCGCGCCCGGCACGCTCACGGCGCTGACGGTCACCGTCGTCGACGTCGGCGCGCCGGACAGCGACGGCACCGTCGTGGTGGACGTCGCCGTCCCGGCGGCGCAGGGCGCGGCGGTGGCGGATCTGGCCGCCGGCGGCAGGTTCGCGCTGGTGCTGGCTGCGAAGGGGGGCGGCTGATGGCGGTCGTCACGATCAGCGGCGGCCCCGGCGCCCCGGGCGCGACCAGTACCGCGCTGGCGCTGCTGCTGGCCTGGCCGCTGGAGGAGGACCGCCGGGTACTGCTGCTGGAGTGCGACCCGGACGGCGGTGCGGTGCTCGCGGGCGCGCTGGAGGGCCGGGTGGAGGCCGGCTACGGACTGCGGCACCTGGCCGTCGCCGACCGCAGGGGCCGGCTCGCCGAGACGCTCTGGGCCCAGCTGGTGGACGTCTCGCCGAAGGGCACCGGTGACCGGCTGCTGCTGCCCGGGCTCACCGATCCGGCGCAGTCGGCCGGCCTCGCCTACACCTGGGAGCCGCTGGCGGCCGCCTGCCAGGACCTGGACGCCCACGGCTGCGACGTGCTGATCGACCTCGGCCGCAGCGGGGCCCACGGGCCCTCGGCCGCGCTGGCCCGCCGGGCCGACGCGGCGCTGGTGGTGGTCCGCTCCACGCTGCGCGGGGTGAGCGGGGCACGTCCGCGCATCGCCGCGCTGGGCGCCGACCTGGACGCGGAGGGGACCGGTGCGGACGCGCTGCGGGTGGTGCTGGTGCAGGAGGGGCCGTACTCGCCGAGCGAGGTCAGCCGGGCGCTGGGCGGTGTGCCGGTGCTGGGCCTGCTGCCGTACGAGCCGCGCAGCGCCCGGGTGCTGTCGGACGGGGGTGACAGCGCGGACCGGCGCTTCGTCCGCTCCGGGCTGATGCGCGGGGCGCGGACCACGGCGGACGAGGTCCGGCTGCTCACCGCCCGGCGGCGGCTGCGGCTCGGAGCCGCGCGACCGGCCGTCGACGGGCGGCCCGGCGCGCCGGGGACCGTGGCGCAGCCGGGGGCACCTGGCGTGCCGCCGGCGCCGCCACCGATGCCGCCGATGGCGCCACCGGGTGTGGGGGCCGTGCCGGGTGCGGGTGCGCCGCTGGCGGGCTTCGCGCCGAGGCCCGCCGCGCCGGAGGCCTTCCGGCCGCAGACCGGGGGACCGGGACAGGAGGTGGCCCGTGCACGCTGACGGTGCGGGGGTGCGCCGTGGCTAGCTATGGCGCGGGCAACGGCGTGGTGGGGAACGGCGTGGCGGGCAACGGCCTGCCCCACCACGGGATCGCGGGCAACAGGACGGCGGGCAACGGGATCGCGGGCAACGGAACGGTCGGCAGCGGCATGGTGGGCAACGGAGTCGCCGTTCCGGGGGCCACCCTGGCGGCGGACGCGCAGGTGGCGCGGGTACTGAAGCGGCAGGTTGCCGCCGAGCTGCACGAGCAGCTGGCGCTGCTGGACGACCAGCGCGGCACGGCCACCGACCCGGCCACCCGGCGCCAGCGCGGGCGGGCGCTGATCGAGGACGCGGTCGCGCGCTGGTCGGACGCCTACGCGCTGACGCACGGTGCGCCGCCGACCCGGGAGCAGGACCGGACGCTCGCCGAGGCCGTCTACGACCTGCTGTTCCGGGCGGGCCGGCTGCAGCCGTACCTGGACGACCCGGAGATCGAGAACATCCTGGTCAACGGCTGCGACGACGTCTGGATCTCCCGGGCGCACCAGCCGCTGCGCCAGGTGCCGCCGATCGCCGACAGCGACGAGGAACTCGTCGAGCTGCTGCAGGACCTGGCGCGCCGTCACGGCGGCGGCGAGCGCAGCCTGTCCACCGCCAGCCCCACCCTGGCGCTGCGGCTGGAGGGCGGGATGCGGCTGCAGGCGCTGACCGGGGTCACCCCGCGTCCGTACGTCGCCATCCGGCGACACCGGGTGGCCAGCGCCACCCTGGGCGACCTGGTCGCCCTCGGCACGGTCGACAGCACCCTGGCGGCCTTTCTGGCCGCCACGATCCGGGCCCGCAAGAACGTCATGATCACCGGCACCCAGGGCGTCGGCAAGACCAGCCTGCTGCGTGCCATGGCCGGGGAGATACCGCAGGACGAGCGGGTCGGGACGCTGGAGTCCGAGTACGAGCTGTGGCTGCACACCCTGGGCCATCTGCGCCAGGTGGTCCCGATGGAGGCCCGCGAGGGCAACGGCGAACGGGTCGACGGGCGCTCGGCCGGTGAGCTGACGATCGGTGAGCTGATCCCCGCCGCGCTGCGGATGACGCTCACCCGGATCATCGTCGGCGAGGTCCGCTCCGCCGAGGTGGTGCCCATGCTCCGGGTGATGACCAACGGCGAGGGCGGCTCGATGTGCACCCTGCACGCCCGTACCCCGCACATGGTGGTCGACCGGATCGCCGAACTCTGCCTGGAGTACGGCGCGCAGATGACCGACGCCCTGGCCTACCGGCTCACCGCCAACGCCCTGGACTTCGTGGTGCACGTGACCATGCTCGACGAGACCGCCGTCGGCGGCCGCAGGCACCGCTTCGTCTCCCATGTGCTGGAGGTCGTCGGGATGGGCGAGAGCGGCCGCCCGGCCCTCAACACCGTGTTCGGCCCCTCCGGCGACGAGCCCAGGGCGGTGCCGCAGACCCCGCCCGCCTGCCTGGACGACCTGCGCCGGGTCGGCTTCGACGCCCGGCTGCTGGGATCCCCGCAGGGCTCCTGGACCGGGCCGCTGGACCTGCGGGTGCGCGCCTCCGGAGGTGCCTGGTGAACGGCTTCCCCTACCTGGTCAGTTACGTCCTGGTCGGCGTGGCGGTGGTCGGCGGACTGGTCGCCCTGGTGGTGTTCTGGCGCGGCACCGAGCTCCCCGAGGAGACCGTGGCCGCCGCCCCCCGGCGCACCGAGCGCCTGGTCGCCGGGATGCGACGGCGCCGGCTGCAGGGCGGTCTCGCGCTGACCGGGGCGGCCGCCGCCTGGCTGATCACCGGGATCCCGCTGAGCGCCCTGCTGGTGCCCGCGATCGTCTTCGCGGTGCCGTGGCTGCTGGACTCCACCCGCGCCCACACCGGCAGGATCGAGCGCCTCGAAGCCCTCGCCGAGTGGACCCAGCGGCTCGCCGACGTGCTGCTGCTCGGCGTCGGGCTGGAACAGGCGATCATCACCAGCCGGCGCACCGCCCCGGCCGCGCTGGAGCGCGGCATCACCGACCTGGCCGGCCGGCTGCAGTCGCGCTGGAGCCCGGCCGACGCGCTGCGTGCCTTCGCCGACGAGTTCGACGACGCCACCGCCGACAAGGTGATCGCCGCCCTGCTGCTGCGCGCCGCCGACCGGGGGCCAGGACTGGCCGGGGCGCTGGCCGACCTGGCCGAGTCGGTCCGCGAGGAGGTACGCCAGCGGCGCGCCATCGAGGCGGACCGGGCCAAGCACCGGGCCACCGTGCGCTGGCTGGTCGTCATCATCCTCGGCGTGGTGGCCTTCGGCTCGCTCAACCGCTCCTACACCGCCCCCTACAGCACCGGTCTGGGGCAACTGGTGCTGGCGCTGGTCGCGCTGGCGTTCTTCGCCGTCGTCTGGTGGATGCGCAACCTGGCCAGCCACAAACCCACCCCGCGCTTCCTGGAGGCCGACCGGCGCAGCCGCACCGGGCGCGCCCCCCTCCCCGCGCCGCCCGAGGACGCCGACGCCCCGGCGTCCGCGACCCCGTCGAAGACCGAGGTGCGCTGATGCTGACCTGGCTGATGCTCGCCGGAGCCGTGATCGGCGTGGGCCTGGCCCTGCTCGCGGCCGAGCTGCGGCCCGCGCCGCCGGAGCTGGGCTCGGCCCTGGACCGGCTGCACCGCGACCCGACCCCCGGGGGCCGGGCCCGCGCCGCCGACCCCGACCTCGGCGAACGCCTCGGCGCCCGGCTGGTCGGGCTGCCCGGGCTGCGGATCCCGACCCGGGAGCTGGCACTCATCGGGCGTACCCCGGCCCGCTTCATGGCGCACAAGCTGCTGTTCGCCCTGGTCGGGCTGCTGGTGCCGACGTTGCTGCAGTTCCTGGACCTGGTCATGGGCGGCTCGCTGCCGCTGCTGGTCCCGATCGCCGGCGCGCTGCTGCTCGCCGCCGCGTTCTGGTTCGTCCCGGACGCCGTGGTCCGCAGCGAGGCCAAGGACGCCCGGATCGAGTACCTGCACGGCATCGCCGCCTACCTGGAGCTGGTCGCCCTGGAGCGGGCCGCCGACTGCGGCCCGGCCGAGGCACTGCACCGGGCCGCCGGGATCGGCCGGGGCACGGTGTTCCGCCGGATCGCGGACGCGCTGGACCGGGCCGCCCTGGACCGGCTCCCGCCCTGGGACGGGCTCGACGTGCTCGCCGCCGAACTCGCCCTGACGCCGCTTCAGGACCTCGCCGACATCATGCGGATCTCCGGCACCGACGGCGCCGCCGTGTACCGCACCCTCCGGGCCCGGGCCCGCAACCTGCGGGCCGAGCTGCTCACCGACGACCTGGCCCGGGCCAACGTCGACAGCGAGCGGATGGTGGCGCCCGGCTCCGCACTGGTCACCCTGATGACGCTGCTGATCGCCTTTCCCGCCGTCTACCGGATGTTCCAAGGAGGCTGACCGTGCTGATGATCCTCACCATGGCCGCACACCACGTGCGCTACCGCGCGCAACGGGTCACCGTGGCGCGCGAGCAACGCGACCGGGGCGCGCTGAGCATCGAGCTCGCACTGCTGGTGATCGTGCTGATCTTCGCGGCCGGAGTGGTGGTGCTGGCGATCACCAATCTGGTCAAGTCCAAGGCGGGCCAGATCGGCGGAGGGGGCGGCGGGGCCACCGGCGGCACCGCCGGCGCGACGGCGGGGGGCAGCACGGGTGGCACGACGCCTTGACCGCGAAACGCCGGCGCCGCGCGGACGCCGGAACGATGTCGATCAGCCTGGTGATGGTCTTCCCGGCCGTGCTGGCGCTGATCCTGCTCACCGTCCAGGCGGCGCTGTGGTGGTACGACCGTCAGGTCGCGCTCACGGCTGCCCGCGAGGGCGGCGAGGCGGCCCGCGGCTACCAGGCCGCCCCGGGGGCGGGCGCGGCGGCCGCGAACAGCCTGCTGGACCGGGCCGGCGGCGGGCTGACCGACCGCACCGTGCAGATCAACTCGGACGGCGTCACCGTGGTGGTGAAGGTGACGGTGCGCACCCAGTCGCTGCTGCCCTTCGTCCCGGGCATTCTGGTCACCCAGCAGGTCTCCGAGCCGGTCGAGCGCTTCGTCCCGGCGCCGTGACCGGCGGCCGGCACCGGACCGACCGGGCGGATCGGACGGACCGGACGGATCGGACGGATCGGACGGATCGGGGCGGGATCGCGATCGAGGCGGCGATCCTGGTCCCGGTGCTGCTGTTCTTCCTGCTGGTGGTGCTGGCGGCGGGCCGGGTCGAGACCGCCGGGGGCGTGGTGGACGCGGCCGCCCGCGATGCCGCGCGCAGCGCCTCGCTGGCCCGTACCCCGGCGGCCGCGCAGCAGGCGGGGATCCAGGCGGCCGCGGTGACGCTGGCCCAGCAAGGAGTGTCGTGCCAGAGCATCTCGGTGTCGGTGGTCCCCGCCTTCGCGCAGCCCGGCACCACCGGGACGGTGACCGCGACGGTCACCTGCGACGTCCCGCTCTCCGACCTGTCGGTCCCCGGGATGCCCGGGCACGACTCGCTGCGCAGCGCCTTCACCTCCGTCGTCGACCGCTACCGGGCCTGATGACCGGCCGCCGGGACCCGGACCACAACCGGGACGAGGACCACGACCGGGACGAGGACCGCGGCGCCGACCGCGGCGCGATCTCGCTGTTCGTCGCCATCTCCGCGGTGTCGCTGCTGATGCTGGCCGGGCTGGTCATCGACGGCGGCGGACGGCTGCGCGCGATGGAGCGCGCGGACGCGTACGCGCAGGAGGCCGCCCGGGCCGGCGGCCAGGAGGTCGACCAGGCCCAACTGCTGCAGGGGAAGGGCTTCGCACTCGACCCGGCCAAGGCCAAGGCAGGCGCCGAGGCGTACCTGGGCGGCCAGAACGTGGGCGGGGTCGCCACGGCGACCGCCACCACGGTGACCGTCACCGTCACCATCCCGTACCACACCGCCCTGCTCGGCCTGATCGGCATCGACACCATCACCGTCACCGGCGTCGGCGTGGCCCGGATAGTGCCGGGCATCGACGCGCCGATCGTCACCACCGGGTAAGCGGAACGACCAGTACCGGAACCATCCAGAGGGAGTACGTCCCATGCTGCGCACCCTCGGCCGAGGCACGGCGGCGCTGACCGCGCTGCTGCTCCTGCTCGTCGGCCTGCCCGCACTGCTGACGGTGGGGACGCTCGCGGTCACCGGACAGGCACTGCCGCAGAACCTGAGCGTCGTCGACATGCTGACCCGGCCCGACGACGGGAACCTGTTCCTGTGGGCGCTGGTCGTGGTGGGCTGGGGTGCCTGGCTGTGCTTCGCCGTCTCCGTGCTGATGGAGGTGCCCGCGCAGCTGCGCGGCCGCACGGTGCGACGGGTACCGGCGCTGGGCTGGAGCCAGCGGATGGCGGGCGGCCTGGTCGGCGCGGTGCTCGCGCTGCTGCCGACGGCCGGCGCGGCCCTGGCGGTCACCCCCACCGCCGCCACCGTCGCGGCCCACACGCCGGTCGCCGCCGCGCCGGTACGGGCAGGACTCGGGACGGTGGCCCGGACCGGCACGGCGGCGGTGGCGGCGGTTCCGGCGAAGCCGCAGCAGCCGAGATACACGGTGCGGGACCAGCGGCCGGCCGAGAGCCTGTGGAGCATCGCCGAGAAGGAGCTCGGCTCCGGCGCGCGCTGGAAGGAGATCGCCCGGATCAACCAGGGCCGTCCGATGGACGCCGGGGGCACCCGCTTCGACGAGGACCGGCCGATCCAGCCGGGCTGGGTCCTGCTGCTGCCCGCTGACGCGGCGTCGGCTACCGCGGTGGGCCCTGCGGCTGCAGGCGCGAGTGCGGGCGCGGGCGCGGGTGGGGACGCGACGGTGGTGGTCGCGCCCGGGGACACGCTGTCGGGCATCGCCCAGCGGGACCTCGGCGACGCGGCGAAGTGGCCCGCTGTGTTCGAGGCGAACAAGGGAGTGGAGGCCCCCGACGGGGTGCGCCTGGACAACCCGGACCTGATCGAACCGGGAATGGTGCTCACCCTCCCCGGCACAGCCCCCCACCGGGGCGCCGTCCCGGGCACACCCCCAGCCGGCAACCCGCGCACCGGCCCCACCGCGGGCCCCGGCCCCAGCGCGGGCCCCGGCCCCGGTGCGGGCGCAGGCGCCGGCAGCGCGCCCTCGGGCGGGGGCGGCGGCGCCTCGCCCGGTGCGGGAGCGGGAGCCGGTACGGGCGCAGGAGGGGGCGGCGGGGCGTCGCCCGGTGCGGGAGCGAGTGCCGGTACGGGCGCGGGTAGTGGGGCGGGTGCGGGCGCGTCACCCGGTGCGGGCGCAGGCGCCGGGGGTGGGAGACCGTCGGGGGTGGCGTCGTCCGGGGCGGGGGCTCGGGGTGGGGGCGGCTCGTCGGGGGTGGTCGGCGGAGGGGGCGTGACCTCGTCCGCGGGGGCGACGGCGCCGCACGTCGGTGCGGGCGGGGGCGGTGCGGGGTCTGGCTCGCCCTCACCCTCGCCCTCGACGACCGGGGTTTCCCCGGCGAGCGGGACGCCGGTCGCGCGGAGCGATTCCTCGTCCGTCCCCGGGGAACTGCTGCTCGGCGGGAGCGCGTTGCTCGCGGCGGTACTGCTCGGTGCGCTGCGCCGCCGGATCCGGCGCGCTCCGGCGCGCCGCAGAGCTGTGGCGGCGCTCACCGGTACGACAGGCGCTGAGCGACAGGAACGCGACCTGGAGGCGGCGCTCACGGCCCGTCAGGACGCCCTCGGGCTCGACCTGCTCGACCGCGCCCTGCGCACCCTCGCCCGTACCGCGCAGCGGGAGGGCCGCCGGCTGCCCGCTCTCACCGCCGTCCGGATCACCCCCTCGCACACCGTCGAGCTGCACCTCTCCGCGCCGGGCGTGCCCATCGCGCCGTTCCGCGCCGCGCACGCCTCCACGGTGTGGTGGTGCACGCCCGACGCCGAGCAGCTTCTCGACGCGGGCAGCGCCGGGTCCGTCCCGGCGCCGTTTCCGGCCCTGGTCAGCCTGGGCACCTCGGTCGACGGCAGCACCGTGCTGGTCGATCTGGAGGCGGTGCGGTTGCTGCACCTGTCCGGGCCGCCCGGCGAGGTGGCCGAGGTGCTGCGCACCCTCGCCCTGGAGCTCGCCTTCACCCCGCTCGCGGACCACATCACCGTCCACACGGTGGGTGTGGCCCAGGAGTTGGAGGAGGCGTCGGAGGGCCGGCTGCGGTCGCATCCGACCCTGGAGGCGGCCGTCGCGCAGGTGGCCGCCCGGGACCAGGCCGTGCGTCTGGCGCTGCAGGACGCGGCGGCCGGTACGCCGAGGGAGGCCAGGGGCCGGGGGGTGGCGAGCGAGTCGTGGGCGCCGGAGATCGTGCTGTGCGCGAGTGCGCCGAGCGGCGGAACCCCCGAGGCGCTGGGCCGGTTGCTGGACGCGTCACCGCGCGGCAGCGTCGCCGTCGTGGTCGCCGCGCCCCCGCCGGGGGCGGGTCCGGTCGCCCGCTGGACGCTGGCGGTCCGGGGCGTCACCGACCTGCCGGGGCTGGACATGAGCCTGGAGCTGCAACGGCTGGGCTCCCGCGAGTACCAGGAATGGCTGGAACTCATGGGCATCGGCGCGGAGGCAGAGTACGAGACCGCCCCCACCGCACCGGCCCCGTCAGCACCGCACCCCGCAACCCCCCACCCCGCAACTCCCCACCTCACAACCCCCCACCCCACGGCACCGGACCCCACCACCGACCCGTACGGTGACCCCGACCCGTCCGCCCCCGGCACGCCCCCCGGCGGGGTGTCCGCCCCCGGCACCTTCTCCCGCCTCGCGATCGACCCCACCACGGCTCCCGGCCGCCGGTCCACCCCCGATCCGGCCCCCGGCAGCGCTGCTGCCCCCGGCCGTTCGGCCGCCGCCGGAGCGTCTGACCCCGGTCCCGCCTCGGGCCCCGCCCGGGGCCGCGCAAGCGCCATCCCGGCGGGCGACCCCGCGCCGGTCCTCGACCCCTGGGGCTCCGCCCCACCCCACTCCGACGACGTCGAGTCCGCGCACGAGCTGACGCTGCGTCGCCTCCGTGCCGGCGACCACCAGGCCGCCGAGGCCGCCGCCTTCGCGGGTCTCGGCGGCGCGCCCGGCGCCGAACTCCTGCACCGCGATCTGCTCTGCGTCTACGCCGACGCGGGCGCGCTCGACCAGCTGCACAAAGCCGTCTCCCGCCTGGAGCAACTCCCGTCCAGCACCGGCCGTCCGCTGGAGCCGGAGACCCGCGCGCTGCTGGCCGAGCTGCGGGGGGCGGTCGAGTCGGTCTGACCCCGACGGTAGGGTGTCGCAGCAGGATCGTGGGCATGGGTACGGCTGTGACGTGCCGGACGGGGGTGGCGTGGTGACGACGGGCGAGACGGTTCCCCTGGGCGATGGCCTGCGCGGGCGGGTACTGGTGATCGAGGGCGGCAGCGGTCAGCGGTCGCGCCGCTTCCCGCCGCGACCGGGCCGTCCCGCACCGGAACTGTCGGCGATACTGGCGGCGATAGCCCCGCAGGTGCTGCTCGCCGCGCAGGCGGTGGACACCGTGCACCTGCCGGCCGCGATGTCGGCGACCAGCATCCTGGCCCATCTGCGTTCCGCCGTACGGCATCCGGGGCCGCTGCTGGTGCACCTCGGCGGCCACCTGGTCCGGGACCGCCGCACCGGCGCGGCCCAACTCGACCTGGGCGACTCACTGCTGCCGTGGCAGACGCTCGCGGACGAACTGCGGCTGCGACCCACCGAGACCACCACGCTGCTGGTCGCCGACCTCAGCGCCGACGAGGCCGTGCTGCCGCCGCTGCGGGTGATTCCGTCGCCGCTGGGCGCAGGGCTGCCGCTGTGGGCGGCGGTCAACCCGGACCCGCAGCAGGTGGGCACCTTCACCCGGGCGCTGGTCGAGGCGCTGCACGGCGGACGTCCCGGCGCCGGGCAGGCGCTGACGCCGGAACAGCTGCACCAGCAGGTCCACTCGGTGCTGCGCCCGGAGGTGCTGCTGGTGATCACCCACGGGCCCGGCTGGGAGATGTTCCGCAACACGGCCCGCCGTCCCGGCCAGGACGCGTCGACGCTGCAGATGCCGCTGCCGCCGGAGGAGCTCCCGGGCCCCCCGGAGAGCCATGCCGTGGCTTTCGAGGTCCTTCCGTTCGACACGCCGCCGCTGCCACCCCACGCGCCGACCGCCCATCTGGTCGATGTCGCCGACTACCAGCAGGCCATCGCCGTCATCGTCGCCGCCGCCGACAACGGGGAGCACGCCCGGGCCGAGGCCTTCGCCCGCGAGCTGGAGCAGGAGGCGCTGGACGCGCACGGCCCGGACGCCGAACTGTCGCTGCAGGTCCGCCAGGTGCGGGCGCACGTGTCCCGGCTGGCCGGCCGCCAGGCCGACGCGGCCGAGCTGTACCGGGCGGTCGCGCTGAGCCTGCTCGCGGCACGCGGTGCCGACGACCCCGAGACCCGCCAGGCCGCGGCCAACGCCGAGGCCTGCTGGCGGGCCGTCGAGGACGACGCCGACGCCCGCCGGCTGGGGCCCGACCTGCTCGACCTCCGTCAGAGCGTTCCCGACGAGAGGCGCCTGAGGGCCGTGCTGAGGCACCTCGCCCGCCTGAACGGGACGCTGGTCCCCAGCCCGGCCTCCGCCGCGCTGGACTGAACCACTGCGCTGGACTGAACCACTGCGCTGGACTGAACACTGCGCTGGACTGAACTACCGGGCGGACTGACTACCGGGCGGACTGACTACCAGGCGGACTGTGTGTAGTCCTTGAGGAAGACGCCGTAGAGGTCCTCGCCCTGCTCGCCGCGCACGATCGGGTCGTAGACCCGGGCCGCGCCGTCGACCAGGTCGAGCGGGGCGTGGAAGCCCTCGTCGGCGAGCCGCATCTTGTCCGGGTGCGGACGCTCGTCGGTGATCCAGCCGGTGTCCACGGCGGTCATCAGGATCCCGTCCTGGTCCAGCATCTCCTGCGCACTGGTGCGGGTCAGCATGTTCAGCGCGGCCTTGGCCATGTTGGTGTGCGGGTGGCCGGGGCCCTTGTAGCCGCGGCTGAACTGGCCCTCCATCGCGGACACGTTCACCACGTACTTGCGGCGGGCGGCCGAGGCCGCCATGGCCGGGCGCAGCCGGCTGACCAGGATGAACGGCGCGGTGACATTGCAGAGCTGGACTTCGAGCAGCTCGATCGGGTCGACCTCGTCGACCTTCTGGCTCCAGCTGTTCACCGGGTCCAGGTCCGGGACCAGTCCGCCCGCGTCGATCGCGGTGCCCGCCTCGACCAGCGCCGGTGCGGCTGAGCCGCTGGTCAGCGCCAGCGCCGTGAGCGCCTGCGCGCTGAGGGAGCCACGCTCGCCGCGCGACTGGCTGGGCAGCGCGGGCTGGCGGCTCAGGTCGAACCCGCCGAGCACCACGGCCTCCGGCAGCTCCCCGGCGGGCAGCGGCGCGTCCTCGGCGGTGATCAGCTCGGCGTAGGCCTGCGCGGAGCGGCGCACGGTCTGGGCGGCGTTGTTGATCAGGATGTCCAGCGGGCCCTGCGCGGCCACCGAGTCGGCCAGCGCGATGACCTGCGAGGGATCGCGCAGGTCGATGCCGACGATGCGGAGCCGGTGCAGCCACTCCGCGCTGTCCGGCATCGCGGTGAAACGGCGGATGGCGTCGTTGGGGAACCGGGTGGTGATGGTGGTGTGGGCACCGTCGCGCAGCAGTCGCAGCGCGATGTACATGCCGATCTTCGCCCGGCCACCGGTGAGCAGCGCCCGCTTGCCGGAGAGATCGGTACGGGCGTCACGCCGGGCCCGGTTCTCGTGGGCGCAGGGCTGGCACAGCTGGTGGTAGAAGGCGTCCACCTCGACATAGCGGGTCTTGCAGACGTAGCAGGAGCGGGGACGCTCCAGCACCCCGGCGATCGGGCCGCTGGTGGTGGCGGTGAGCTGCAGACCCTGCGTCTCGTCGTCGATACGGTCGGCCGCGCCGGTCGCGGTGGCCTCGGTCACGGCCCGGTCGTTGGCCGTCTTCGAGGCCCGGCGCTCCTGGCGGCGACGCTGCTTCACGGTCCGGTACAGACCGGCCGTGGCACGGCGTACGGCGATGGCGTCCGGGTGGTCGACCGGCAGCTCGTCGAGCTCGGCCAGCACTGACAGTGCCAGCTCCAGCCGCTGCGGGTCGATCCCGCCGACGTACTCCTCCGCGTCGCCCTCGACCGACATGCCGTCCATCTCGTCGGCCGGGGTATCGATCAGGGTCGTGCCGCCGCCATCAGGTCCTACGCTCATCACACCTGCGCTCATCACAGACAAACTCCTCGGGTTCCAGCCCTCGACTCTAGCCGGGTGCGGACCCGGACGTGGAGCGGTGTGAGCTGCGCGACGCCACCCGGTCGGCGGCGCCCACCGCGCGGGGGAGGCCGGAGCGGACCAGACTCGAGTCATGGCGACTTCTGAGATGGCTTCGTTCAAGGTGAACCGGCGACTGCTCACGGCCGGCGCGGTACTCACCGGGGTGGGAGCGCTGCTCACCATGCTCGGTACGGCGATCGCGGGTACGGCGCTGGCCAGTGCCGGCCGGGGCTGGGTCCAGCAGCTGGAGACCCCGCCCAGCGAGCTCGCCACCCGCGCGCTGCGCCAGGCCAAGAGCGCTTCGCGGGCCGGCGTCGACGCGTGGCGCGCGCAGGCGCAGTGAGCTGACGCCGACCGCACGGGGCCCGACCGCACGGGGCCCGGCGGCCGGTGCCGCGCGGCCGGGCGCGGGGGCACGGGCTAGGCTGCACGGTGTGCCGCTTGCCATGACCGCCGACGGGGTCCGTATCGCCTACCAGCCCCGGGGCGGGGGCCCGGCCGGGCCCACCCCGCTGCTGCTGCTCTCCGGGCAGTCGAACAGCCACCGCTGGTGGGACCGGGTCCGCGACGACTTCGAGGCCACCCGGCGCACCGTCACCCTGGACTACCGGGGCACCGGCGACAGCGACAAGCCCGACGAGGCGTACAGCACCGAGGGCTTCGCCGAGGACGTCATCGCGGTGCTGGACCACCTCGGCGTGGAGCGGGCCGACGTCTACGGGACGTCCATGGGCGGCAGGGTCGCCCAGTGGGTGGCCGCCCGCCACCCGGGGCGGGTCCGCGCGCTGGTGCTGGGCTGCACCTCGCCCGGCGGTCCGCATGCCTTCGAGCGCGGCAACGACATCCGGATGGCGCTGGCCGGACCGGACCCGGCCGTCGCCCGGCAGACGCTGCTCGACCTGATGTACACCCCCCGCTGGCAGGCCGCCCACGAGGGGCCGTTCAACACCCTCGGCGACCCGGCGATGCCGCCCTACGCCCGGCGCAGGCACCTGGTGGCCAGCAACCGGCACGACGCCTGGGACGTGCTGCCGGGGATCACCGCGCCCACCCTGGTCCTGCACGGTGACGACGACCGGT
Organism: Streptacidiphilus sp. EB129; assembly: GCF_041262645.1. Taxonomy (NCBI): domain Bacteria; kingdom Bacillati; phylum Actinomycetota; class Actinomycetes; order Kitasatosporales; family Streptomycetaceae; genus Streptacidiphilus; species Streptacidiphilus sp. EB129. Next base: position 159,601 of record NZ_JBGCCS010000016.1, read on the forward strand.
TCAACCCCACCGCCAACGCGGCGCTGATCGCCGGCCGGATCCCCGGCGCCCGGCTGCGGCTGATCCCCGGCGCGCGGCACGCCTACTTCGAGGAGTTCCGCGCCCTCGCCGGACCGCTGGTGCTGGACTTCCTCGACTCGCCGGACTTCCTCGACCCGTCCGTGTCCGCGTCCGCTCTCAGCTGACACCCTTCGCCCACGGCGGACACAGGTTCCCGGGGCGGGCCCCGGCCCTGACACTCGATCACATGAGACTACTGGTGATCGGCGGAACGGTGTTCCTGGGACAGGCCTTCGTCCGCGAGGCCGCGGCGCGCGGGTGGGAGGTGACCACCTTCAACCGGGGCGAGTCCGGCGTGGACGAGCCCGGGGTCACCGTGGTGCGCGGCGACCGCGAGCGGCCCGAGGACCTGGCCGGGCTGGCCGCGCACGGCCCCTGGGACGCCGTCGTCGACGTCTGCGGCTACACCCCGCGCGTGGTCGGCGCCTCGGTCGCCGCGCTGGCCGGGTCGGCCGACAGCTACCTGTACATCTCCTCGATCAACGCCTACCCGGGTTTCCCGGCCGTCCCGGTGGACGAGACCTCGCCCCGCCACGAGTGCGCCCCCGACGCCGGAACCGAGGACGGCGACTACGGCACGCTCAAGGTGGGCTGCGAGCGGGCGGTGACCGAGGGCTTCCCCGGTCGGGCGCTGGTGATCCAGCCGGGGCTGATCATGGGACCCGGCGACCGGGCCCGACGGCTGGCCTGGTGGCTGGAGCGGGCCGCGCGGGGAGGCCGGATGCTCGCCCCGGGTTCGCCGGACCGGGTGATGCAGCTGATCGACTCCCGCGACATCGCGGCCTTCGGCCTGGACCGGATCGTGGCCGGGGACGCCGGCACGTACCTCACCGGCGGCCCGGGGCCGAACACCACCTGGGGCGAGTACCTGGGCACCTGCGTCGAGGCCACCGGCGGGAAGGCGACCCTGGAGTGGGTGGACGACGACCGGTTCCTGCTGGACCAGAAGGTCGATCCGTGGATGGAGCTGCCGCTGTGGTCGCCGCTGAGCGAGGATTTCGCGGCGGTCTGGCAGCACAGCTCGGCCAAGGCCGTGGCTGCGGGGCTGCGGTGCCGACCGGTCACCGAGTCGATCCGCGACACTGCGGAGTGGCTGTTCGCCCCGGGTGGCCTGGAGGAGGCCAACGCCCCCCACCACGCCCCCTCCGAGGGGCGCGGCCTGGCCCCGGACAAGGAACAGGCGATCCTCGCCGCCTGGGCCGCCCGCCCCACGCCTGACCGGCCCCACGCCTGACCGGCCCGGAGCACGGGTGAGGCCGCCCGAGGAGCGGGCTCCCCGCTCCTCGGGCGGTCTCACCGCCGCCGCGCATCGCGGCTAAGTGGTCCGTTCCGGATGTCCTTCGGGGGTTGACTCTGGAGCCGGTGCCGTACGTGGTGCCTGGTCAGATGTCGGTGGTCGTACAGAGCTTCGGCGCAGCCGGTCTCCGCCGCAATGCCCGCCACCCTCGACGCCCCCTCGCGCTCCTCGAACACATGGCGATATCCGGTTCATGGCGATCTGTCGGGTGGTCGGCCCCGGGAACGCAGCAGGCACGGCTTCCAAGATCATGCACTGCCGGTCCCGACCGTTGCAGCGCTGCGGAACTTGACCCTGACGTTGCGTAAGGCCTCACGATGAGCGCATGACCGACTTCTACAACGCATTCGAAATCAGCCCTGTCCCTGCGCCCGCGCTCGACGTGAAGCCGCCTGAGGTCTACCGGGGTATCTACGGCATGCCGATGTTCGTCACCGTGCCGACATCCGACCTGGCGGCATCCGTGGACTTCTGGATCCGCGGGCTCGGCTTCATCGACCTGTTCACGATCCCCGGCCGGCTCACGCACGTTCGGCGGTGGGCGTTCCAGGACGCTCTGCTCGTCCCGGCCGACGGTCCCGCCGAACCCCCCACGGCGAGCATCAGCTTCGCGTGCGTGCTGAGCCAGGTCGACGAGATCGCGCACGCGTGTGCCGCACTGCTGCCCGGGTGCACGAGCGGACCGCGGCAGACCCCGTGGAACACGGTGGAGTTGGAAGTCCTCACGCCGGAGAACGCTCGTGTGATCATGACCGCCGCCCGGCCCGTGGACCCCGACAGCGCCGAGGCACGGAACCTCGAAGCAGTCGGCATCACTGCCCCCAAGGAGTGAAACCCGCCAATGTCAGACTGGAGGGTGTGACAAGCACAGAAATGGACGGGGCCGCGGAACCCGACGGGTTGACGGTCGGGGCCGCGGCCTCGGGCGTGGGAGTTACCGTCCGCACCCTGCACCATTGGGACGCGATCGGGCTCGTCCGCCCGTCCGAGCGGACCACAAGCGGATACAGGCTCTACGCAGCGGCCGACATCGCACGCATCCACCGGGTAATCATCTACCGCGAGCTCGGACTGCCCCTCGACGCCATCGGCGAGCTCCTCGATGCCCCGAAGTTCGATGCGGCCGTGCCTCTGCGGCAGCAGCGCGCCCAACTCCTCGATCGCATCTCCCGTTTGCAGGGAATGGTCCATGCGGTCGATCGCATGATCGAAGCGGCAAGCACCGGCATCCTGCTGTCCGCGGAGGAGCAAGTTGCGATCTTCGGGCAGAACTGGCAGCCGTCATGGGGCGCGGACGCACGTGCCCGGTGGGGCAGCACAGCTCAGTGGGCGCAGTACGCCGAGCGCTCCGCGCACATGACCCCGCAGGACTGGCAGCAGATCGCGGACGACACCACGATGCTCAACAACGACCTGGCGGCGGCCAACCGCGCCGGCGTCACCCCGGGCAGTGCGGAAGCCAACGCCCTCGCGGAGCGACACCGGGCCTCCATCGGCACCTACTTCGACTGCACCCATTCCATGCACGTCTGCCTGGGGAGGAAGCACGCAGCCGATCCCGGCTACGCAGCCCACTACGACGCGATCGAGCCGGGCCTGAGCACCTGGCTCCGCGACATCATCGACGCCAACGCCCGCGCCCGAGGCATCGACCCGGCTGCGGCAGTCTGGGCCTGACGCACCCACGCACCACCGTTCCAGCAGTCCTGGGATATCCCTCGGGCTGGGCCCGGACCGTGTCGGCTCAGCCGGTCAACGCCAGGCGGGGTCGGCGATGCCGCATCGGCAGGCACGGTCTTCCACTCAGAACACGGGCTCCGAGAACTCCATGGAGCCGCCGTGCAGGAACGCCGTGCGGTAGCAGCTGTCCACGCACAGGGGCCGCCTGGTGCTGCCGCGGGCCACAGGACAGCCTGCGGCAGCACCAGGCGGCCCCTGACCCGCGCCTCGCGCACCGCCTTCGGAAGATAGGCCGCCCTGCCACATGCCCATACGCGCTGCCGCGACGGTGGTGCTGACCGCCACCGAGCGCCACCGGCTGAAAAAGATGGCCTACGGCAGCAAAACCCCACACCAGACCCGGCAGCGTGCCACTGTCGTCCTCCTCGCAGCACGCGGCCGGGCTAACGCCAGGATCGCCGCCGAGACCCACCTGCACGTGGACACAGTGCGGACCTGGCGGAGCCGCTTCGCCCACGGCGGCATACCGGCTCTGGCCGACCGCAAGCGCTCCGGGCGCCCGGCCCGCTTCACCCCCGTGCAGGTCGCCGAGGCCAAAGCCCTGGCCCGCCAACTCCCGGCCGAGACCGGGGTACCGCTGGCGCGCTGGTCATGCCCGGAACTGGCCGCCGAGCTGACCGCGCGCGGCATCACCGACACCGTCTCGGCCTCCACCGTGCGCCGCTGGCTGCGCCAGGACGCGCTCAAACCCTGGCAGTACAGGTCCTGGATCTTCATCCGGGACCCGGATTTCCGCGCCAAGGCCCAGCGCGTCCTTGACCTGTACGCTCGAACATACGAAGGCGAACCCCTCGGCCCGGACGAGTACGTGCTCTCCAGCGACGAGAAGACCTCGATCCAGGCCCGCTGCCGCTGCCACCCGACCCTCGCCCCGGGCCAGGCCAGGGCGATGCGCGTCAACCACGAATACAGCCGCGGCGGAGCCGTGGCCTACCTGGCCGCCTACGACGTACACCGGGCGAGAGTCTTCGGCCGCTGCGAGGCCACCACCGGCATCGCACCGTTCATGGCCCTGGTCGAACAAGTCATGACCCAGGAGCCCTACGCCAGCGCCAGACGCGTCTTCTGGATCGTCGACAACGGTTCCTCCCACCGGGGGAAGAAGGCCATAGACCGTCTGACCAAGGCCTTTCCGAACGCAGTCATGGTCCACACCCCCGTCCACGCCTCCTGGACGAACCAGATCGAGATCTTCTTCTCAATCGTCCAGCGCAAGGTCGTCTCACCCAACGACTTCACGGACCTGAGCCAGGTCCGGGACCGGCTCCGAGTATTCGAAGACCGATACAACGCCGCGGCACAGCCGTTCCAGTGGAGGTTCACCACCTCCGACCTGGACGATCTGCTGGCCCGGCTCGACCAACACACATCCGCCGACCGACACCAAGAATCCCCCATCGCCCCGGCAGTCTGATCAACCCCCGAAGGACTTCCAGCGTCGACCACTAAGCGCTGTAGCGGGCCCGGAGTTCGCGCTTGAGCACCTTGTGGCTGGGGCCCAGCGGGTAGGAGTCGACGAACTCGACCCGGCGCGGGTACTTGTGCTTGGCGAGGTGCAGCTTCGACCAGTCGACGATCTCCTGCGCGCTCGGCCGCTCCACGTCCGGGGCAACCACGAGCACGAGCACCGCGCAGACCTCCTCGCCGTGCAGGGGGTCGGGCAGGCCGATGACGGCGGCCTCGGCGACGGCCGGGTGCCGCAGCAGGACCTCCTCGACCTCCCTCGGGTAGACGTTGTAGCCGCCCCTGATGACCACGTCCTTCTTGCGGTCGACGATGGCGACGAAGCCGTCGGCGTCCCTGGTGCCCAGGTCGCCGGTACGGAACCAGCCGTCGACCAGCGCCTCCGCGGTGGCCTCCGGGCGTCCGAGGTAGCCGAGGAAGACGCCGTGGCCGCGCACCACGATCTCGCCGAGCTCGCCGGTGGGCAGCAGCTCGATCCGGTCGTCCAGCTCCGCGCGGGCGATCTCCACGTCCACGCCCCACACCGGATGGCCGACCGTCCCGGCGCGGGTGCCGAAGTCGGGCTGGTTGACCGCGACCGTCGGCGAGGTCTCGGACAGGCCGTAGCCCTCCCAGATGCTGGTGCCGAAGACCGTGTCGAACCGCTCCAGTACCGGGACCGGCAGCGAGGCGCCGCCGGAGATGCACACCCGCAGCTCCGGCAGTTCGGCGGCGGCCTTCGCGGCCTCCAGCAGCGCGATGAACATGGTCGGCACCCCGTGGAAGGTGTTGACCTTCTCGCGCAGCATCAGCTCGATCGCCTGCGCGGCGTCGAACCGGGGCAGCAGCACCAGGGTCGCGCCGGCCCGCCAGGTGGAGTTCATGCTGACCGTCTGCCCGAAGGTGTGGAACAGCGGCAGCGCGCCCAGGGCCACGTCCGTCTGCCGGATGTCGTTGGCGTCGAAGGCGTTGACGGTGGCGTTCATCACCAGGCCGAGGTGGCTCAGCACCGCGCCCTTCGGCCGGCCGGTGGTGCCGCTGGTGTAGAAGACCACGGCCGGGTCCTCGGGCTTCCGGCCGACGAAGTGCGTCAGCGGCGTCACCTGCTCGGCCAGCTGCTCCAGGCGGCCCTTCGACCCCGGCACCGGGACCTCGGGGCCCACCGTCAGCAGCGGGACGTCCGCGATCCCGGCGGCCTCCGCCGCCACCGCCGCCATGGCGACATGGCTCAGCAGCACCGTGGCGCCGCTGTCCCGCAGCACATAGCCGACCTCCTCGGCGGTGAGCAGCAGGTGCACCGGCACCACCACACCGCCCGCCGCCAGGATCGCGTAGTACGCACGCGGGAACTCGGCGACGTTGGGCGCCATCAGCGCGACCCGGTCGCCCGGCCGTACGCCCAGCTCGACCAGGGCGGCGGCCTGGGCCAGCGACTGCTGCCACAGCTCGGCGAAGGTGAGCCGGGTGGCACCCTCGACCAGCGCGGTGTGGTCCGGCCGGCGGCGGGCGTTCTCGGCCAGGACCGAGGCGAGCGACAGCGTGATCATCAGCGGGCCCCGCCGTTGACGTAGAGGGTCTGGCCGCTGACGTAGGCGGCGTCCTCGGAGGCGAGGAAGGCGACCACCGAGGCGATCTCCTCCGGCTGGCCGACCCGCCGCAGCGGGGTCCGCTCGGCCACCGCGGCCTGGTGCTCCTCGGCGGTCGCGCCGACCCGCTCGGCGGTCGCGGCGGTCATCCCGGTGGCGATGTAGCCGGGGGCGACGGCGTTGACGTTGATGTTGAACGGGCCGAGCTCGATGGCCAGGGTGGCGGTCAGGCCCTGGATACCGGCCTTGGCGGCGGCGTAGTTGGCCTGGCCCCGGTTGCCCAGCGCGGAGCGGGAGCTGAGCGAGACGATCTTGCCGTACTTCTGCTTGCACATGTAGGTCTGGGCGACGTGGGCGCAGTTGTAGGCGCTGGTCAGGTTGACCGTGAGTACCGCGTCCCAGTCCGACTTGGGCATCTTGAAGAAGAGGTTGTCGCGGGTGATCCCGGCGTTGTTGACCAGGATGTGGATCCCGCCCAGGTCGGCGGCCGCCTGGGCGAACACCGCCTCGACGGCGTCGTAGTCGGTGACGTCGCAGCCGTAGGCGCGGGCGGTGCCGCCCTTGGCGGTGATCGCGTCGACGGTGCCCCGGGCGCGCTCGGCGGTCAGGTCGATCACGGCGACCGCCGCGCCCTCCTCCGCGAGACGCAGCGCGGTGGCCGCGCCGATGCCCTGCGCAGCGCCGGTGACGACGGCGACCTTGCCGGTGAAACGGGTCATCAAAAGCTCCTTGGAATACGCGGTTCGAGCAACACTGGTCGAGCAGCAGAGTCTTCGTGAGTCGCGGTCAGTCGCCGTCAGTCGCGGTCGACGAGCACCGCGGTGCCCTGGCCGACGCCGACGCACATGGTGGCGAGGCCGCGGCGGAGGTCCTCGCGCGCCATCCGGTGCAGCAGGGTGGTCAGCAGCCGCGCGCCGGAGGCGCCCAGCGGGTGGCCCAGGGCGATGGCGCCGCCCTGCGGGTTCACCAGCTCCGGATCGACGCCCAGTTCCCGGACGCAGGCCAGCGCCTGCGCGGCGAACGCCTCGTTGAACTCGGCGGTGTCCAGGCCGCCGATGTCGCGCCCGGTACGGGCGAGCACCCGGCGGACGGCGGGGACCGGGCCGATGCCCATCACGTCCGGGTCGACCCCGGCGCTGGCGCCGGCGGTGTAGCGGGCCAGCGGCTCGACGCCGAGCTCGGCCAGCGCCTCCTCGCTGACCAGCAGCAGCCCGGCGGCGCCGTCGTTCATCGGCGAGGCGTTGCCGGCGGTGACGGTGCCGGTGCCGTCGGTCCGGAACACCGGCTTCAGCGCGGCCAGCTTCTCCAGCGTGGTGTCCGCCCGGATCGACTCGTCGGCGCTCACCACCGTGCCGTCCGCCAGCGTCACCGGGACGATCTCGGCGTCGAACAGCCCGTCCTTGCGGGCGGCTGCCGCCCGCTGGTGGCTGAGCAGGGCGAAGGCGTCCTGGTCGGCGCGGCTGACCCGGTACCGGGCGGCGACCTCCTCGGCGGTCTCGCCCATCGACAGCACCCCGTGCAGCGCGCGCATCCTCGGGTTGGTCATCCGCCAGCCCAGCTTGGTGTCGAAGATCTCCGCACCGTGCGGCAGCGCGACCTCGGCGCGGGGCAGCACGAACGGGGCGCGGCTCATCGACTCCGAGCCGCCGGCCAGCACGATGTCCGCCTCCCCGGCGGCGATGGCGCGGGCGGCGGTGGTGACCGCCTCCAGGCCGGAGGCGCAGAGCCGGTTCATGGTGGCGCCGGGCACCGACTCGGGCAGGCCCGCCAGCAGCACGGCCATCCGGGCGACGTTGCGGTTGTCCTCACCGGCCTGGTTGGCGGCGCCCCAGTAGACGTCGTCGATCCGGGCAGGGTCCAGCGAGGGCACGCTGTCCAGCACGGCGCGCACCGCCGTCGCGGCCAGGTCGTCGGGGCGGACGGTGGACAGGGCGCCGCGCAGCCGGCCCACCGGGGTCCTGCGGGCGGCGGCGAAGTAGACGGGACGCATGGTGGTACTCCCTCTCAGAACGCGCTGATGTCTTCAGAAGGCGCTGACGTTGTCAGAAGGCGCTGACGCCGGTCAGCGCCCGGCCGATGAGCAGCTTCTGGATCTGGCTGGTGCCCTCGTACAGGGTCATCACCCGGGCGTCCCGGACGTACTTGCCCACCGGGTACTCGTCGATGAAGCCGTACCCGCCGAAGACCTGAAGGGCGGCGTTGGCGGCCTTCACCGCCGCCTCCGAGGCGTAGAGCTTGGCGACCGAGGACTCGGTGGCGAACGGCAGCCCCCGGTCGATCAGGTCCGCGACCCGCCACACCAGCAGCCGGGCCGCGTCCAGTTCCACCTTGATGTCCGCGATCATCTCCTGCACCAGCTGGTGGGCGGCGATGGGCTTGCCGAACTGCTCGCGCTGGACCGAGTAGCCCACGGCGGCGTCCAGCGACGCCTGGACGATGCCGACGCAGCCGGCGGCGACCGACATCCGGCCCTTGGCCAGGGCGGCCATGGCGACGCTGAAGCCCTTGCCCTCGGGGCCGAGCATCGCGCCGTGCGGGACCCGGACGCCCTCGAAGACCAGCTCGGCGGTGGGCTGGCCGCGCAGCCCCAGCTTGCCGTGGACGGTGGTGCGGGTCAGGCCGGGGCTGCCGGTCGGCACCAGGAAGGCGCTGACGCCGCGGTGCCCGGCCTCGCCGGTACGGGCGAAGACCAGCGCGACATCGGCCCAGGTGCCGTTGGTGATGAACATCTTGGCGCCGTCGAGCACCCAGTGGTCGCCGTCGCGTACCGCCCGGGTGGTCAGGTTGCCGGCGTCGGAGCCGGTGCCGGGCTCGGTCAGGGCGAAGCAGCCGAGCGAGTCGCCGGAGGTGAGCCGGGGCAGCCACTCGCGCTTCTGCTCCTCGCTGCCGTAGTGCGCGACGGACTTGGCGACCAGGCCCAGCGACACCGACAGCAGCCCGCGCACGGACGAGTCGCCACGCCCCAGCTCCTCGGTGACCAGCACGTACGACAGGTGGTCGCCGCCGGAGCCGCCGTACTCCTCGGGGATGGTGAGGCCGAGGAAGCCGAGCGCGCCCAGCTTCTTCACGATGCCGCGGTCGACCTCCTCGGCGCGGTCCCAGGCGGCGGCATGCGGGACGATCTCGCGGTTGACGAAGTCGGCGGCCAGCTCGCGGACGGCTGCCTGCTCCTCGCTGAGCTCAAGGTTCACGGGGGTCCTCACCTGACGTCCGGACGAAAGCGTCTCGCCGGGTTAAACTAGCGCTGCAAGTTTTTGGACTGTAACCCGGCCCCGCGCACCTTGGGAAGTGTGGCGTGGGTCATCCTTGGCAGCGATTCTCAGGCGGTGCTTCTCAGGAAGGGAGGTGTGTCCCGTGGCCCGTCCCCGCAGTCCGCTGCTCAGCCGCGAGCGCATCGTCGCGGCCGCGCTCGACCTGGTCGACGGCGAGGGCCTGGCGGCGCTGTCCACCCGCAGGCTCGCGGCGGTGCTCGGGGTCAGCGGGCCCTCGCTCTACAACCACTTCGCGACCAAGGACGCCCTGCTGGACGCGGTCGTGGACGAGGTGCTGGGGGAGGTGGACCTGGCGATGTGGACCGGCACCGACGCCGGGAGCTGGGCCGCGGCGCTGACCGACTGGGCCCGCTCCTACCGGGCCGCCCTGGTGGCGCACCCCAACCTGGTGCCGGTACTGGCGCAGGGTCCGGGCCGCCGGGCCAACGCGCTGCGGCTGGCGGACGCGGTCTTCGGCGGGCTGGTCGACGCCGGCTGGCCGCGCGGCGAGGCCACCCGCGTCGGCGCGCTGATGCGCTACCTGGTGTTCGGGTCGGCGCTCGGCTCCTTCGCCGGGGGCTTCCTCGACGACGAGGAGGTCTACGCGGCCGGCTACCCGCACCTGGGTCAGGCGCACCTGCTGGCGGAGCATCAGCGCAGCATCGACGAGGGCGCCTTCGAGACCGGGCTGACCGCCCTGGTCGAGGGCCTGGCGCTGCGCTACGCCCGGCTGGCGAACGGCTGAGACCACGCAGACCGGCGCGCCGTCGGGCCGGGGGCCAGCGACCGGGCCGGGTCAGTGGACGCCGGCGAGGTCCACGCACTGCGAGGCGCGGGCCTGGCGCAGCACCGTGCGCTGGGCCGGCGAGGGCGCGCCGGCGGCGGCGGTGACCACGCAGTCGATCTGGGCCGGGGCGGCGAACACGCTGAGCGCGGTGCTGCCGCACTGCGCGGCGGTGGCCAGCACGCAGGTCCTGGCCGAGGCCTGGACCAGGGCGCGGCGGGTGTCGCAGTCGGCGAGGCTGTCGGTGGTCGCGCCGTTCGGGCCGTCCAGGCCGGCGCAGTCCAGGAAGGAGAGCTCCAGCCGCATGCTGCGCAGCACCATCGCGGTCACCGGACCGTGCAGCAGGTCGTCGGAGTCATGGTGGTAGCCGCCGGTGAGGATCACCGTGGGCCGCTCGCGCGAGCGGCCGCTGCGGCTCAGGATCGCGGCGGTCCGCAGCGAGTTGGTGACCACGGTCAGCCCGGGCAGCTCGCGCAGATGGACCGCGAGCCGGTGGATCGTGGGGCCGCCGGACAGCCCGATGGTCATCTGGGCGCGGGCGCCGCGGGCCGCGGCGGCGGCCAGCGCCTCCTGCTCCGCGGTCACCCGGGCCCCCGGCGCCCCCGGCGCGGAGCCGCCCGGACGCGGGGTGGAGGCGGCCGCGGCCGCCTCCACCCGGTCCGCGGCGCGGCGCACCCGCACGGTGTGCCCCTGTCCGGCGAGCACCCCGAGGTCCCGGCGCACCGTCGCCTCGGAGACATGCAGCCGCCCGGCCAGGACGGCGATGTCCACCGAGCCGTGGGCCCGGACCTCGGCGAGAATCGCCCCCTGCCGCTGCCTCGCGAGCACGTCGGCTCAGCCCTTGCTCGAACCGAGCGACAGGCCGGCGATGAACTGCTTCTGCAGCAGCACGTAGACGACCAGTGTCGGTACCGCCGCGATCAGGGCCGCCGCCGCGATCAGGTTCTGGTTGCTGACGAACTGTCCCTGCAGGTTGGCCAGCGCCGAGGTGACCGGACGCTTGTCCCCGGACGACATCAGGGTGATGGCCCAGAAGAAGTCGTTGTAGATCCAGGTGGTCAGCAGCGTGGCCAGGGCCGCCAGCGCGGGCCGGCACAGCGGCATCGTCAGCTTCCAGAACCGGGTCCACAGGCCGGCCCCGTCCACCAGCGCGGCCTCGTACATCTCCTCCGGGATGGACTTCATGTAGTTGCTCAGCACGAAGACGCAGAAGCCCAGCTGGAACGCCACGTTGATGGCCACCAGGCCGAAGATGGAGTTGTACATCAACCCGCTGTCGCTGAGGAACGACGGCAGCGGGATCTGCAGGTAGAGCCGGTACAGCGGGGTGATGATGACCTGCTGCGGCAGCAGGTTGCCGGCCGTGAACAGGATCAGCAGCGCGACGTTGACCCTGACGTTCACCCGGACCAGCACGAAGGCCACCCCGGACGCCAGCACCAGCACGATCAGCACCGCCGGGACGGTGATCAGCACCGAGTTGGTGAAGAAGTGCAGCATGCCCGACTGGCTCCAGGCATCGCTGAAGTTCTTCAGCGTCAGCGAGTGCGGCATCGAGACATAGCCGTACTTCGACGTCTCCGCGTACGGGCGCAGCGCGATGTAGAGGGCGAAGGCGATCGGCAGCAGCCACAGGATCGACGCCGAGATCAGGAAGAGCTGCGCGGCGATCTGGCCCCAGGGCCGGGGCTTCGGCCGGCCTCCGCTGCTCTGCTGCGCCGCGACCCGGGGCAGGGTGTCGGTGGTCATGAGCCGTCCTTGGTGATCGAAGCCTCACGGCGGAACGTCTGGAACAGGAAGATGCTGATCGGCACGAGCGAGATGACCAGGAGCACCACGCCGAGCGCGGAGCCGAAGCCGACCCGCTGGGTCTCGCCGACGATGTTCGAGGTCACCAGGACCGAGAGCAGTTCCAGGCCGTTGATGCCCTTGTTGGTGATGTAGACCAGGTCGAAGGCGCGCAGCGACTCGATCACGGTGACCACCATGATCACGATGTTGATCGGCTTCATCACCGGGAACACCACGCGCCAGAAGGTCTGCCAGGCGTTGGCGCCGTCCACGGTCGCGGCCTCGCGCAGCGAGGGGTCGACCGCCTTCAGCCCGGCCAGGTAGAGCACCATCACGTAGCCGGCCTGCCGCCAGGTGGCCTCCACCAGCACCGCCCACAGGTTGAGGTGCGGGTTGCCGAGCCAGTCGATGGCGTTGCTGTTGCTGTTGCGCCCGATGACGGTGTTGATCAGGCCGTAGTTCTGCGAGTACATGAACTCCCAGATGATCCCGATCAGCGCCAGTGACAGCATCACCGGCAGGAACAGGATGCTCTGGTACATCCGGCTGCCCTTGATGCCCCGGTCGATCAGGACCGCGAACAGCATCCCCAGCGGGGTGGCGAACAGGATGAAGACGGCCAGCCAGATCAGGTTGTGCTGGACCGCGGGCCAGAACTCCGGGTAGATCGTGGCGGCCTGATGGTAGTTCTGCACCCCGTACAGGCAGCCGTTGTTCAGGATCGAGGGGACGTTGGGCAGGCATGCCTTGGTGCTCAGACTGCCGACGCCGTTCCACTTGGTGAACGACAGCAGCACCGTCGCCAGCGCCGGGAACCAGACGAAGGCGAGGTCGAGCAGCAGGGGGATGCCGAGGAGCAGCGCCACGACCACCTTGTCGCGCGCGGAGAGCTGGCGCACGCCCCGGCGGCGGCGGACCTTCGCCGCCGTCGCCGGGGTGCTTGCTTCAGTGCCGGAGGTCATGAAGTGTAGATCGCCTTTGCCTGGTCCTCGGCGCTCTTCTGCAGGGCCGCGATGTTGCCGGTGCTCGGGTCGTCGATGAACTTCTGGATGATCGCGATCATGGCGGTGGCCATGGCCGGGTCGGCGTCGCGGTCCATGAACTGGGCGACGGCCTTGCACTTGGCGATCTCGGCGGCCGACTTGGTCTGGATCGCGTCGTAGGTCGGCACGCTCAGGCCGGTGGCCAGGGCGACGTCCCACATGTCGGTCTTCAGGAAGCCGGCCTCGGCGGCGCCGGTGCCGATGTACTCCAGGATGGCCTTGGCGGCGTCGACGTTCTTGGCCTTCTTGCTGATCATGAAGCCGTCGGTGGGCGCGTCCATGTAGTCCGTGCCGTAGGCGGGGTTGATCTCGGGGAAGACGAAGAAGTCGAGGTCGTCGAGCTTGGCGCCGTCGGTGACGTACTGCTGGGCGACCTGGTTGCTGCCCTGGAACATCATCCCGGCCTGCTTGGTCTCCAGCGCCTTCGCCGCGTCCTGCCAGATCCGGCCGTTGGCACCGGTCTGCATGTAGGGCATCATCTCGGCCCAGTGCTGGAAGACCGCGGTCACGCCCGGGTCGGTCCATGGGATCTGGTGCTTCATCAGCTTGATGTGGTAGTCGTACCCGTTGATGCGCATGTTGAGGATGTCGAAGGTCCCCAGCGCGGGCCAGCCGTCCTTGTCGGCGAAGGCGATCGGGATCATCCCGTCGGCCTTCATCTTCTTGGCCAGCGCCAGGTACGCGTCCCAGGTGGTCGGGACGGTGTAGCCCTTGGCCGCGAACACGCTCTTGTTGTAGAAGACCACCCACGGGTAGTTGTAGATCGGCACCAGGTACTGGTGTCCGTCCAGGCCGGTGGAGAGCTGCTTGGCGGCGGGGCCGAAGTTGGAGCCGATCTTCGCCCAGACGTCGTCGATCGGCAGTGCCAGGCCCTGCGCGGCGAAGTACTGCATGCGGTAGCCGGCGAACCAGGTGAACAGGTCGTCCGGGGTGCCCTGCAGGTAGCTGGTGATGTTGGTCTGGAAGGTGTTGTGGTCGACCGTGTTGATCGTGATCTTCGAACCGGTCGACGCGGTCGCCGCCGTACACAGCGAGGCGAAGGCCGCCTTGACGCCCGGGTCGGAGTAGTTGGACCCGAAGGTCACCGGGCCGCCTGCCGCACCCGAGGATCCCGTGCCGCTGCCCGGCGAGGTCGAGCTGGAGCTGCACGCGGTCAGCAGCGCCCCACCGACCACGGACAGACCGGCGGCGCCGGCGATACCTCTGAGCAGGCTGCGACGACTCGGGGACATCCCGGCGCCGTTGGTACCCGACGAGCCGACGTCCGACATGGTGCCTCCATGGGGGAGTGGGTTGCTGTGGTGGGGCGCGGGGAGGCGAAACGAAACACAAACGCGCAGGACGCGAGTGCTCGGACGACCGGTACGGCAGGGGGTGGGCATTGTCGTGATGCAGATGACACCCAAGGGGCCTGCCAGCACCAACCGGTTTCCAACAGAAGTCACCAGGATGAAACGTTGTCTCGACCGCAGAGGTAGTTCTACGGCACAGGAAACAGGGCGTCAACGCCCTGTTCCGGATGCGTTGCGAGACCGTGATGTCCGCTCGGGGGCGGTGCCTGGCCGGTTGTGTCCGATTCGGTGCGCTACGCCCGACACGATCGGTGCTGACGGCGGATGGCGACAGACGCCTCAACGCCTGAACAAGATCGAACGTGTTGCCTCAATTCGCACCACAACCTGCCCAGGGATCCTCGCCCCGGCGCAGCAGCGCGGGCCGCAGCGCGTCGTCCGGCGGGGCGAACGAGCGGTGGAACACCGGGGTCGCCGACCCCGACAGCGGCGGCACGATCCAGCTCCAGTCCGCCGGGACGGGGCGCCCGCAGCGGCGCTCGCGCTCGATGTGGGCCAGGAAGCGCGCCGACTCGGTGTGGTGGTCGGCCATGGTCACCCCCGCCTCCTGGAAGGAGTGCAGCACCGCCAGGTTCACTTCCACCAGCGCCCGGTCCCGCCACAGGCTGCGGTCGCTGCCGGTGTCCAGCTCGAACAGCCGGGCCACGGTGGGCAGCAGGTCGTAGCGGTCGGTGTCGCCGAGGTTGCGCGACCCTATCTCGGTGCCCATGTACCAGCCGTTGAACGGCGCGGCCGGGTAGACCACCCCGCCGATCTCCAGGGTCATGTCCGACACCGCCGGCACCGCGTACCAGCGCAGGCCCAGGCAGGCGAAGCCGGCGTGCTGCGGATGCGTCAGCGGCACCTCCAGTACCGCGTCGTCCGGGAGCTCGTAGAACTCCGCCGGGCGGTCCGGCGCCGCCTGCACCAGCAGCGGCAGGATGTCGAACTCCTCCTTGCCGCCCTTCCAGCCCAGTTCCCGGGCCAGCGCGGTTCGCTTCGCGCTGCGCGGGTCGTCGGCGTAGCGCACCAGTTGCTCGCCCAGCAGCCGGGCCGCCGGACGCCCCGGGCGGTCCGGCGCGAAGACGCTGATCACCGGGCGGATCCGGCCGCCGTTGGTGGCCACCCGCAGATGCTCGACGCACTGCTCCGCGATGTCGTCCGGATGGCGCAGCCGGCGCAGGTCGCGCACCACCAGGCTGCGCCAGTACAGCCGGCCGATGCAGCGGGCGGCGTTGCGCCAGGCGACCCGGGCCCCGAAGGCCAGCTCCTCCGGGGTGTGCTCGTACGTCCCGGTGGACTCGATCGAGGCGCGGACCTCCCGCAGCCGGCGCTCGGGGGCGCCGGACACCGGCAGCTCCCGCGCGAACTGGCGGATGAACGATTCAGCGGCCACCAGCACGGCGCTCGGCGCCGGCTGCCTGCGGCGGGCCATGGCGGTACGTCGGAACAGCAAAGCTACATCCCTCCCGGCACATGGGTACCGCAGGTGAGCGACCGGGTGCGGAGAGTACCGGAATGCCCGTACGGGAACGGCACGGCTGGGCTACTCTGCGCGCAACCCGCACACCCTCGGGTCCGCCGTACGCCCCTCGGCTGCGCATGCGGGCCGCCTGGACCAGGGCGGGGCCGTCCACGCCTCGTGGGCGATACACCTAGACTCGCCCCATGCTGAAAGCCGACCGTATCGCGCGGATCCTCGACCACGTCGCCGAAGCGGGAAGCGCCGACGTGCACGAGCTCAGCGCCCTGCTGGGCGTCTCCGGGGCCACTGTCCGGCGCGACCTGCATCTGCTCGACGAGCAGGGGCTGCTGACCCGCACTCACGGCGGCGCGGTCACCGGCTCGGTCAACCTGGAGCTGCCGCTGCGGCACCGTACCGGCCGCCAGCAGCAGGAGAAGCGGCGCATCGCCAAGGCGGCGGCCGCGCTGGTCCCGGACGGCGCGGTGGTCGGGATGACCGGCGGCACCACGGTGACCGAGGTCGCCCGCGCGCTGTGCGACAGCCGTCCCACCGACCGCGGCCTGACCGTGGTCACCAACGCGGTGAACATCGCCGCCGACCTGATCGTCCGCCCGGAGATCCGGCTGCTGGTCGTCGGCGGGACGGCCCGCAGCGCCAGCTACGAGCTGGTCGGCCCGGCCGCCGAGCGGATGCTGACGCAGTACCACCTGGACATCGCGTTCATCGGGGTGAACGGCCTGTCCGCGAAGGAGGGCTGCACCACCTACGACGAGATGGAGGCCGGCACCGATCTGGCCTTCCTGCGCGCCGCGGCCCGCACCGTGGTCGTCGCCGACAGCACCAAGGTCGGGCGGGTCACCTTCGCCGGGATCTGCCCGCTGTCGGACATCGACGACCTGGTCACCGACGACGCGCTCACCGACGACCAGGAACGCGCCCTCGCCGACACCGGCGTCCGCGTCATCCGCGCCTAGCCGCCGCCCGGCGTTACTGCGGCGGGAGCATGTCCATGTGCTTCATCGCGTCCATGACGTCCTGGACGGTGAGGCTGCTCGCCGGGCCGACCGGCGCGAAGGTGAAGACCGTTCCCGAGGACGCGAAGTTCAGGTCCAGCTGCACGGTGTCGCCGGGCCTGGGCAGCCGGGTGAGGCTGCCGAGGGCGATCTTCTCGCCCTGCGCGGTCAGCGTCACCGAGCCGTGCGCGGGCACGGTGATCCACGGCTGCGGGGTCGGGGAGGAGCCGTCGACCAGGGTGATCGTCCTGGCCCAGGGGCTGGAGGCGCCCACCAGGCGGTCCGGGGTGCCGCCGTTGTTGCGGATGGTCACATAGGCGTAGACCGGGCCACCACTGCCGGCGGGCGGGTCCAGGTGCGCGGCCGTCAGGCCCAGCAGCGGCGGGGACGGTGTCGCCGCCGTGGCCGGCTGCGGGCCGCTGCGGCCCCAGACCAGCAGCAGCACCGCCAGTGCGGCCAGCACCGGCGCCTGCACCATCAGCAACCGCCGGGAGCGGGGCGCGCGGCCGTGCCGGGTGGCCCGCGCCTCAAGGGCGTCGGCCTCGTGTTCCAGCGCGGCGAGCTCCCGCTCCTCGGCGTCCACCGGTCAGTACCCCGACGGCCAGGTGAAGTCCTTGTAGGGCGTGTTGGTGCCCACGTCCAGCTGGATCTTCTTGTACTCGGTCAGCACGATCTTGCTCGGGTCGCCGGTGTAGAGCTTGCCGTCCACGTACACCGTGAGGGTGCCCTTGTTCGGGCCGACCTGGGTGCTGCTGAGCGGCTGCTTCCAGACGTCGAAGAAGTTGCCGAGCGTGTACTCCTGCTTGGTCGGCGACTCGACGTGGATGACGCCGGTCTCGTCGTGGGTGTGCAGGTAGTAGAACGCGCTGCCGCCGCTGACGAAGGCGCTGCCGTCGCTGCTGGTCTGCAGCTGGTACGGCGCGACGATGCCGATGCCGTAGGGGATGTTCTTCTGGGCCCCGTTGACGAAGATCTGCAGGTGCGAGTGGATGTGGTAGTCGAGCGCCTCCATGGAGTTGCTCTTGACGATCCCGTCGATGACCTCGCCGGTCGCCTGCTTCGCGGTGGTCGCCAGCAGCGTCGCGCTCTTGTCGATCGACGGGTCCGAGGCCTGCTTGTCTATCTTGGCCTGCGTGCTCTGCTTGTTCAGGCTCTGGATCCCGAAGAACGCCGCCGTCCCGGCACCGCCCAGCAGGACCACGCCACCGGCGATCCAGGCGATCATGACGTTGCGCTGGCGCTGGGCGTCGGCCTTGCGCTGCGCGGCTATCCGCTCCTGGGCTATACGGCGCCGATCGGCGTTCGACGGCTTCTTGTCTGTCATCGGTCCTCGGTAGCGTCAGGCCAGGCTGGAACACCTGGGTGTCCCCGCGCTCGTCACGTTAGTAGGTGGGCGGCTAAGCGTCCCGTAAGTGTGCCGGGGTATCCGAGGGGCAGGTCTTCATTTTGACCGATTATGTCTGATATAAGATCATCACATATTGGTAACGCTCACCCCGCCGCACGGTGCGGGCTGCCGTGCGGATCCCGGCAGTGCGCGTCGCCGCCCACCTCGCCCGTACCTCCGAGCTGCAGCAGCTCCGGCGTCGCATGGTCCACCTGGAGCGTGGTGTGGTCGATCCCGTAGCGGCCGCGCAGTGCGGTCTCCAGCCGGCCCCGGACCGCGTGGCAGTCCAGATCGTCGCTCACCAGTACGTGTGCCGACAGTGCGGGGTAGCCGGAGGTGATCGTCCAGACGTGGAGGTCGTGCACCTCGACCACGCCCGGCTCGGCGGCCAGCTCCGCTCCGATCACATCGGGATCGAGCCCGCTGGGAGCGGCCTCCAGGAAGATCCGCCCGGACTCCTTCACCAGCCCCGCTCCGGCCCTGAACATCAGCGCCGCGACCACCAGGGTCGCGATCGCGTCCGCGCGGTTGAAGCCGGTGAGCAGCACCACGAGGCCGGACACGGCGGTCGCGATGAAGGCCCAGGCGTCGTTGAGGATGTGCTGGTACGCGCCCTCGACGTTGAGGCTGCTGCGGTTGGCGCGGGAGATCAGCCAGGCCGCGATGACGTTGACGACGATCCCCACCAGCGCCGTGGCCAGCACCACCCCGCCGGCCACCGGCGGCGGAGTGATCAGTCGCCGGACGGCCTCGTAGGTGAAGATCGCGGCGAGCGCGAGCAGGGTGATCCCGTTCGCCTGTGCGGAGAGGATCTCGGCCCGCTTGAAGCCGAAGGTCAGCGCACCGCGCGCCGGACGCGCGGCCAGGCGCATCGCGACCAGGGCCAGGACCAGCGAGGCCGCGTCGGTGAGCATGTGGCCGGCGTCGGAGATCAGCGCCAGCGAGTGCGCCAGCAGGCCGACGGTCACCTCGCCGAGCATGAACCCGGCGATCAGCGCGAGCGCGCCGAGCAGGTAGCGCCGGTCGGCGTCCGCCGACACGCCGTGGCTGTGCCCGCCGTGCCCGCCGTGCCCACCGTGTCCGTGGTCGTGGGCAGGGTGCTGGTCGTGGCCGTGCGCACGGTCGTGGTCATGGTCGTGGGCGGGGGTCACCAGGGCCTCCTCTGTCGGCGCCGCGCGAAGTCTTCGGATGATGTGGAGTACCGGATGGCCGGAATGCCGATGGCCGGCGTACCGGGGCCTGGAGTCCGGTGACGATCACTACTGTACGCGATACATGAAGAGTCTTTCATGTATCCGGGCATGCGTTCTGCCACGCACGCCCCGCGCGCCGCGCCGAGCCCGCGCCTCGTCCGCGCCTCGTCCGCGGAGCGGGCTTCCATTGACGGGGCCGACGGCCCCGGATACGGTCACGTCAACATTCTGTTGAAGTGCAGTGGAACCCTGGAGGGGCACGCGATGGCGCGTCATGACGAAACGGCCGGTACCGAGGACTACGGCACCACGCTGTCAGGCGCGGTGCGAGCCCAGGTGGACCGCGCCCTTGCCTTCATCGACGCCGACCTCGCCCGCCGCTACCCCGGTGAGCCCAGCACCCGCCAGCCGGTCCACACCGTCTACGTGCCGGCAGACGCCCTCGCCGGGACCGGTGTCACCGGGCTGGTCCAGGACTGGGGCCGTCAGGCCCTCGCCCTGCTCGACCGGCACGCCCCGGACGCGGAGTCGCTCGCCGGGATCATCGGCCGCCCCGCCGACCGGCTCGCCGCCGAGGTCTACGACCGGGTCCGCGCCAAGCTGGAGCGCGAGCCGGTCGAGGACCTGCGCATCGACTTCGAGGACGGCTACGGCCCGCGTCCCGACGCCGAGGAGGACGCCGCCGCGGTGCGGGCCGCCCGGCTGGTGGCGGAGGCGGTCGCCGACGGCACCGCGCCGCCGTACATCGGCATCCGGATGAAGTGCATGGAGGCCGCGGTCCGTACCCGTGGCATCCGCACCCTCGACCTCTTCCTCACCGAACTGCTCGGCGCCGGATCCGGGCAACTGCCCGCAGGACTGGTGCTCACCCTGCCCAAGGTCACCTACGCCGAGCAGGCCACCGCGATGGTCCGGCTGGTCGAGGACTTCGAGCGGGCGGCGGGACTCACGGTGGGCCGGATCGGATTCGAGATCCAGATCGAGACCACCCAGGCCATCCTGGGCGCGGACGGCCGGGCCACCGTCGCCCGCATGATCGAGGCCGCGGAGGGGCGCGCCACCAGCCTGCACTACGGCACCTTCGACTACAGCGCCTCCTGCGGGGTGAGCGCGGCCTACCAGAGCATGGAGCACCCGGCCGCGGACCACGCCAAGGCGGTCATGCAGGTGGCGGCAGCCGGTACCGGCGTCCGGCTGTCCGACGGATCCACCAACGTCATCCCGACTGGGGACCCGGAGCAGGTCCGCGACGCGATGCGGCTGCACCACCGTCTGGTCCGCCGGTCGCTGGAGCGGGCCTACTACCAGGGCTGGGACATGCACCCCGGACACCTGCCCACCCGCTACGCGGCCGTCTACTCCTTCTACCGCGAAGGCCTCGCCCAGGCGGCCGCCCGCCTCAGCGCCTATGTCGCCCGCCAGGGCGGGGATGTCATGGACGAGCCGGCCACCGCGAAGGCCCTCAGTAGTTACGTGCTGCGCGGCCTCGACTGCGGAGCCGTCGACGAGCAGGAGGTCGAGAAGGCCACCGGCCTCGACCGCACCCGGCTCAACGGCCTCGCCGGCCGCTGAGGCCAATTTGGTGCTGCGCCCCCGTTCCCGTAGAGTTCCCTGGTCGCCGCCGGTCCAGGACCGGTCGGCAACATATTCCGGGAGCCCGAAAGGTGAACGGGGGCGGAATTCGCAGAACACTGCAAAATCCGCTAGAGTTTCACTCGTCGGAACGGGCCGGAAACGGCGCGGGAAGACGAAAATCGGACCGGAAAACGTCTGATAAAGTAGTGAACGAAGGAAGCGCCCGGAGGGGCCGGTGAAACGGTCTCGAAGGAAGCGTCCGCTCCTTGAGAACTCAACAGCGTGCCAAAAGTCAAC
>NZ_JBGCCS010000017.1:0-178555 GCF_041262645.1 Streptacidiphilus sp. EB129
CCCCGGGCCGCCACGGCCGGGCGCTGCCCCGTCCCCGCGGCGGGGCCCCGGCGCGGCCCCCCCCCCCCCCCCCCCCCCCCCCCCGCGCGGCCCCCCCCCCCCCCCCCCCCCCCCCCCCGCCACGGGGTTGTTCGCGTCCCGGCCCGTCTAGTACGGCAGCAGCCGGCTGGTGTCGAGGGTGAAGCCGAAGGGGGCGGGGATGTGGACGGTCTCGCCGAAGGCGGCGTCCTCGCGAAGGCGGTAGCGCCCGTTCTCGGGTTCGCTGAGCAGGGTCACGGTCTTCTTTCGCGCGTCGACCAGCAGATACAGCGGGATGTGCATCAGCGGATAGTCGCGGACCTTCCCCTCCCAGTCGTTCTCGGGGTTGGACGGGGAGACGATCTCCACGGCGATGAGGGCGAGCTCGGCGGGGAGCGCGCTGTCCGTGGTGGTCATTGCCTCCTCGGGCAGGTAGGTCAGATCCGGGTTCCGCAGCTTGCTGATCGCGGGCGATTCGAGGTCGCTGTTTTCCGTGGCGATGTACCCGTCCGGAACGTGGGCGTCGAACTGTCGCCGGATGTTGCTCAGGTTCCGCTGGTGGATGGCGGACGGTGAGGCCTGCATGATCACGATGTCACCAGAAAACTCGACTTTCACCTTGGAGTCGGCGAGCTGTCGGGCCTGATCGAGGAGTTCACGGTGCCGTGGCTGCATGGTCCTCATGGTATGGGCTCACGCCCAACACGGTGGAACAAGGCGGCGTGCGCCCGGTGTGCCCGGCGCGGGCAGACCGGGCGCACGCCGTCGGCGGGTCAGGCCTTGCGGAGCCAGAAGGTGAGGCCGAGGGGCTCGTCGGTGAAGGCGGCCGCGCCGTCCCAGTCGGCTTCGCCGGAGGCGAAGTCGGTGGCCAGGACCTCGTCGGCGATCAGCGTCGCGTGGGCGGTGAGGGCTTCCGCGGTCGCCTCGTCGGTCGCCGAGTAGCGGAGCGTGATCCGGTCGGCGACGTCAAGGCCGCTGTTCTTGCGGGCCTCCTGGACCTGCCGGATGACGTCGCGGGCCAGGCCCGCGAGCCGCAGCTCCGGAGTGATGTGCAGGTCCAGCGCGACGGTGGCACCGGCCTCGTTGGCAACGGCCCAGCCCTCGCGCGGGGTCTCGGTGATGATGACCTCGTCCGGGCCCAGCTCGACCGGCTCGCCGTTCAGCTGGACCGTCGCCGTTCCGGTGGCGCGCAGCGAGGCCGAGAGGGCGGCCGCGTCGGCGGCGGCGACGGCCTTGGCCACGTCCTGGACGCCCTTGCCGAAGCGCTTGCCCAGCGCGCGGAAGTTCGCCTTGGCGGTGGTGTCCACCAGCGAGCCGCCGACCGCGGCCAGCGATTCCAGCGCGGTGACGTTCAGCTCCTCGGCGATCTGCGCCAGCAGCTCGGCGGGCAGTTCCTCGTAGCCCTGCGCCGCGACCAGCGCGCGGGACAGCGGCTGACGGGTCTTCACGCCGGAGTCCGCGCGGGTCGCACGCCCCAGTTCGACCAGGCGGCGGACCAGGGCCATGTGCCGGGACAGGGCCGGGTCGATCAGCGACTCGTCCGCGACCGGGTAGTCGGCGAGGTGGACCGAGGCCGGGGCGTCCGGCGCGACCGGGACCACCAGGTCCTGCCAGACCCGCTCGGTGATGAACGGGGTGAGCGGGGCCATCAGCCGGGTGACCGTCTCCAGCGCCTCGTGCAGGGTGGCCAGCGCGGCGGGCTCGCCCTGCCAGAAGCGGCGGCGGCCGCGCCGCACGTACCAGTTGGACAGGTCGTCGACGAAGGCGGAGAGCAGCTTGCCGGCGCGCTGGGTGTCGAAGCCGTCCAGCGCCGTGTCCACCTCGCGGACCAGGGTGTTCAGCTCGGACAGCACCCAGCGGTCCAGCAGCGGACGCTCCGCCGGGGCGGGGTCCGAGGAGGACGGGGACCAGCCGGCGGTGCGGGCGTAGAGGGCCTGGAAGGCGACGGTGTTCCAGTAGGTCAGCAGCGTCTTGCGGACCACCTCCTGGATGGTGCCGTGCCCGACCCGGCGCGCGGACCAGGGCGAGCCGCCGGCCGCCATGAACCAGCGCACCGCGTCGGCGCCGTGCTGGTCCATCAGCGAGATCGGCTCCAGGGTGTTGCCCAGGTGCTTGGACATCTTGCGGCCGTCCTCGGCGAGGATGTGGCCCAGGCAGACCACGTTCTCGTAGGAGGACCTGTCGAAGACCAGGGTGCCGACCGCCATCAGCGTGTAGAACCAGCCGCGGGTCTGGTCGATGGCCTCGGAGATGAACTGGGCCGGGTAGCGCTTCTCGAACAGGTCGGCGTTCTTGTACGGGTAGCCGTACTGGGCGAAGGGCATCGAGCCGGAGTCGTACCAGGCGTCGATGACCTCGGGCACGCGGACCGCGTCCAGCGCGCAGCCGGGGCTGGTGCACGGGAAGACGACCTCGTCGATGAACGGGCGGTGCGGGTCCAGGTCGGCCAGGTCACGGCCGGTCAGCTCGGACAGCTCGGCGAGCGAGCCGACGCAGCTGAGGTGGCCCTCCTCGCAGCGCCAGATCGGCAGCGGCGTGCCCCAGTAGCGGTTCCGGGACAGCGCCCAGTCGATGTTGTTGTTCAGCCAGTCGCCGAAGCGGCCGTACTTGACCGTCTCCGGGAACCAGTTGGTGTTCTCGTTCTCGCGCAGCAGCGCGTCCTTGACCGCGGTGGTGCGCACGTACCAGGACGGCTGCGCGTAGTAGAGCAGCGCGGTGTGGCAGCGCCAGCAGTGCGGGTAGCTGTGCTCGTACGGGACGTGGCGGAACAGCAGGCCACGGGCCTGCAGGTCGGCGACCAGCGCCTCGTCGGCCTTCTTGAAGAAGACGCCGCCCACCAGCGGGACGTCCGGCTCGAAGGTGCCGTCCGGGAGCACCGGGTTGACCATGGGCAGCCCGTAGGCGCGGCAGGTCGCGAGGTCGTCCGCGCCGAAGGCGGGGGCCTGGTGCACCAGGCCGGAGCCGTCCTCGGTGGTGACGTACTCGGCGTTGACGACGAAGTGCGCGCCCTCGACCGGGACCAGCTCGAACGGGCGCTGGTAGGTCCAGCGCTCCAGCTCGGCGCCGGTGAAGCGCTCGCCGGTGGCGGTCCAGCCCTCGCCCAGGCACTTCTCCAGCAGCGGCTCGGCGACGACCAGCCGCTCGGTGCCGTCGGTGGCGACGACGTAGCTCACCGACGGGTGGGCGGCGACGGCGACGTTGGAGACCAGCGTCCACGGCGTGGTCGTCCAGACCAGCAGCGAAGCCCCTCCGGCCAGCGGGCCGGAGGTGAGCGGGAAGCGGACGTAGACCGAGGGGTCGACGACGGTCTCGTAGCCCTGGGCCAGCTCGTGGTCGGACAGGCCGGTGCCGCAGCGCGGGCACCACGGGGCCACCCGGAAGTCCTGGACCAGCAGGCCCTTGTCGAAGATCTGCTTCAGCGACCACCACACCGACTGGATGTAGTCCGGGTCCATGGTGCGGTAGGCGTCGTCCAGGTCGACCCAGTAGCCCATCCGGTGGGTGAGGCTCGCGAAGGCGTCGGTGTGGCGGGTCACCGACTCGCGGCACCTGGCGTTGAACTCGGCGATGCCGTAGGCCTCGATGTCCTGCTTGCCGGAGAAGCCGAGCTCCTTCTCCACGGCGAGCTCGACCGGCAGGCCGTGGCAGTCCCAGCCGGCCTTGCGGGCCACGTGGTGGCCCTTCATGGTCTTGTAGCGCGGGAACACGTCCTTGAAGACGCGGGCCTCGATGTGGTGCGCGCCCGGCATCCCGTTGGCGGTCGGCGGGCCCTCGTAGAACACCCATTCGGGGCGGCCCTGGGACTGCTCCAGACTGCGCTGGAAGATCTTGTTGTCCTGCCAGAAGGAGAGGATCCCGTGTTCCAGTGCGGGCAGGTCTACCTGGGCGGGGACGGGTCGGTACTGGGCCATGGTGTCTGGTTCCTCCGGCGGGCGCGTGTACGTCGTGCGGCTTCCGACGAAGGGACGAGGCCGAGCTGCGGGCCCCGCGGTACCACCCTCCTTGGCCGTGCGCGCGAACACGCACAGCCCCCTCATTAGGGGTTGCGGCCGGTTCTACTCGACCCGCGCCGACACGCGCGGTTCTTTCCTCCGACGGCTCCGGGGTGATCTTCCCGTCGCGCACACCCCCGGGCTTCCACCGGCCCCGGGTCGCTCCTGGCTGCGTGCGGCGGTACTCGTCCCCATCCACGCCTTGCGGCGTCAGTCTATAGGGCTTGGCGAGCGAATTTCTGCGGACGCCGGAGGGGTGACGCGCCGGTAACGATGACTGAAGGCGATTATCGGGTCACGTTCTGGGCACACATCCGTCGAGTCAGAAGCCAAGGGACATGCAGCGGTATGTCCCGTTGTGGTGGGATTCATCACGCATTATCGTTCCGGCACCACCAGTACGTCCGAACGCGCGCAGCCGCGGAGTCCGCGGTCGGCGCGACCAGCCATTAAGGGGTCACACGCATGGCGGACAAGGCAAGGAGCGGGGCCGTCGGTACGCGCCGCGCGGGATCGTCCGTGGCAGACCCGGGGGAGGGCACAGTGACCCGACAGAAGACCGGCGCGGCGACCAGGACCGCGGCCGGCGCCCGCGGCAGCGCGGCAGCGGTTGTCAGCGCCGGGACTGCCGGCCCGGGGGCCGCGGGGGCCTCCGGGGCGGGCACCACGCAGGCGACCGCCGCCGGAGCGATCCCGGTACGACCGGGCGAGGACCTGTGGACCGAGGCCGAGGTCACCGAACTGCGCGAGGAACTGGCGGCCGAGGCCGCCCAGCTGCGCGCCGAGATCACCGCCTCGGAGCAGACGCTCAACGGCCTGATGCGGGACTCCGGCGATGGCGCGGGCGACGACCAGGTCGACGCCGGCACCAAGAACATCTCCCGCGAGCACGAGCTGTCGCTGGCCGCCAACGCCCGCGACATGCTGGCGCAGACCGAGCGGGCACTGGGACGGCTGACCGGGACCGGCTTCGGCGTCTGCGAATCCTGCGGCAACGCCATCGGCAAGGCCAGGCTCCAGGCCTTCCCCCGGGCCACCCTCTGCGTCCAGTGCAAGCAGAAGCAGGAGCGCAGGTAGGAACGGTGCGGCCGGCGGCGGACGGGCGGGGCGGCGGAGCCCGTCCGGCGGCGACACGAGCGGGTAACAGTGTGCCGTGGCGGTGCGGGCCAGCCCGTGTCGCTGATCCGCTGTGCCGTAGGCTCGATGATGGACGTCCACTCGACTCGGTGTAGCGGAGCGCATCATCAGTACCCCAGGTTTCCAGAAGGCCCCCGCCGCCGCGGCCGGCCCGGAGTCGGGCCCGGAGGCGGAGCTGCCCGAGGCCGCGGCCGACGCCGCGACCGGGCCCACCGCCCGGTCCGGAGCCGACGACGCCGCGACCGGGAAGCGCCGGCGCAGGGTCGGCGTGCTGCTCTCGGTCGCGCTGCTCGCCTACCTGCTCGACCTCGGCAGCAAGCTGCTGGTGGTCGCCAGACTGGAGTACCACGAGCCGATCCGCCTGGTCGGGGACTGGGTGATGCTGCAGGCCACCCGGAACCCGGGGGCGGCCTTCGGGATGGGCGCGGCGATGACGATCGTCTTCACCGTCATCGCCACCACCGTGGTGGTGGTGATCTCCCGGCTCGCCCGCAAGCTCTACAGCCTGCCCTGGGCGGTCGCGCTGGGCCTGCTGCTGGGCGGTGCCTTCGGCAACCTGACCGACAGGATCTTCCGCTCGCCGTCCACCTTCCGGGGCGCGGTGGTGGACTTCATCTCGGTGAAGCACTTCGCCGTGTTCAACCTCGCCGACTCGGCGATTGTCTGCGGCGGCATCCTGGTCGTGGTGCTGTCGTTCCTCGGCACCAACCCGGACGGCACCTCGCTGCGCGACGCCGGGCGGGAGACCGGGCCGCACGAGGCGGCCGAGGCCGAGGCCGAGCCGGCCGACGGCACCGTCCCGAAGGCCGATCCGCAGACCGCCGTGAAGCCCGGTGCGCAGACCGGCGCGCAGACCGCCGCGGATGGCGCGGAGGCCCCGGCGGAGGCCGATCCGAAGGCCTGATGGCGGGCCGACCGCCCGCGTTCCGGCATACTCGTACCGGTGAGCACCGTTCCGCAGATCCGTAGCCTGCCCGTACCCGACGGCCTTGAGGGCGAGCGTGTCGACGCCGCCATCGCCCGGATGTTCGGGTTCTCCCGCACCAAGGCGGCCGAGCTGGCCGCCGACGGCAAGGTCCTGCTGGACGGGGCGGCCGTGGGCAAGTCCGACCGGGTGATGGCCGGATCCTGGATGGAGGTCGAGATCCCGGCCCCGCCCGCGCCGGTGCAGATCGTGGCCGAGCGCATCGACAACATGCGGATCGTGCACGACGACGAACACCTGGTGGTCGTGGACAAGCCGGTCGGCGTGGCCGCGCACCCCAGCCCCGGCTGGACCGGCCCCACCGTCATCGGCGGCCTGGCCGGCGCCGGGTACCGGATCTCCACCTCGGGCGCGTCCGAGCGCCAGGGTGTGGTGCACCGGCTGGACGTGGGCACCTCGGGGCTGATGGTGGTGGCCAAGTCCGAGCTCGCCTACACCCTGCTCAAGCAGCAGTTCCGCGACCGGGTGGTGGAGAAGAAGTACAACGCCCTGGTGCAGGGCCACCCCGACCCGATGTCCGGCACCGTGGACGCGCCGATCGACCGGCACCCCACCAGTGACTGGAAGTGGGCCGTGGTCGCCAACGGCAAGCCGTCGGTGACCCACTACGACCTGATCGAGGCCTACCGGGCCGCTTCGCTGCTCGACATCAAGCTGGAGACCGGCCGCACCCACCAGATCCGGGTGCACATGTCCGCGCTGCGGCACCCCTGCGTCGGCGACATCACCTACGGCGCCGACCCGACCCTGGCCAAGCGGCTGAAGCTGACCCGGCAGTGGCTGCACGCCGTCGAGCTGGGTTTCGAGCATCCCTCCGACGGTCAGTGGGTACAGTTCCGCAGCGAGTACCCCGAGGACCTCTCCCGTGCGCTGGAGATCATCAGTGCTGAAAGCTGACATACGCGTCGCCGAGAGCGAGCAGGACATGGCGGCGGTGCACGCGGTGCGCCGGGCCGTGTTCATCGTCGAACAGGGCATCCCCGAGGACGAGGAGTGGGACGAACTCGACGCCACCGCCCTGCACCTGCTCGCGGTCGACCAGGACGGCGCGCCGCTGGGCACCGCCCGGCTGATCCACGGCGAGCAGGCCCTGGCGATCAGCGGCCGTCCGGACGCCCCGCTGCTGGGCCGCCTCGCGGTGCTGCCCGCCGCGCGCGGCACCGGCCTCGGGGTGGCGCTGGTCCGCGCCGTCGAGGAGGCCGGACTGGCGCGGGGCGCGCGCGAGCTGGAGCTGCACGCGCAGGTCCCCGCGCTCGGCTTCTACGAGCGGCTCGGCTACCTCGCCGAAGGCCCGGAGTACCTGGACGGCGGTATTCCGCACCGCACCATGACCCGGTCGCTGGCAGGCTGATCAGCAGGATCGCGAGCATTCCCGGGCGGACCGGTCATCAGGGTCTCCCTGACGCGAGAGGGGGCCGGCGGCATGGCGCAGCTGACGCTGCTGTTCCTGGTGCT
This sequence comes from Streptacidiphilus sp. EB129, assembly GCF_041262645.1. NCBI lineage: Bacteria > Bacillati > Actinomycetota > Actinomycetes > Kitasatosporales > Streptomycetaceae > Streptacidiphilus > Streptacidiphilus sp. EB129. Next base: position 7,588 of record NZ_JBGCCS010000017.1, read on the forward strand.
GCTGGCCGCCATCGTCACCACCCCGCTCGCCCGCCGGTTCGGCGTCCCGCAGCCGGTGCTGATGACGCTGATCGGCATCGTCATGGCGGTGCTGCCGTTCGTCCCCGACATCAGCCTCGACCCGGACCTGATCCTGCCGCTGGTGCTGCCGCCGCTGATCTACGCGGCGGCGCAGCGCTCCACCACCCGCTTCTTCCGGGCGAACTCCCGGGTGATCCTGCTGCTCGCGGTCGCCCTGGTGCTGGTCACCACGGTCGCGGTGGCCTGGGCCGCGCGCTGGATCGCCCCGGCGCTGCCGCTGGGCGCCGCCGTCGCGCTGGGCGCGATCATCTCGCCGCCGGACCCGATCGCCGCCGCCGCGGTGGCCGGCAGCGTGGGGCTGCCGCGCCGGCTGCTGGGGATCCTGGAGACCGAGGGCCTGTTCAACGACGTCACCGCGCTGGTGGTGTACGGGCTGGCGGTGGACGCGGTGGTGAACGGTCGTTTCTCCACCCTGTACGCGGCGGAGCGGCTGGCGCTGTCGGCGGTGCTGGCGGTGGTGTTCGGGATCGGCCTGGGCTGGCTCAGCGGCAAGGTGATGTCGCTGCTGGACGACCCCACGCTGCAGGTGGGGCTGAGCCTGCTGATCCCGTTCGCGGCCTACTCGCTGGCGGAGGTCCTGCACGGCTCGGGGGTGCTGGCGGTGCTGGTCTGCTCGCTGTGGATCAACGACCGCGCGGTGGGCGCCGACGACGTCGGCTTCCGGCTGGTGGGCAGCGCCTTCTGGGACGTGGTGGAGCTGCTGATCTCGGGCATGGCGTTCGGCCTGATCGGCCTGGAGCTGGCCAGCGTGCTCAAGGAGGTGGGCCACAACTGGCGCGGGATGCTGGGCGACGCCGTCCTGGTGATCCTGGTGGTGGTCGGGGTGCGGCTGCTGTGGCTGCTGCCGGGCGGCTGGGTCACCCAGTGGTGGGACCGCCGCCGGGGCGTCCGGGAGGAGGCCGCGCCGATCAGCTGGCGCGAGTCGCTGGTGCTGTGGTGGTCCGGGATGCGCGGGGTGGCCTCGGTGGCGCTGGCGCTCGCCGTCCCGTACACGGTGGACGGCGGGGCGCCGTTCCCCGGCCGTGCCGAGATCGTCTTCATCGCCTTCTGCGTGGTGCTCTTCACCCTGCTGGTGCAGGGGCTGAGCCTGGCCTGGGTGGTGCGCCGGCTGCACCTGAGCCGGGACGAGGACGCGGAGGACGCGGCCGAGCGGCAGCTCTGGTACCGGGTCTCCAAGGCCGGGATCCGCCGGCTGAAGGAGCTGGCGGAGCGCGAGGACCTGCCGGAGGAGCTGGTGGACCGGCTGAAGCAGCGCCAGCTGGACCGGGTGGCCCGCACCCGCCCGGACATCTACGACGAGGAGCAGCGCCGCGAGTACCGGGAGCGGGCGGTGCGGATGCGGCGGTTCCGCGAGGTCGAGCAGGAGATGCTGGCGGCCGGCCGCGCGGAGATGCAGCTGGCCCGGATGGAGGCGGGCGCCGATCCCGAGCTGGTGGACCGGGTGATCCGCACGCTGGACCTGCGCAGCGCCCCGCTGTAGCGCGGGGCCGGTGTCCCGCGGGTGGCTGGGGCGGGCTCCGACGGGATTCGGTCCGGGTGCTATATCCTGTTTAAGGCGATATGAATGGATATTGACACCCGTCCGACATGTGGCGTCTGTCTCAGTTCAAAATTTATCTGATGGCTCGTCAAAAATAGCTGACAGGCCGTCAAGTCTCGCCGAGGGCGCGGTGCCTATTACCTGACTAGGCGTCAGAAATAGTCCGCAGTTGGGGTGTTGCAGGCGATTCCGGGACTGCGCCCGGCTCTCCGGCGGACTAGCATCGACCGGGTCGTTGACGAGAAGAGGACCCATGACCACGGCCGTGCACGACCAGCTGACGGACGGTGACGTCGCCCCCAGCGGCCTCGCGCTGTTCCCCGGCCGCCCGGCACACCCCGCGCGGACCCTTCTCGACCTCCTGGACGCCACGGTGAAGGCGCACCCGGACGAGCCCGCGCTGGACGACGGGAGCACCGCGCTGAGCTACCGCGCGCTGGCCGCCCGGGTCGACACGCTGCGCCGCACCCTGGCCGGCGCCGGGGTCGGCCCCGGCGACCGGGTCGGGGTCCGCATCCCCTCCGGGACGCTGGACCTCTACGTCGGCATCCTGGCGGTTCTCGCCGCCGGCGCCGCCTACGTCCCGGTCGACGCCGAGGACCCGGACGAGCGTGCCGCGCTGGTCTTCGGCGAGGCCGGGGTCTGCGCCGTGCTGGGCGCCGGCAACGAGCTGGCGGCGCACCGGCCGCCGCAGGGCACCCCCGGCACCCGCCCCGGGCTGGACGACGACGCCTGGATCATCTTCACCTCCGGCTCCACCGGCAAGCCCAAGGGCGTCGCGGTCAGCCACCGCAGCGCCGCCGCCTTCGTCGACGCCGAGGCCGCCCTGTTCCAGCAGGACGAGCCGCTCGGCCCCGGCGACCGGGTGATGGCCGGCCTCTCGGTGGCCTTCGACGCCTCCTGCGAGGAGATGTGGCTGGCCTGGCGCTACGGCGCCTGCCTGGTCACCGTCCCGAGGTCGCAGGTCCGCAGCGGCGCCGACCTCGGCCCCTGGCTGCTGGACCAGGAGATCACCGTGGTCTCCACCGTCCCCACGCTGGCCTCGCTCTGGCCCGCCGACGCGCTCGGCGACGTCCGGCTGCTGATCTTCGGCGGCGAGGCCTGCCCGCCCGAGCTGGCCGAACGGCTGGCCACCGAGGGCCGCGAGGTCTGGAACACCTACGGGCCCACCGAGGCCACCGTGGTCGCCTGCGCGGCGCCGCTGACCGGCGCGGCCCCGGTCCGGATCGGCCTGCCGCTGGACGGCTGGGAGCTGGCCGTGGTCGACGAGCAGGGCCAGGTCGTCGCCATGGGCCAGAGCGGCCAGCTGGTCATCGGCGGGGTGGGCCTGGCCCGCTACCTGGACCCGGAGAAGGACGCCGCGACCTACGCCCCGCTGGAGTCGGTCGGCTGGGAGCGCGCCTACCGCAGCGGCGACCTGGTGCTGGCCGAACCCGAGGGCCTGGTCTTCCTCGGCCGCGCCGACGAGCAGGTCAAGCTCGGCGGCCGCCGGATCGAGCTCGGCGAGGTCGACGCGGTGCTGCAGTCCCTGCCCGGCGTCACCGGCGCGGCGGCCGCCGTGCGCACCGCGCGCGGCGGCAACCAGCTGCTGGTCGGCTACCTGGTCACCGACCAGGACGCCTTCGACCACGACGCCGCCGTCGCCACACTGCGCTCCGCGCTGCCCGCCGCGATGGTCCCGCTGCTCGCGCAGGTCGAGGACCTGCCCACCCGTACCTCCGGCAAGGTCGACCGCAACGCCCTGCCCTGGCCGCTGCCCGGCGCCGCGCGCCAGGAGCGGGCCGAGCAGCTCTACGGCACCGAGGCCTGGCTCGCCGAGCAGTGGACCGACGTCCTCGGCGTGCCGGTGACCGGTGCCAAGGACGACTTCTTCGCCAGCGGCGGCAGCAGCCTCGGCGCGGCCCAGCTGGTCACCCTGCTGCGCGGCCGCTACCCGGCCGCCGCCGTCAGCGACCTCTACCAGCACCCGGTGCTGCGCGACCTCGCCCGCCGGCTGGAGGCCTCCAGCCAGCGGGCCGGCGCCGTCCGGGAGATCCGGCCCACCCCGCGCCGGGCCGGGCTGCTGCAGACCCTGATCACCCTGCCGCTGCTGACCGTGGTCGGCCTGCGCTGGACCGTCGCGCTGGCGGCGGTGGCCGGGCTGCTCGGCTGGAGCCACACCGCCCCGTGGTGGGCGCTGGCCCTGGCCGCCGCGGTTCTGTGGACCCCGGCCGGGCGGATCGCGGTCGCGGCCGGCGGCGCCCGGCTGCTGCTGCGCGGCGTCGAACCCGGCGACCACCCGCGCGGCGGCAGCGTGCACCTGCGGCTGTGGACGGCCGAGCGGCTGGCCGAGGCGGTCCGGGCCACCGACCTGTCCGGCGCCTGGCTGGTCCGCTACGCCCGCGCGCTGGGCGGCAAGGTCGGCCCCGACGTCGACCTGCACACCCTGCCGCCGGTCACCGGCATGCTCAGGCTGGGCAAGGGCTGCGCGGTCGAGGCCGAGGTCGACCTCAGCGGCTGGTGGCTGGACGGCGACATCCTGCGGATCGGCCCGGTCCGGGTCGGCGCCGGCGCCGCCGTCGGCACCCGCAGCATCCTCTTCCCGGGCGCCAGGGTCGGGAAGCGCGCCGAGATCACCGCCGGATCCGCCGTCACCGGCCAGGTCCCCACCGGCCAGCGCTGGTCCGGCGCCCCGGCCGCCAAGACCGGCCGCGCCGAACACGCCTGGCCCAAGAACCGCCCCGCCCGCAAGGCCCGCTGGGCGGCGCTGTACGGGGCCAGCGGCCTCGGGCTGACGCTGCTGCCGGCGGCCGCCGCCGTGCCCGCGCTCCTGGTGCTGCGGCAGCTGTGGTCGCAGCCGCTGCTGGCCGTCCCGCTGGCCACGCTGGCCGGGGCCGCCGCGTACGCGCTGCTGGTACTGGTCGCGGTCCGGCTGCTCAGCGTGGGCCTGCGCACCGGGCACCACCCGCTGCACAGCCGCACCGCCGTGCAGGCCTGGACCGTGATCCAGCTGATGGACCTGGCCCGCAACAGCCTCTTCCCGCTCTACGCCAGCCTGTTCACCCCGGCCTGGCTGCGCGCCCTGGGCATGAACGTCGGCCATGGCGTCGAGGCCTCCACCGTGCTCGCGCTGCCCAGCATGACCACCGTCGGCGACGGAGCGTTCCTCGCCGACGACACCCTGGTCGCCCCCTACGAGCTGGGCGGCGGCTGGCTGCGGATCGACTCCGCCGAGATCGGCGTCCGGGCGTTCCTCGGCAACTCCGGGATGACCGCCCCGGGCCGCTCGGTCCCGGACCGGGGCCTGGTCGGCGTGCTCTCGGCCACCCCGAAGAAGGCCAAGAAGGGCAGCTCCTACCTCGGCATGCCGCCGATGAAGCTGCCCCGCCGCGCCGACAGCGCCGACCAGAGCCTCACCTACGCGCCCCCGGCCCGGCTGCGCTGGCTGCGCGGCGCGGTGGAACTGCTGCGGCTGGTCCCGGTGATCCTCTCGGCCGGGCTCGCGGTCGCCGTGCTGGACGTGCTGTACCGGATCGCCGGGAGCGGCGGCTACCTGCTGGCCGCGTTCGCCTCCGGCGCGGTGCTGCTGGCCGCCGGGGTGTTCGCCTGCCTGCTGGCGCTGGCCGCGAAGTGGCTGCTGATCGGCCGGTTCCGGGCGGTGGAGCACCCGCTGTGGAGCGGGCACGTCTGGCGCAACGAGCTGGCCGACACCTTCGTCGAGGTGCTCGCCGCGCCCTGGCTGCTGAACAGCGTCCTGGGCACCCCGTTGCTCAGTCTGTGGCTGCGCGGCCTCGGGGCCAGGATCGGCAGGGGCGTGTGGTGCGAGAGCTACTGGCTGCCCGAGGCGGACCTGGTCACCCTCGGCGACGGGGTCAGCGTCAACCGCGGCTGCGTGCTGCAGACGCACCTGTTCCACGACCGGATCATGCGGATGGACACGGTCACCCTCCAGGAAGGGTCGACCGTCGGCCCGCAGGGTATCGTCCTGCCCGGGACCACCATCGGCGCCCGCACCACCCTCGGCCCCGCGTCGCTGGTGATGCGCGGCGAGTCCGTGCCCGCGGACAGCCGCTGGCTGGGCAACCCCATCGCGGCCTGGCCCGAGCTCTGACCCGAGCCCTGAAAGGCCCCCGGAGCGGGATGAACAGTGGAGCAGAACAGCGTTGAGCCCCAAGCAGTCGCCGTCCCCGCAGCAGCGGACCCCGCAGGCCGTGCCGTCCTCGCAGCCCCGGCCCGCGGCTGACCCGTACTTCCCGACCCACGGCGACGCCCGCTTCCACGTCCACCGCTACGAGTTGGCGCTCGACTACCGCCCCGCCCCGAACCGGCTGGCCGGCAGCGCCCGGCTGACCTGCCTGGCCGGCCCCGCACCGCTGACCGAACTCGCGCTGGACTTCGCGGACTTCCGGATCACCCGGGTACTGCTGGACGGCCGCGCCGCACGCTGGACGCACCGGGCGGGCAAGCTGCGGCTGCGCCCGGTCAAGTCGCTGCCGGCCGGCGCGGCCTTCACCGTCGAGGTGCACTACAGCGGCAACCCCCGTCCGGTCCGCAGCGACTGGGGCGACCTGGGCTGGGAGGAGCTGGAGGACGGCTCGCTGGTCGCCAGCCAGCCGATCGGCGCACCGTCCTGGTACCCGTGCAACGACCGGCCCGCGGACAAGGCCGCCTACCAGATCTCGGTCACCGCCCCCAGCCCCTACACGGTGGTCGCCAACGGCAGACTGCTCTCGCGCACCGCCAGAGCCGGCAGCAGCACCTGGGTCTACGACCAGCCGGCGCCCACCGCCAGCTATCTGACCACGGTTCAGATCGGGCACTACCGCGAACTCCCGATCGCGGCAGGGCCGGTGCCGCAGCTGGCCTACGTCCCGGCGCGGCTGAGCTCCGCCGCCCTGACCGACTTCGGCCGCCAGCCGGCCATGCTGGAACTGTTCACCGAACTGTTCGGCCCCTACCCCTTCGGCGAGTACTCGGTGGTGGTCACCGACGAGGAACTGGACGTCCCGGTCGAGGCCCAGGGGCTGTCCACCTTCGGCGCCAACCACGTCGACGGCCACCGCGGTTCGGAGCGGCTGATCGCGCACGAGCTGGCGCACCAGTGGTTCGGCAACAGCGTCACCATCGCCGACTGGCGGCACATCTGGCTCAACGAGGGCTTCGCCAAGTACGCCGAGTGGCTCTGGTCCGAGCGCTCCGGCGGCCGCAGCGCGGCCGAGCACGCGGCCCTCGCCCACGCCGGGCTCGCCGACCTGCCGCAGGACCTGGTGCTGGCCAACCCGGGCCGCAGCCTGATGTTCGACGACCGGCTCTACCAGCGCGGCGGCCTGGTGATGCACGCCCTGCGCGGCGTCCTGGGCGACCCGGCGTTCTTCGCGCTGCTCCGCGAGTGGGCCACCGAGCACCGCAACGGCGTGGTCACCACCGCCGACTTCACCACCAGCGCCCAGCGCCACAGCGCCGCCCCGCTGCACGCCTTCTTCAACGACTGGCTCTACGCCACCACCCTCCCACCCCTCCCGGCCCTCCCGGCCCCCGCAGCACCGCCCGCAGCCCCGTCCGCGCCCGCCGCCCCGATAGCCGCGCCCGCCCCCGCACCTCCGACCGCCCCCGCCGCGCCGTCCGCGACCCAGCAGGCGGGCAGCGCCGCCGCAGCCCTGTCCCCCCGCCGCTGGCTGCGCCGCGAAACCCGCCGCTGACCCGCGACGAGCCGCGCCCGCCCGGCGCCACGCCGCCAGCGTGGCCGGTATGGACTACGCACGGATGCTGGAGATCGCCGACGAGCTGGCGAAGCTGCCCGAGTCGTGGACTGTGGAGATCTCCGGAGACAACGTCATCCTGGTAACGGCTCCCAGCAATCCCCACCAACTCAACGTCCGCCGCGCCCGTCAGCAACTCGACCCGCAGGTCCAGCGGACCCGGCCGGGGTGGGTCGCCGAGAATGAGCCGGAAGTCGCCGTTCCCGGAGTCAAGCGCAAGCGCCGCCCCGACCTGGTGGTCTGCCGGGAGAGCGCCCTGGAACGCGGCACCGCACTGGACGTCGCCGACGTCCTGCTGGAGTGCCAGGACGGTTCGGGACCTCGCGCCAGCAGCGTGAATCGGACCGTGTCCTACGCGTCGTCGCGGAAGAAGTGGCTCCAGCGCTCATCGATGGTGGCGTCGGTGACCTGCTGGGGACCCTGCGTCGACGGGTTCGGACTCCAGACGGTCGATCTCTGCGTCGATCTCGGCGAAGACTTCGCGTTCCCGAGTCGTGCGGCGGGCGACCTCCATCGCGGTGCCGGACACGAGGGCCGAGAAGAGTTGGTGGTCGTGAGCGAGGCGCGCGCGTACGACCAGATCGTTCACGGCGGGGCCGGCTGTGGGCTCGGCGGGCAGGTGCGTGCCTGCGCGTGCCGCGTCCAGCCTGGTGCGCAGGGAGCGGATGTCGGCGCTGAGTCGGTCCTGGCCAGGCGGCAGGTCGAGCTGGTTCAGTGCCAGGTGTTCCGCGCGGGCCTTCGCTGCTATCAGATCATTGAGATAGCCTGGCGCGTTCTCCTGCTCGGCCAGGGTGGGCAGGTCAGCGAGGAGCTGCCCGGTGCGCATCAGGTGGATGCCGGTGAGCAGGACCCGGAAGGTGTAGAGCAGGGGTTTGCGTTCCCCGGTCCTGGCGAACAACTTCCACTGTGTGGCGGCGAAACCCTGGTAGTGGTCGGCATGGTGGCTGGTGAGCAGACCTGGTACCAGATCGGCCAGCTCGGCGTGAACCTGCGTGGTGTGCACCACGAGCGGCGAGAGGAGCTGTTCGAGGACGTAGCCGTTGGGGCGCAGCAGCAGTCGGGCGAACTTCGCCAGGTCGTGGGTGACCAGGTCCATCTCGACTCCGTCGCGGTCCCACATCCGCGAGAGCGTCTGGACCGGGGCGCGCAGCCCGGCCAGGTCGGTGACCGGCAGCAGATGCGCGCCCCGCAGGTCGATGTCGGAGTCAGCTGAGGGGAATCCCTACAGGTGGGCACCCGAGACGGTGGCGAATACCAGCGGATGCGGGTATTCGGCGACGATCGGCCGCAGGTCCGGTAGGAGTGCTGCCTGTGCCGCGTAGTCGGGGCTCATGTGGGCTCCCAGAACGCCCTGCGGACCCGCAGCAGCCACGCCTCGACCGCGGCGGTGTCCGGCTGCTCGGGCAGCGCGGTGCGCGCGGTGCCGAAGCGGGTCTCCGCCTCGGCCATGAACGGCACCGCCACTTGCGGGTTGGCCGCGACCTGCTCGCCGAAGGCGAGGTACCGCTGCGGATCCGCCAGCCGGATGACCACGTTCCCCGTCGTGTACAACTCGAAGCCCTGATCGACGAGGCGCATCAGGTGCCGGGCGTGCTTGGCGGCGCGGTTGCGGGTCTCGCCGGAGAATGCGCCGTCGCCGCGGTTCAGCAGCTTCCTGAACTGCTGGGTCGCATAGCCCAGATAGGCGTCGCGGGTTCGTTTTGCGGACAGGAACGCGGTCCGCAGGGCGATCGCCTCGTCGCCCAGGGGCGTGCGCGACTCGTAGAGGTCTTCAGGCAGCCACAGCAGTTCGGTGGCGGTCGGGTTCCCGGCCAGGATCAGCCGCGCGGCCTTGCCTGCTTCGTGGAACGTCGCGTCCGGTTTTGTTGTCACCCGGCTTTGTGCCGGGGCGCTCAGGGCGAGCAGCGTCTGGGTTGGCGTGGCGAACATTCCCAGCCGGTCCACGTCCGAGCCCGCCCCGGCCAGACCGTAGGCCGTGGAACCCACGATCCCGGACAACAGCACCGTGCCGTAACCCTCAAGCTGAGTCGCCACTCGCCCTCCCCTCGGATCACGGCGATCATGTCGCCCAGGCAGCACCCGATTTTTACCGGGCTGCGAAGGGCCGGGTCAAGCGGGTTTCCGCAGTTCAAGGCCCCGCACCCGTTGCGGTACACGCCTCACTCCGCGCCAGAGCGGAGGTGCGGAATCGCCAAGGCGAGTGGCGACAGACTTGGCTGCTGCCAGGCGCATCGCCTCCAACCGCTGATCGGCGGCGGCTCGACCCCTCAGGCGTTCGACCGCCCTGCCGCGACGAGCGGCGCCTGCCCGGCACCGCTGATATGTACTACGCTTGGTACATGTCGATGAAGCGAACCAACGTCTATGCCGACCCCGAGGACCTCGCGATCATCAAAGAGGCGGCCAGGCGACGCGGCATCAGCGAGGCTGAGATAATCCGCCAGGGTATTCATCTTGCCGCCATGGCCAACCGGGTCTGGGACGAGCCCCTTTTCTCGCGCACCTTCGAGGGGCCGGGGCGGACCCCGACCAGGAGCGACGTGCGGGATGCTGTTGCCGACGCGGTCCAGAGCGAGACCGGCCAGGGGTCCGCCGCGTGATCATCGTGGTCGCGGACACATCCGGTCTCCTGGCGGCTCTCGATTCCACCCACCCGGAGCACCATGCGGCGAACCAGGCGATCATGGCGGCCGGCCTCCTGATCGTGTCACCGTTGCTGCTGGCCGAACTTGATCACGTCGCCACGCGTGAGCTGGGCCGCGAGGCAGCAGTGAGCGCGGTCGACGACATCCGACGCTGGATGCGCCTGGGGCGCGTCGTAGCACCCGAGATCACCGAGTCCCACCTCGCGGCTGCGCAGTCCGTTCGAGCCCGTTACGCCGCTCTCGGTCTCGATCTCGCGGACGCGGTGAACGTCGCCCTGGCCACCGACTACGACACGGACGCCGTCCTCACGCTCGACCGCCGCGACTTCCGCACGGTACGTCCGCTCGGGCGGCACAAGGCATTCCGGGTCCTGCCCGACGATCTCCCACTGTGACTGCCCTGGTGGTTCGCCGGTTCAGGCCGCGGTGGCCCAGACGCCGGGGCCGAGGAGGCCCTTGATGTCGCTGGCGAAGCCGCTCTCCGGGTCGACCAGGAAGCCCAGTTCGAAGAGCACGCTCCTGGTGTGACCCTCCATCAGCAGCCGGACCGGTACGTCGCCGGGGTGGGCGCGCATGGTGCGCTTGAGCTCGGCGATCAGCTGGGGGGTGATCTTCCGCTCCGGGATGTTGAGCTGGATCGGCGGCTTGCCCCCGTGCTCCGCGGAGGAGATGTCCACCGGGGCCATCTCCTCGCCGAAGACGCTGATCGCCCCGTCCCGCTCGTTCAGCCGGCCCCGGACCGAGATCACGTTGTCCTCGATCAGCTCGTGTGCCACCAGCTGGTACGCCTTGGGGAAGTAGAGCACCTCCATGGTGGCGTCCCGGTCGGCCAGGGTGACGATGGCCCAGGGGTTGCCCGCCTTGTTGATCCGCCGGTCCACCGAGGTGATCAGACCGCAGAGCTTGACGAAGCCCTCGGTCCTGCCGGAGCCCAGGAGTTCGGCGATCGAGCTGTCCCGGTTGCGGGACAGGATGTGCTCGGTGCCGTCCAGCGGGTGGCTGGAGACGTACAGGCCCAGCATCTCCCGCTCGGTCGAGAGCAGGTGCTTGCGCGGCCACTCGCGCTCGTCCACCTGGAAGTCCAGGCCGATGGTCGGGCTGCCGCTGCCGTCGTCGATGGCGCCGAAGAGGTCGTCCTGGCCGATCGCGGCCTGCTTCTTGACGCCGATCACCGCGTCGATCGCGGTCTCCGCGACCGCGACCAGACCGCGCCGGGTGTGCTGCAGCGAGTCGAAGGCACCGGACTTGATCAGCGAGTCCACCGCGCGCTTGTTGCACACCGGCAGCTCGACCTTGTCCAGGAAGTCGGCGAAGCTGTTGAACTTCCCCTTCTCCCTGCGGGTCGCCACCAGCGAGTCGATCACCGGCAGACCCACGTTGCGGACCGCCTGCAGGCCGAAGCGGACGTTGTCGCCGACGGCGGTGAAGTCGGCCACGGACTCGTTGATGTCCGGGGAGAGCACCTTGATCCCGGCCGACCGGGCGTCGGCGAGGTAGATCGCCATCTTGTCCTTGTCGTCGCCGACCGAGGTCAGCAGCGCGGCCAGGTACTCGGCCGGGTAGTTGGCCTTGAGGTAGGCGGTCCAGTAGGAGACCAGGCCGTAGGCGGCGGAGTGCGACTTGTTGAACGCGTAGCCGGCGAAGGGGACCAGCACGTCCCACACCGCCTGGATCGCCTCGTCGCTGTAGCCGCGCTCCTTGCAGCCCGCGTGGAAGGGGACGAACTCCTTCTCCAGGACCTCCTTCTTCTTCTTGCCCATGGCCCGGCGGAGCAGGTCGGCCTGTCCCAGGCTGTAGCCGGCCAGCACCTGCGCGGCTCGCTGCACCTGCTCCTGATAGACGATCAGACCGTAGGTCGGGCCGAGGACCTCGCTGAGCGGCGCCTCCAGCTCGGGGTGGATCGGGGTGATCTCCTGCTGGGCGTTCTTCCGCAGCGCGTAGTTGGTGTGCGAGTTCATGCCCATCGGGCCCGGCCGGTAGAGCGCCGAGACGGCGGAGATGTCGGCGAACTCGGTGGGCTTCATCAGCCGCAGCAGTGCCCGCATGGGCCCGCCGTCGAGCTGGAACACGCCCAGGGTGTCGCCGCGCGCCAGCAGGTCGTAGGTGGCCGGGTCGTCCAGTGGGATCTTCTCGGTGTCGACCTCGACACCACGGTTGGCCTTGATGGTCTTCACCGCGTGATCAATGATGCCCAGGTTCCGCAGACCCAGGAAGTCCATCTTGATCAGACCCATCTCCTCACAGGACGGGTAGTCGAAGCCGGTGATGATCACGCCGTCCTTGTCCCGCCTGTGCAGCGGGATCAGCTCAAGGAGCGGGGTGGAGGAGAGGATGACGGCGGCGGCGTGCACGCCGGTGCCGCGGATCAGGCCCTCGATGCCCTTGCCGGTGTCGATGATCTTCTTGACGTCCGGTTCGTTCTCGTACATCGCCCGGATCTCGCCGCCCTCGCTGTACCGCGGGTGCGAGTCGTCGAACAGCGCGTAGAGCGGGACGCCCTTGCCCATCACGTCCGGGGGCATGGCCTTGGTGATCCGGTCGCCCATGGAGAAGGGGTAGCCCAGGATCCGGTTGGAGTCCTTGACCGCGGCCTTCGCCTTGATCGTGCCGAAGGTGTTGACCTGCGCGGTGTAGGCGGCGCCGTACTTCTCGGTGACGTAGCGGACCATCTGGTCGCGCTGGCGGTCGTCGAAGTCGATGTCGACGTCGGGCGGGTTGATCCGCTCGGGGTTGAGGAAGCGCTCGAACAGCAGATCGTGCTCCAGCGGGTCCAGCTCGGTGATCCGGGTCAGGTAGGAGACCATCGAACCGGCCGCGGAGCCACGGCCCGGGCCGACCGGGATGCCGTTGTCCCGGGCGTGCTGGCAGATGTCGGCGACCACGAGGAAGTACGCGTCGAAGCCCATCGGGGAGATGACGCCCATCTCCAGCTCGACCCGGTCCAGCACCTCCTGGCTGGGGTTGTCGCCGTAGCGCAGCTGCAGCCCGGCCTCGATCTTCCGCCGCAGGAACGAGGCCTGGGTCTCGCCCTCCGGGACGTCGAACTGCGGCATCCGGTCGACGTAGGTGAAGACCTCGTCGTACGGCTCGATCATCTCGGCGATGGCGAGGGTGTTGCTGCAGGCCTCGGGCAGCTCCCGGAACATCTCCTGCATCTGCTCGGCGGTCTTGATGTAGTAGCCGGAGCCGTTGAAGCGGAAGCGGTTCGGGTCGTCCTTGTTCTTGCCCACGCCGATGCAGAGCAGGTTGTCGTGCGCGTCGGACTGGTCCTCGGTCACGTAGTGCGAGTCGTTGGTGGCCAGCAGCGGGATGTTCAGTTCCCTGGCCAGCCGCAGCAGGTCCTCGCGGACATTGCGCTCGATGTCCAGGCCGTGGTCCATCAGTTCCAGGAAGTAGTTCTCCCTCCCGAAGATCTGCTGGTACGCGTCGGCCGCCTTGACGGCCTCCTCGTACTGGCCGAGCCGCAGCCGGGTCTGCACCTCGCCGGAGGGGCAGCCGGTGGTGGCGATGATCCCGGCACTGTTCTCGGCGATCAGCTCGCGGTCCATCCGGGGCTTCATGTAGTAGCCCTCGATGGACGCCAGCGAGGAGATCTTGAACAGGTTCCGCAGCCCCTGGGCGTTCTTCGCCCACATGGTCATGTGGGTGTAGCGGCCGCCGCCGGAGACGTCCTTGCCGCCCTCGCCGTCCGCGTTGGCGCTGCGCTGCCCGCCCGGAGCCCAGAACACCGGCTTCTTCTCGAACCGCGAGCCGGGCGCGACATAGGCCTCGATGCCGATGATCGGCTTGACCGGGCTCTTGGCCGCGATCTTCTGGAACTCGTACGCCCCGAACATGTTGCCGTGGTCGGACATCGCCACGGCGGGCATGCCCTGCCGTTCCACCTCCGCGATCAGCTTGCTGTTCTTCGCGGCCCCGTCAAGCATCGAGAACTCGGTGTGAACATGCAGGTGAACGAAGCTGTCGGCCACGGTTCGGGCGCTCCTCGGGCTGGAAGCCGGCTGGGGAAGCCTCCACCCTAGCGCGCGGTCACGGCGCTTCGTGCCCGCCCGTCGAAGGTGTCCGCGGCGGCCCCTGCCAGTGCATCGGCTGGGGCTGCGGCTTGGGGGTGAACAGCGCGGTGAGGCCCATCAGCACCGCCAGCGCGGCGATCGGCCAGGCCGTCAGCACGCCCTGCGCGGTGAGCTTCAGCGGGCCGTAGAAGGTCTGCCCGGTGGGTACCGCGCGGGCCGCCGCCACCACGTCCCCGGTCGGCCCGAGGGCGGTACCGACCTTGGCGGCGATGTACGCGCCGAGGAGTCCGCCGAGGGCCAGTCCGACCGCGACCGTCACCCCGCCCTGCCGAGCCCGGGTGCGCCAGTACGCCAGCGCCCCGGCGACCAGGCCGAAGCCCAGGCCGATCAACGCGAAGGTGCCGTCGGCGCCGATCGCCTGCTCGCCCTCCGGGTCCTTGAGGTAGACCGCGCTGGTGTCCGCGTAGAGCGGCACCTTGGGTGCCAGCCAGTGCCAGACCGCGCCCATCAGCACGCCCAGCACCGCCGAGCCGACCAGCAGCGCGCAGATGATCACCAGATTGGCGCGCAGCTCGACCGGCGCCCTCACCGGCCCGGTCGGGAGCGCGTCGGGCCCGCCGGGCCCGGTGCCCGAGGGCAGGGCGTCCGAGGGCAGGGCGTCCGAGGGCAGGGCGTCCGAGGGCAGGGCGTCCGAGGACGCGGCGTCCGAAGGCACGGTGTCGGCCGTGTCGGCGGTGTTCGCGGCATCGGCGGCGTCAGGAGCGGTCACGGCGTCATCGTCCCATGCCGGTACGCGCCGGCGCGCGCCCAGGTCGGCCAGGTCAGGCGTGGGTGGCGGCGCGGCGGTAGGCCCAGGTGGCCAGGGTGAGCGAGAGCAGGCCCACCACGGCGCAGACCGCGAGGTCGGCACCGACCAGCGCCCAGTCCGGCCGGGCGGCGAAGCTGCGGGCCAGCGCCTCCACCCCGTACGTCGAGGGCAGCAGGTCGCGCAGCCACTGGATCGGGGCCGGCATCCGGCTCGACGGCAGCACCCCGAGCAGCAGCGCGGCGGACATCCCCAGCTGCCCCAGCAGCGTCGCGATCTCCTGACGGTTCGCCAGCAGCCCGCAGGCCGCGCCCAGGCCGGCCAGCGCCGCCCCGGCGAGCGGGACCACCAGGGCCAGCACCCACAGGTGCACCCAGCTGAGCTGGAACAGCGCACAGCCCACCGCCGCCGTCAGCAGCGTCCCCGGCACCGTGAACGACGCGTACGCCGCCGCCGTCCCCAGCACCACCGAGGCGGCCGGCACCGGCAGCGTCGCGTAGTGGTCCAGGCCGCCGGTGGCGCGCAGCCGGCCGAAGTACTGGGCCAGCAGGTTGAGCGCGACGAAGGCCACCACCAGCACGCTCGACCCGGCGACCACGTCGCGCGCGGCCTCGGTGTCGGAGGCACCGGTGCCGACCACCCCGCGCATCATCACCATGATCCCGAGGGACTGGAAGGTGGCGACGAACAGCAGCGGTATCCGGGCCACCCTGGCCCGGGACAGCTGGGCGCGGTAGACCGCGCCGAGCGCGGGCAGCAGCGCGGCCCGCGGCGCCAGCGGGACCGGCCCGCCGGCCGGGACCGCGGGCCGGGCGCAGGCCGGAGCGGCGGAGGAGGTGGCGGAGGCAGGGGCGGAAGCCGAAGCGGAGGCGGGCACGGGTGCGGGTGCCGGGACCGGGGTGTTCATCGGGCCAGTCCTTCCTGGCGTCCGCCCAGCAGCAGGTACACGTCCTCCAGGCTGGGCGTGGACAGCGAGAAGTCGTCGAGGGCCGCGAAGGCGGGGCCCGAGGTGACCTCCGCGACCAGGTCGCGGGCCTCGTCCGGGCCGGTGCGCACGGTCCAGCGGCGGCCGTTGCGGGTGGCCCGGGCGGCCAGCCCGGCGACCAGCGGCAGCCCCAGCGGCGGCTCGTCCCGCCAGACCAGGTCCAGCCGCACGTCGCCGTCGACCATGGCCTTGAGGCCGCCGGGGGTGTCGCAGGCGATGATCCGCCCCTGGTCGACCACGGCGACCCGGTCCAGCACCGTCTCGGCCTCGATCACGTTGTGGGTCACCAGCAGCACGGTCACCCCCTGCTCGGCGCGGCGGCGCGCCACCGCCGACCAGACCGCCCGCCGGGCGACCGGGTCCATACCGGTGGTGGGCTCGTCCAGGACCAGCAGCGGGCGGGTGCCGACCAGCGCGGTGGCGAAGCAGGCGAGCCGGCGCTGGCCGCCGGAGAGTCTGGCCAGCGGGCGGCCGGCGAGCGGCTCCAGGGCGAGCTCGGCCAGCACGGCGTCGCGCTCGTCCCGCGCCGCCGGGGTGCTCAGCCCGCGCAGCCGGGCCGTGGTCTCCACCGCCAGCGCCACGGTGAGCTCGTCCAGCGCGGTGGACTCCTGGCCGAGGTAGCCGAGCAGCCGCGCGGCCCGGTCCGGGTGCCGCACGATGTCGTGGCCGAAGAGGTCGATGCTGCCGCCGTCCGGCCGCAACAGCCCGGTGAGCTGCCGGACCAGGGTGGACTTGCCCGCTCCGTTCGGCCCGAGCAGCCCGAACACCTCGCCGCGCCGGATCTCCAGCGAGATGCCGGCGTTCGCGGTCACGGTCGTGGCTTTCGCGCCCCGTCCGGAGCGATAGGTCTTGGTCAGGTCACGGACGGTGCAGCAGCTGTCGGCGGGAGCGAGCGTCCCCGTCGCCGCGATTGGTTGGGTATCCACGTGCTCCCTGCGCTTCCGTCCTCCGACAGGGCCTGACTGTACGCGGAGTCGGCGTGCCGGCGGGCCACGGGGGTGCTCGCAGGGGTGACGCGGCGGCCGGTGGGATCAGTGGTCCGGGACGCGCTGCTCCACCGCGGCGGCGTCCCCGCCGGGGACACGGGCCGCGATCTCGCGCCAGAAGCCGGCCCGGATGGCGAAGCGGTCGTGCTCGTCGATCTGGTCGTCCTTGTGCGCGAGCAGGCCGAACCGGGCCGCGTAGCGCAGCAGCTCGCCGTCCACCCGGTGCGGGATCCGGGGGTAGTCGGTCCAGAGCCCGGCCAGCCGGGTGGCCGCGTCGCCCAGCCGGTCGGTCCAGCGGCGGGCGAAGACCTGGCCGACCTCGGTGGGGTCGCCGCCGACCGCGGTGATGTCGTCCTCGCGGTCGGCCCACTTCTGCTCGGCGGTGGTGAGCTGGCTGAGCGTGGGTACGGTGTCGGCCGCGCCGCCCTCGCCGGGCCGGTCCACCCAGCCGCGGTCCGAGGACCAGCGCAGCATCGACGGCGACGGCACGGGCATCGGCGGCGCCGGCGGCGCCGGACGGGGAGCGGCGAGACCGGCCGCGATCTCCTTGGGGGTGGGCACCCGGGCGGCAGGCTTCCCGGTCGCGGTGACCGCTCCGGCGGCCGCCGTCGCCGCCGCCCCGGTCACCAGCTCCTCGGCGGTGTCCGGGACGGCCGGTTCCGGCGTGGCCGGGATCGGCGCGTGGGTGATCGGCGCGTGGGTGATAGGTGCGTGGGGAATCGGCGCGGAGAGGATCGTGGTGATGTCGGGACGGGGGTCCGGGGGCGCGCAGGGCGGCACGGCCTCGCGGACCCGGACCCAGCCGGTGATCCACTCGCGGTCCAGCACCCGCCGCTCGTCCGCCTCGGCGACCAGGTCCTCGGACTGGTTGAAGTCCCCGTCGGCGGCCTGCACCGCCCACAGGTGCACGGCCACGCCGTGCTCCTTGGCCGCGGTCATCCCCGGCAGCAGGTCGCCGTCGCCGGTGACCAGCACCACGTCGGCGCAGGCCCGGTTCCGGGCCAGCCCGGACAGCTCGGCATGCATCGCGGCGTCCACGCCCTTCTGCACCCAGCGGCCTTCGGCCCGGGTCAGCGCGCCGAGCCGGACGGTGACCCGGGGCATCACCCTCAGCCGCCGGTGGTCCGGCATCGGGCGCCGGTCCGGCGCGGCGTCGAACCAGTAGATGCGCAGCAGCGGCAGGCCGGTCTCGGCCTCGGCACGCTCCCGGAGCCGTCCGATCAGTTCGTTGTGGTCCACCGCGATCCGCGAGCGGGAGCTCTCGCCGGCGAGCAGGCTCGCCGCCGCACCCAGCAGGTATCCGGCATCCACGAGGACGACGCATCGGTCCACGTCCCACACCTCATTCCTCTGACCGGCGGGTGGAGCTCGGCGGTGGAGGAGTGACCGGCCGCGCTGTTCCGAGACCCTTACCCAACCGGAACGCAGGGTATCCGACCGGACACGCGCCGCGGGGGCGGTCGCCGGGCCCGCCGTGCGTCGCGGACGATCAGGGACAATGGCTCCTACGGGCCGTGGCGTCCGGTTCGCGAGTGGAGCAGGTGTCTGTCGAGTCATGCGTAGAAGATCAGTGGTGCTCCTGGTGTCCGGGGTCCTCGCGGTCGGCGGGATCGTGCTGCCCTCGATCCAGGAGCAGGGGTCGCACGGCGACACCAGGATCACCAGGGTGGTGGTGAACGGCGGCAAGCCCATCGTGCTCGGCCCGGACAGCACCGTGCCGTTCACCTTCAGCATCACCGCGGAGGACGGTTCGGGGGTCAGGTCGGTCGACAACGTCGGCTTCTGGGGCCCCAACGACGGGATCCTCAAGGCCTCCGCGACCAGCTGCACCGCCACCTCGAAGACCGTCTCGGTCTGCACCGGCACCTCGTCGGTGTCGACCGGCAAGTCCAGCGAGCGCGCCTTCGACGACATGGCCGGGGTCTGGCACGTGCACGCGGTCGCCAACGGCAACGACGGCGACAAGGCGGTGGAGGACGGCGCCGGGACCTTCTCGGTGCTCAAGGCCGGGGTGTTGTCGGTCTTCGGCGTCCAGCAGGTGGCCGCGAAGGGCACCCACTTCACCGTCGGCGGGCTGCTGCAGAAGCCGCAGTGGCAGACGAAGCAGTGGGTGCCGAACCCGGACCAGAAGGTCGAGCTGCAGTTCTGCGCGACCGGCTGCCGCAAGCCCACGGTGGTGGCGAAGGTCTGGTCGGACGCCCAGGGCGAGATCATCGCGACCGTCGCCGCGTCCAGCACCGGCACCTACAACTGGTACTACCCGGGCCAGTACTGGGCCCAGCCGGTCGCCTCCCAGGCCGTGCAGACCACCGTCAGTTCGGGTTGAAGGCCTGGCGGGTGAGTTCCACCGCGGGCAGCGAGGGCAGCTTGGCGAGCAGCGCGGTCTCGCGGCGGAGCAGGGCCAGTTCGGCGCGCAGCCGTTCCCCGGTCGAGACGGCCCCCAGCAGCCGCTGCTTGTCCGTGGTGTCCAGCACCGAGGCCGCGGCGATCAGGTAGGAGAGCACGGTCGGGTCGTCGGGGAGCTCCTGCACCCCGGCGACGGACGTCTCCCGGGCCCCCGCCAGCCGCTTCTGGTAGGTGCGGAAGGTCCGCTCCACCACCGGGGCGAGCATGGCCGCCTCCTCGTCCGGCTCCTCGGCGATCCGTTCGACCTCCGCGGTCAGGTACGGTCCGCTCGCGTCGAAGGACGCCACCCGGAACCGGGTGGTGCCGGTCGCGATCAGGTCGTAGCCGCCGTCCTGGCGCGACTCCACCGAGGCGATCTCGGCGACGCAGCCCAGGTCGAAGAGCGAGCGGGCCGGGTCGGGGCCCATTCCGGCCAGGGCCGCGCTCGACTGCTCCAGCCCGGTCGGCGCGACCTCGCGGCCGTCCCGGATCGCGACCACTCCGAAGCGGTACGGCTCGGGACCCTCCACCAGGTCCGCCACGAGACGGCGGTACCGCTCCTCGAACACGTTCAGAGGCAGGACCAGGCCCGGATAGAGCACCGTGCCCAGGGGGAAGAGGGGTAGCCGTTCCGTCACGTGCGCAAGAGTATCGGCACCCCGGGAGTCCCACGGCGCGTCCCACGACGTGGTACGGACCCACGGTTGCGGCGGCTGCTCCGTAGACTGGTTTCTGTGATTTCGCGAATCGACCTCAGAGGTTCCACCGACGACCCGCGCGCCGTCCTGCCGCGCGCCGAACTGGACGTCGAGGCCGCCCTGGAGCGGGTGCGGCCGATCTGTGAGGACGTACGCCATCGCGGCGTCGAGGCGCTGATCGAGATCACGGAGCGTTTCGACGGAGTTCGGCTGACCGACATCAGGGTGCCCACGGCGGCGATCAGCGCCGCCCTGGAGCAGCTCGACCCGGACATCCGGGCCGCCCTGGAGGAGTCCATCCGCCGGGCCCGCACGGTCCACCGCGAGCAGCGCCGCACCGACCACACCACCCAGGTCGTCCCCGGCGGCACCGTCACCGAGCGCTGGGTCCCGGTCGACCGGGTCGGCCTCTACGTCCCCGGCGGCCTGGCGCCGCTGGCCTCCTCCGTGGTCATGAACGTGGTCCCGGCGCAGGAGGCCGGGGTGCCCAGCCTGGCGCTGGCCAGTCCGCCGCAGAAGGCGCACGGGGGGCTGCCGCACCCGACCATCCTGGCCGCCTGCGCGCTGCTGGGCGTGGACGAGGTGTACGCCGTCGGCGGCGCCCAGGCCATCGCCATGTTCGCCTACGGCGCGGGGGAGTGCGAGCAGGTCAACCTGGTCACCGGTCCCGGCAACATCTATGTCGCCGCGGCCAAGCGCCTGCTCAAGGGCCGGATCGGGATCGACGCCGAGGCCGGTACCACCGAGATCGCCATCCTCGCCGACGACACCGCCGACCCGCGGCACGTCGCCGCCGACCTGATCAGCCAGGCCGAGCACGACCCCAACGCCGCCTCGGTGCTGGTCACCGACTCGGCCGCGCTGGCCGGTGCGGTCGAGGAGGAGCTGGCGGCGCAGGTCGCCAGGACCCGGCACGAGGTCCGGGTCCGGGCCGCGCTGTCCGGCAAGCAGTCCGGCATCATCCTGGTCGACTCGCTGGACCAGGGCCTGGAGGTGGTGAACGCCTACGCCGCCGAGCACCTGGAGATCCAGACCGCCGACGCCCCCGCGGTCGCCGCCCGGGTCCGCAACGCGGGCGCGGTCTTCGTCGGCGCCTACGCGCCGGTGTCGCTGGGCGACTACGCGGCCGGCTCCAACCACGTGCTGCCGACCGGCGGCTGCGCCTGCCACTCCTCCGGGCTGAGCGTGCAGTCCTTCCTGCGCGGCATCCACGTGGTGGAGTACTCCCGGGACGCCCTGGCCGACGTGGCCAGGCACGTGGTGACCTTCGCCAACGCCGAGGACCTGCCGGGCCACGGGGACGCGGTTCGCGCTCGCTTTGACTGGACGGTGCCCCAGGCATGAGGATCGACGACCTCCCCATCCGGGACGAGCTCAAGGGCAAGTCTCCGTACGGGGCCCCGCAGCTCGACGTGCCCGTCCTGCTGAACACCAACGAGAACCCCTACCCGCTGCCGGACGCACTGGTGGCGCGGATCGCCGAGCGCGTCGCCGAGGCCGCCCGGACCCTCAACCGCTACCCGGACCGGGACGCGGTCGAGCTGCGCGAGGGCCTGGCCGGCTACCTGACCCGCTCCACCGGGTACGGCGTCGACCTGGTCAACGTCTGGGCCGCCAACGGCTCCAACGAGATCCTGCAGCAGCTGCTGCAGACCTTCGGAGGACCCGGGCGCACCGCGCTCGGCTTCGCGCCCACGTACCAGATGCACGAGCTGATCGCCCGGGGCACCGGCACCGGCTGGCTGCAGGGTCCGCGCAACGCCGACTTCACCGTCGACCTGGACGCGGCCCGCGCGGCCATCGCCGAGCGGCGTCCCGACGTGCTGTTCATCTGCTCGCCGAACAACCCGACCGGCACCGCGGTGCCCCGCGAGACCGTGCTGGCGCTGTACGAGGCGGCGCAGGCGGTCAAGCCGACGCTGGTGATCGTCGACGAGGCGTACATCGAGTTCTCGCACCGGCCCTCGCTGCTGCCGCTGATCGAGGGCCGCCCGCTGCTGGTGGTCACCCGGACCATGTCCAAGGCCTTCGGCGCGGCCGGGCTCCGGCTCGGCTACCTCGCCGCCGACCCGGCGGTGGTGGACGCGGTGCAGCTGGTCCGGCTGCCCTACCACCTGTCCTCGGTCACCCAGGCGACGGCACTGGCCGCGCTGGAGTTCACCGACACGCTGCTCGGCTACGTGGAGCGGCTCAAGGACGAGCGCGACCGGGTGGTCGGCGAGCTGCGGGCGATGGGCCTGCGGGTCACCGACTCGGACGCCAACTTCATCCAGTTCGGCTGCTTCGAGGACACCCACGCCGTCTGGCAGGCCGTCCTCGACCGCGGCGTGCTGGTCCGCGACAACGGCGTCCCCGGCTGGCTGCGGGTCACCGCAGGCACCCCGGCCGAGAACGACGCCTTCCTCGACGCCGTCCGTGCGGCAACCAAGGAGCTGTGAATGACCCGCATCGGGCGCGTTGAGCGCACCACCAAGGAGACCTCCGTCAAGGTCGAGATCGACCTGGACGGCCGCGGCACCACCGACATCAGCACCGGCGTGGGCTTCTACGACCACATGCTGGACCAGTTCGGCCGCCACGGACTGTTCGACCTCACCGTCAAGACCGACGGCGACCTGCACATCGACACCCACCACACCATCGAGGACACCGCCCTCGCGCTGGGTGCCGCGTTCAAGCAGGCGCTGGGCGACAAGGTCGGCATCTACCGCTTCGGCAACTGCACCGTCCCGCTCGACGAGTCGCTCGCCCAGGTCACCGTGGACCTCTCCGGCCGCCCCTACCTGGTGCACACCGAGCCGGAGCAGATGGCGCCGATGATCGGCTCCTACGACACCACGATGACCCGGCACATCCTGGAGTCCTTCGTGGCCCAGGCGCAGATAGCCCTGCACGTCCACGTACCGTATGGACGCAATGCCCACCACATTGTCGAGTGCCAGTTCAAGGCGCTCGCCCGGGCGCTGCGGTACGCCAGCGAGCTGGACCCGCGCGCGGCCGGGATCCTCCCGTCGACCAAGGGCGCGCTCTGAGTCATGAACACCGCCAGCATTGTCTACATCTTCCTCGGGCTCTTCCTCGTCGGCGGCGCGTACTCCTTCTGGAAGCAGAAGCTGCCCAGGGGCGTCGTCCTGCTGCTCGCCCTCGGTGCGGGCATGTGCCTCGCCACCGGGCTGATGCGCCTCTAGAGAAGGGCTTGACTGTCATGGCCAAGCGAGTGGTCGTCCTCGACTACGGCTCCGGCAACCTCCGCTCCGCGCAGCGCGCGCTGGAGCGGGTCGGCGCGGAGGTCGAGGTGACCTCCGACTTCCAGACCGCGCTGGACGCCGACGGGCTGCTGGTCCCGGGCGTGGGCGCGTTCGCCGCCTGCATGGAGGGCCTGCGGGCGGTGCGCGGCGAACGCGTCATCGGCCGCCGGCTGTCCGGCGGACGTCCGGTGCTTGGCATCTGCGTGGGCATGCAGATCCTGTTCGCCCGGGGTGTGGAGCACGGCGTGGAGACCGAGGGCTGCGACGAGTGGCCCGGCACGGTCGAGCCGCTGCGGGCCCCGATCGTCCCGCACATGGGCTGGAACACGGTCAAGGCCGCGCCCGGCAGCGGGCTGTTCGCCGGCCTTGACCAGGACACCCGCTTCTACTTCGTGCACTCCTACGCGGTCCGGCACTGGGAGCTGCCGCCCATCGAGCAGCTGCGCCCGCCGCTGGTCACCTGGGCCGAGCACGGCGAACCCTTCGTCGCCGCGGTCGAGAACGGACCGCTGGCCGCCACGCAGTTCCACCCCGAGAAGTCCGGCGACGCCGGCGCGACCCTGCTGAAGAACTGGATCGAGTCACTGTGAGCAAGGATGCCGTGAACAAGGACCGTCTCGTCCTCCTCCCCGCCGTCGACGTCCGGGACGGCCAGGCCGTGCGGCTGGTCAAGGGCGCCTCCGGCTCCGAGACCGGCTACGGCGAGCCGCTGGCCGCGGCGCTGGCGTGGCAGCAGGCCGGCGCCGAGTGGATCCACCTGGTCGACCTGGACGCCGCCTTCGGCACCGGCGACAACCGGGCGCTGCTCGCCGAGGTCACCGGCCGGCTCGACGTCAGGGTCGAGCTGTCCGGCGGCATCCGCGACGACGACTCGCTGCGCGCCGCGCTCAGCACCGGCTGCGCCCGGGTGAACCTCGGCACCGCCGCGCTGGAGTCCCCGGAGTGGGTCGCCAAGGCCATCGCCGAGTACGGCGACCGCATCGCGGTCGGCCTCGACGTGGTCGGCACCACCCTGCGCGGCCGCGGCTGGACCAGCGAGGGCGGCGACCTCTACGAGGCGCTGGCCCGCCTGGACGCCGAGGGCTGCGCCCGCTACGTGGTCACCGACGTGGACAAGGACGGCACCCTCACCGGCCCCAACCTGGAGCTGCTGCGCAACGTCTGCGCCGCCACCGACCGCGCGGTCGTCGCCAGCGGCGGCGTGTCCTCGCTGCAGGACCTGCGTGACATCGCGACGCTGGTGCCTCAGGGTGTGGAGGGTGCCATCGTGGGCAAGGCCCTCTACGCACAGGCATTCACCCTCGAAGAGGCGCTGGCGACAGTGTCCTGAAGGAGCTGACGGCGGCATGACCGATCGAGAGTTGACGCAGCGTGAGACGACGCAGCGTCAGGCAGTGCCGCCCGGCCAGGTTGGCGGAGACAGCCCCTGGGAGGAGCAGTTCGGCTTCTCCCGGGCCGTCGCCGTCGGCGACTTCGTCTTCGTCTCGGGATGCACGGCCTGGGACGACGGGCGGATCCTGTTCGAGGGCTCGCCCACGGACCAGGCCCGCACCGCGTTCGGGGTGGCCCTGAGCGCTCTCGCCCGCTTCGGCCTCGGCGCCGACGCCGTGGTCAGGACCCGGATGTACGTGACCCACGCCCGGGACTGCGACGACGTGGGCCGGGTGCACAAGGAGCTGTTCGGCGAGGTCCGGCCGGCCGCCACCATGGTCGTGGTCAGCGCCCTGCTGGACTCCCGGATGGCCGTCGAGGTCGAGGTCGAGGCCTACCGCGGGACCCCGGCAACCCAGTGAACCAACGAAAGAGATCGGAGCCGTTCGCGTGACCCTCGCCGTTCGCGTGATCCCCTGCCTGGACGTCGACGCCGGACGGGTGGTGAAGGGCGTCAACTTCCAGAACCTGCGCGATGCCGGTGACCCGGTGGAGATGGCGAAGCTCTACGACGCCGAGGGCGCCGACGAGCTCACCTTCCTGGACATCACCGCCTCCTCCGGCGACCGGGAGACCACCTACGACGTGGTCCGCCGCACCGCCGAGCAGGTGTTCATCCCGCTCACCGTCGGCGGCGGGATCCGCGAGGTGGACGACGTGAACCGGCTGCTGCGGGCCGGCGCGGACAAGGTCGGCGTCAACACCGCCGCGATCGCCCGCCCGGAGCTGCTGCGCGAGATCGCCGAGCGCTTCGGCCGCCAGGTCCTGGTGCTGTCGGTGGACGCCCGGCGCACCCCGGAGGGCACCGTGACCGCCTCCGGCTTCGAGGTCACCACGCACGGCGGGCGGCGCGGGACCGGCCTGGACGCGGTCGAGTGGGCCGAGCGCGCGGCCGAGCTGGGTGCCGGCGAGATCCTGCTGAACTCGATGGACGCGGACGGCACCAAGGACGGCTACGACCTGGAGCTGCTGCGCGCGGTGCGCCGGGTGGTCGGCGTCCCGGTGATCGCCAGCGGCGGCGCGGGCAGGCTGGCCGACTTCGCGCCCGCCGTGGAGGCGGGCGCGGACGCGGTGCTGGCCGCCAGCGTGTTCCACTTCGGCGACCTGCGCATCGGTGAGGTCAAGCAGGCCCTGCGCGCCGCCGGCCACCCGGTGCGCTGACCCCTGCGGGGGGCCGGGCCGGGGTCACATGCCCAGCTCGGCCTGCTGCACCTTGTCGATGGCCTCCTGGTCGCCCTCGACCTGCACGTCGGCGTGCTCCTGGCGTCCCATTACGAACATCAGCAGCTCGGCGGGCTCCCCGGTCACGGTGACCACGGGGGAGCCCTTGCGGGCCACCGCCGTCTGCCCGTCCGGGCGGCGCAGCACCAGTCCGGACGGCGAGCGCCGCCCGGACAGCCAGGCGGTGCGGACCAGCCGGCCCCACAGCTCCTCGGCGAACTCCGGGTCGACCACCCGCGGCGACCAGCCGCTCTGCGCCCGCCGCACGTCCTCGCCGTGGATGTAGTACTCCACGACGTTGGCGGCCTCGTCCGCGCCGGGAATCCCGAACACCGACAGCTTCGGCGGCCCGGTGCGGATCAGTTCGAGCAGCTCCTCGTAGGGCTTGGCCGCGTACTCGCCCTGGATCCGGTCGAGCCGGGCCGCCAGCGGCTTGATCATGATGCCGCCGGCGGCGTCCGGCCGCCGCTCGCGCACGACCAGGTGCGCGGCGAGGTCCCGGGTCGTCCAGCCCTTGCACAGGGTGGCGGCCTCGGGACCGACGCTTTCGAGCAGGTCGACCAGCAGCAGACGTTCACGGCGGGCGTGATTTGGCATAAGGCCAGCCTACGGCTGATGGGCCCTCAGTTCACCGCAGCTTCGAACTCAGTTTCGTCGCGGTGGGACCGGAGATGGACAGGGCGCAGGTCGCGGTGCGGGTGCCCCGGGTGTAGGTGTCCAGGTCCGGGAAGAGCGCGTACGACTTCAGCTGGGTCTGGTTGCTCAGGGTGTTGTACTTGTGCTGGTTGATCGGGTCGCACAGGTCCCCGGCCTTGGTCGATATCTGGTCGTCGGTGGTCAGCCCGGCGGGCAGCGTCGCCAGCCCGGTGACCTCGGCGTCGTGCGCCTCGCTGCAGACGTGCACGGCGATGTCGGTGATCGTCGGGGTCAGGCTGGGGGTGCTGAAGCACTCACCGACGAACAGGTCGACGTAGGTGAAGGTGCGGTCGGTCGACGAGGGCGTCGGGGTCGGGGTCGGCGAGTCGGTGGGCGCGTCCGTGGTGGGCGTGTCCGTGGGAGTGTCGGTCGGCGTGTCCGTGACGACCGGCGTCGTGTCGGTGGGGAACGCCACCGGCTTGTTCCCGCCGCTGCCGAGCGCGACGACGAGCACCACCACCAGGACGATGACCGCGGCGACCCCGCCGGCGATGATCCCGATCACCTTGCCGTTCCCGTTGCCCGGGGGCGGGCCGGGCGGCGGCCCGTACGGCTGCTGGTAGCCGGGTGGCGGGTAGCCGCCACCCGGGGGCGGCGGCGTCGGCTGGCCCGGCTGGCCCCACGCCGGCGGCTGCGGCTGGCCGTACCCCTGCGGTGGCGGGGGTGTCGGCTGCTGCTGCGGGTAGCCGTAGCCCTGTGGCGGCTGTTGCCCGTAGGGGTTCTGATAGGGGTTGGACTGGCCGTCGTTGGGCGGTGGTGGCGGCGGTGGCGGGGAACTCATGTCGTACAGAATGCCCGTCGAGTAAGAGATTCTGACAGGCGGATCGTAGGAAAAGTCAGGCCTGTGGCAGCTTCTGAAGCTACCTCAGGATGATTGTGCGGCTTTGTCCTGTATTGGCGAGAGCCCAAGATCACAGCTCGCCGGCGCCGCCGGGGCACCGGCTTGGCACAATGGTCGGCATGTCCTCCACTCCCGCCACTCCCTCCACCCCCGCCGCACCTGGCAGTACTGCCCTCGACCCGGCGATCGCGGTCCGGCTCAAGCGCGACCCGAACGGCCTGCTGCCCGCCGTCGCCCAGCAGTACGACACCGGCGAGGTGCTGATGCTCGGCTGGATGGACGACGAGGCCCTGTACCGCACGCTCACCACCGGCCGCTGCACCTACTGGTCGCGCAGCCGTCGCGAGTACTGGGTCAAGGGCGACACCTCCGGCCACCTCCAGCTGGTGAAGTCCGTCGCGCTGGACTGCGACGGCGACACCCTGCTGGTCCGGGTCGACCAGGTCGGCGCGGCCTGCCACACCGGCGACCGCACCTGCTTCGACGCCGGCACGCTCCCGGTCTCCGGTACTTCGGACTCTGGTACTTCGGACTCCGGTGTCCCGGGCTCCGGTACCGCGACCGCCGGCTGAGCCCTTCGGCCGGTGGCGCGGGCGGCGGATCGGCTACGCTGCGGAATCATGACAACCGGTGCCGTGACACCCGACCTTGAGACCTTTCGCAAGCTCGCCGTCGACCGGCGGGTCGTGCCGGTCACCCGGCGGTTCCTCGCGGACGGCGACACGCCCGTGGGGCTGTACCGCAAGCTCGCCGGGGAGCGGCCGAACACCTTCCTGCTGGAGTCCGCGGAGCAGGGCCGCTGGTCGCGCTACTCCTTCGTCGGAGTGCGCAGCAGCGCCGCGCTGACCACCGACGCGGACGGCAACGCCCGCTGGCTCGGCAGCCCGCCGGTGGGCGTCCCGACCGGGGGCGACCCGCTGCAGGTGCTCCGGGCCACCGTCGAGGCCCTGCACACGCCCCGCAGCGTCACCTCCACCGGCCCGCACCGGGCCGGTGAGCTCCCGCCGTTCACCGGCGGCATGGTCGGCTACCTGGGCTACGACGTGGTCCGCCGGCTGGAGAAGCTCCCGGACCTCAACCCCGACGACCTCGGGCTGCCCGAGCTGACCATGCTGCTCGCCACCGACCTGGCCGTCCTGGACCACGGTTCGGGCACGGTGATACTGATCGCGAACGCGGTCAACCACGACGACCGCCCCACCGGGGTCGACGCCGCCTACGCCGACGCGGTCGCCCGCCTGGACACGATGACCGCCGACCTGGCCCGGCCGGTCGACACCGGCGCGGCCGCGCTGGCCCCGGTCCAGGCGGTCGAGGCGGTCTCGCTCTTCGGCGGAGCCCCGTTCCGGGCCGCCGTCGAGGAGGTCAAGGAGCGGATCCGGGCCGGCGAGGCCTTCCAGGTGGTCCCCTCGCAACGGTTCGAGGCCCCGTGCCCGGCCAGCGCGCTGGACGTCTACCGGGTGCTGCGGGCCACCAACCCTAGCCCGTACATGTACCTGCTGCGGTTCGAGGGCTTCGACATCGTCGGCTCCAGCCCCGAGGCGCTGGTCAAGGTCGAGGACGGCCGGGCCATGGTGCACCCCATCGCCGGGACCCGGCACCGGGGCGTCACCCCCGAGGAGGACGCGGCGCTCGCCACCGAGCTGCTGGCCGACCCCAAGGAGCGCGCTGAGCACCTGATGCTGGTCGACCTGGGCCGCAACGACCTGGGCCGGGTCTGCGCGCCCGGCAGCGTCGAGGTGGTCGAGTTCATGACGGTGGAGCGCTACAGCCACGTCATGCACATCGTCTCCACGGTCACCGGGCAGGTCGCCGAGGACCGGACCGCCTTCGACGTGCTCACCGCCTGCTTCCCGGCCGGGACGCTCTCCGGCGCGCCCAAGCCCCGGGCCATGCAGATCATCGAGGAACTGGAGCCCACCCGCCGGGGGCTCTACGGCGGCTGCGTCGGCTACCTGGACTTCGCCGGGGACTCCGACACCGCCATCGCGATCCGCACCGCGGTGATCCGCGACGGCGTGGCGTACGTCCAGGCCGGTGCCGGCGTGGTGGCCGACTCGGTGCCGGAGAGCGAGGACGCCGAGTGCCGCAACAAGGCCGCCGCCGTGCTGCGCGCCGTCGCCACCGCGAGCACCCTGCGTCCGGCCGCGGAGTCGGCACAGGGCAGACTGGACGGGTGACCGCACTGCCGCAGCCCCGTACCGAAGCCGACTCCGGGGCCGATGCCCAGCCCGGAGCCACGGATGTCCCCGGCGACGCCGCTGCCGCCCGAGGGGGGAGCGGGAGCCGGCGCAGCCTGGCGCTGATGCTGCTGCTGACCGTTCTCGGCGCCGCGCTGGTGCTGCTGGCGGTCGGGCAGACCTGGGCCCGCGGGACCGTCGACTTCCAGGGCACCCGGGTCGCGGTCTCGGCCGGCGGCTCGCAGACCACCGGACTGCCCGGCGCGCTGGCGCTGGTCGGCCTGGCCGCGGCCGTCGCCGTCTTCGCGGTACGCGGCGCGGCGCGGCGCGCGGTCGGGCTGCTGCTGGCCCTGGCCGGCGCCGCTGCGGCGGTGGCGGCCGTGACCGGCGCCGCCGGCGACGACGCGCTGAACCGCAGGGCCGTCGCCGCCGTCGGCCTCAGCCGGGCCGTCGCCACCGGCGTCAGCCACAGCGTCTGGCCCTGGGCGGCCGCGGTGGGCGGCCTGCTGCTGCTGGCTGCCGGTCTGCTGGTGCTGGTCCGGGGCCGGGACTGGCCGGGCATGTCCTCGCGCTACGAGGCCCCGGCGAAGCCCGCAGTGACGAAGACCACGCGGAACAACCCGGACAGTCCGGCAGACTTGTGGAAGGCCCTGGACCGGGGCGAGGATCCGACGACGTGACGAGGTCAGGGCCGACACAGGCCACCCGGCACGGCGGCGCCCATCGCGGTACGGAACAATGGCCGTCGACAGCCAACGTGCAACTGAGGAGCAGCAATGTCGGGTAGTGCCCACGGACACACCACCGCCGCCTGGACCGGCGTCGGGATCTCCTTCATCGGGTTCATGGTCTCCGGCGTGGCCATGGTCGTGCCGAGCCCGGTGCTGGTGATCGTCGGCCTGGTCGTGGCCGCTGTCGGCCCGCTGGTCGGCAAGGCCATGTCGGTCGCCGGTTACGGCAAGAAGCCCTCCACCCACACCACCATCCCGGTGGTACAGAAGACCCCGGTCAGCTCCGGCGTCTCCTCCTGACCCCAGCGGTGGACTTCGGGGGTGCGGACGCGGGAGCCGGGATCCGGACGAGCCCGGCTGCGTCCGCGGGTGCGCCGTCGGGCCCGCCCGGTGCCGGTGCCCCGCGTCGGCTGGCCGGGCCGGCGACCGCCTTCGCCGCGGTCGTCGCGGCCACGGCCTACGTCGGCGCCGTCGATCCGAACCGTCCCGGGCACTACCCGGTCTGCCCGTTCCTGCGGATCACCGGCTGGTGGTGCCCCGCCTGCGGCGGTCTGCGCTGTGTGCACGCGCTGACCAGGGGCGACCTCGGTGCCGCCGTGCACGACAATGTGCTGGCCGTGCTGGCCTGCGGATTCGCGGTGCTGCTCTGGCTCCGCTGGAGCTACCGGGCGGCCCGTGGGCTGCGTACCCCCACACCCGAGATGGGCCGATCCTGGGCCTGGGTGCTGGTCGCCGTGCTGCTGGCCTTCACCGTCCTCCGCAACCTGCCCGCCGGGGCCCTGCTGGCCCCGCCGGTGGTGCACTGACCGGCGCCCGCGGTCCGAAGGGCGAGACCGCATCGCTCTCGATGCGAAGCACTGCCACGCCTGCGGATATCATCGACACGGCTGCAGACAGCCGGACCTGTTTCGTTACACCCGCATAGGGGGCGTCCGCGTGAGTGTGCTCGACGAGATCATCGAAGGTGTCCGTGAGGACCTCGCAGAGCGCCAGAGCCGGGTCTCCCTGGACGAGCTCAAGGAGCTCGCAGCCCGCGCCCCGCAGGCCAAGGACGGCGTCGCCGCGCTGCGCGGCGACGGCGTGAGCGTCATCTGCGAGGTGAAGCGCTCCAGCCCCTCGAAGGGCGCGCTGGCCGCCATCGCCGACCCGGCCGCGCTGGCCATGGACTACGCCGCCGGCGGTGCCGCGGCCATCTCCGTGCTCACCGAGCAGCGCCGCTTCGGCGGTTCGCTGGCGGACCTGAAGGCGGTTCGCGCCGCGGTGGACACCCCGCTGCTGCGCAAGGACTTCATCGTCACCGCCTACCAGCTCTGGGAGGCCCGCGCCTACGGCGCCGACCTGGCCCTGCTGATCGTCGCCGCGCTGGACCAGCCGGCCCTGGTGTCGCTGATCGAGCGGGCCGAGTCGATCGGGCTGACCCCGCTGGTCGAGGTGCACGACGAGGAGGAGGCCGCCCGGGCGGTGGACGCGGGGGCCCGGATCATCGGCGTCAACGCGCGGAACCTCAAGACCCTCAAGGTCGACCGGGACACCTTCGCCAACGTCGCCCCGTCCATCCCGGCGCACATCGTCAAGGTCGCCGAGTCGGGGGTGCGCGGTCCGCACGACCTGATCGCCTACGCCAACGAGGGCGCGGACGCGGTTCTGGTCGGCGAGTCCCTGGTCACCGGCCGCGACCCGAAGGCGGCCGTCGCCGACATGGTCGCCGCCGGAGCGCACCCCGCGATCCGCCACAACCGCGGCTGAGCCGCCGCCGAACCGCCGCCGAGCCGCGGTCCCGATCGGGATCGCGGCGAGGCCACTCACGCGGCGGGCGACCGTCTGTCATACTCCTTCCATGGCCATGTCCCCCCGTCTCCAGCCCGGCTGCAAGCCGCGCGGCTGCCGTGCACCCGCTCGCCGGGTGCTCGGGCGGCGGGTTCGCTATGTGATCGGTGCGGAGCCGGGACAGGTCCCCGGGCAGCGCTAGCAGGGAACCAGCGGCGAGCCTTCGGCACGCGACGGGATGCGCACGGGATCTTTCAGGGGGCGACCTCGGGGGACGTGCCGGTCCGGTCGTGCCGGAGGTCGCGCGCCGCCGTGTGTACCCCTCCCTGCCCACCTCACCTCCGAGGACCTGTCATGCCATCCGAGGACATCACTCCCGACCCGCGCGGATACTTCGGCGCCTACGGCGGCCGCTTCATTCCGGAGGCGCTGGTCGCCGCCGTCGAGCAGGTCGCCGACGAGTACGAGAAGGCCAAGGCCGACCCGGCCTTCGCGGCCGAACTCTCCGCCCTGCTCAAGGACTACACCGGGCGCCCCAGCCCGCTCACCGACGTCCGCCGCTTCTCCGCCGAGGCGGGCGGCGCCCGGATCCTGCTCAAGCGCGAGGATCTCAACCACACCGGCTCGCACAAGATCAACAACGTGCTGGGCCAGGCCCTGCTCACCCGGCGGATGGGCAAGACCCGTCTGATCGCCGAGACCGGCGCCGGCCAGCACGGCGTGGCCACGGCCACCGCCGCCGCGCTGTTCGGCCTGGACTGCACCGTCTACATGGGCGAGGTCGACACCGAGCGCCAGGCGCTCAACGTCGCCCGGATGCGGATGCTGGGCGCCGAGGTGATCCCGGTGACCTCCGGCAGCCGCACCCTGAAGGACGCGATCAACGAGGCGTTCCGCGACTGGGTCGCCAACGTCGACTCCACCCACTACCTCTTCGGCACGGTGGCCGGACCGCACCCGTTCCCCATGATGGTCCGCGACTTCCACCGGGTCATCGGGATCGAGGCCCGCGCCCAGGTCCTGGACCGTACCGGGAAGCTGCCGGACGCGGTCGTGGCCTGCGTCGGCGGCGGCTCCAACGCGATGGGGATCTTCTACGACTTCATCCCGGACGCCGGCGTCCGGCTGGTCGGCATCGAGGCGGCCGGCGAGGGCGTGGACACCCCGCGCCACGCGGCGACCCTCACCAAGGGCGACCCGGGCGTGCTGCACGGCTCGCGCACCTACGTCCTGCAGGACGAGGACGGCCAGACCATCGAGAGCCACTCCATCTCGGCCGGCCTGGACTACCCGGGCGTCGGTCCGGAGCACGCCTACCTCAAGGACACCGGCCGCGCCGAGTACCGGCCCTGCACCGACGCCGACGCCATGGCGGCGCTGCGACTGCTGTCCCGCACGGAGGGCATCATCCCGGCCATCGAGAGCTCCCACGCCCTCGCCGGGGCCCTGGAGCTGGGCCGCGAGCTGGGCCCCGAGGCGACCATCCTGGTCAGCCTCTCCGGGCGCGGGGACAAGGACATGCACACGGCCGCCGAGTACTTCGGCCTGCTCGACGAGGCGGGACACTGAGATGGCGCAGCACACGAACAAGCAGCTCAGCCGGGTGCTCGCGGCGGCGAAGGCGGAGCACAGGGCGGCCCTGGTCGGCTACCTCCCGGCCGGCTTCCCCACCATCGCGGGCGCGGCCGACGCCGTGCAGGCACTGATCGACGGCGGCGTCGACGTGGTCGAGATCGGCCTCCCGCACAGCGACCCGGTGCTGGACGGTCCCACCATCCAGACCGCGGACGACATCGCGCTGCGCAACGGGGTCCGCACCAGCGACGTGCTGGAGACGGTCCGTCAGGTCACCGCGGCCAACCCGGCCGTGCCGGTCCTGGTGATGACCTACTGGAACCCGGTCGACCGGTACGGCGTGGCGCGGTTCGCCGCCGACCTGGCCGCGGCCGGCGGCGCCGGCTGCATCCTGCCGGACCTGCCGGTCGAGGAGGCCGGGCCGTGGCTCGCGGCCGCGGAGGAGCTGGGGCTGGCCACGGTGTTCGTGGTCGCCCCGTCCAGCCGCGACGAGCGGCTCGCGACCATCACCGCGAGCGGCACCGGCTTCGTCTACGCTGCGGCGGTGATGGGCGTCACCGGCACCCGCAGCGCGGTCGGCGACATGGCCGAGGACCTGGTGAAGCGGACCCGGGCGACCACGGACCTGCCGGTCTGCGTCGGCCTGGGTGTCTCCACGGCGGCGCAGGCCGCGGAGGTGGCGGCCTTCGCCGACGGCGTCATCGTCGGCTCGGCCTTCGTCCAGCGGCTGCTGGACGCGCCCACGGTGGAGGCAGGCTGCGCCGCCGTCCGCGAA
Source organism: Streptacidiphilus sp. EB129 (assembly GCF_041262645.1). Classification (NCBI taxonomy): domain Bacteria; kingdom Bacillati; phylum Actinomycetota; class Actinomycetes; order Kitasatosporales; family Streptomycetaceae; genus Streptacidiphilus; species Streptacidiphilus sp. EB129. Next base: position 41,929 of record NZ_JBGCCS010000017.1, read on the forward strand.
CTCGCGGCGGAACTCGCCCAGGGCGTCCGCCGGTAGGCCGGCGGGGTTGCCGCTCCGGAATCCGCGGGACCGGGACGGCGTGGTGTCCGACGCGGTCACTCGTTCGGGTGAGTGACCGCGTGGCGCGCACCCGGGCGGGTGCTCTTCTCGTTGATGATCCGGCAGGTGGTGCCGTTCGGCGCCGCCCGTGCGTCCTCGCACGACCGCGATCTGAGGAGGTCTCCCGTGGCGGCTTCGCATGGTGCCCGGGTCAAGGTGGCGCAGGCGGCCCTCGCGGCGGTGGCGCTGGCCGCGGCCGTCGGCGGCGAGTCCAGCGTCGGCCGGGCACTGACCGAGGGTGGCAAACAGGCGTCGATGCAGTCGGTGTCGGAGCAGTCGATGTCCCAGCAGTCGACGTCCGGGCAGTCGGTGTCCCAGCAGCGGATGGTGCCGACCGCCGCCAGTCGTAGCGCGGTGCGCCCCGCGCTGGTGGCCGATCTGCCGCAGGCGCAGCGCGCCGAACTGCTGGCGCTGCCGGCCAGGCTCGCTCCGGACGGAGCCGGGATCGACGTCGGCTACCCGGACGCCCCGCTGACGCTCACGCTGTTCGAGGACTTCCGCTGCTCGGTCTCCGCCGCCTTCGAGTTCACCCAGGGCGCGACCCTCGCCGACCTCGCCACCCGCCACCAGGTGCTGCTCCGCTACGTCATGGACTCCTCGCTGGACCGGCGGCTGCCCGGACCGGGCGCGCTGCTCGCCACCAACGCGGCCCGCTCGGCGCTCGCACACGGCGGCTTCCCGCTGTTCCACGCGCTGCTCTTCGCCAACCAGCCGTCCGAGCTGGTGGACGGTTTCACCGAGCCGCGGCTGCTGGAGATCGCCTCCGCCGTGCCGGGTCTTCGCGGCCCGGCCTTTGACGCCGAGGTGCACGGGCTCTGGTACCGGGACTGGGTGGCCCGCGCGCAGCAGGCCTACGCCGACGCGCATGTCATCAACGGCACGCCCTCGATGCTGGCCGACGGCCGGACCGTCGACCTGGGCGCGCACCCGGAGCTGGTGCGGTCGCCGGCCGCGCTGCGGGCCTTCGTGCAACGCGGGGGCGTGGCGTGATCGGCGAGCAGGCCACGGGGACCGGCAGTTCCGGCATGGCCCACCGGTCCGGGCCCCGACGTCCGGAGGGCGGGTGGGCCGACTGGGTCGGCACCGCGGCCCGGGTGGGCCTGGCCGTGGTCTGGGGCTGGGCCGGATTCGCCAAGATCGGCGACCCCGAAGCGGCCGCACAGGCGGTCCGCGCCTACCGGCTGCTGCCGGAGTCACTGGTCAAGCCCCTCGGCTACGGACTGCCGTTCCTGGAACTGGCGTTGGCCGTGCTGCTGCTGCTCGGCCTGATCACCAGGGTCGCCGCCGGACTGTCGGCACTGCTGCTGCTGGTCTACATCGGTTCCATCGCCTCGGTCTGGGCGCGTGGCATCTCCATCGACTGCGGCTGCTTCGGCGGCGGCGGAGCGGTGAGTGCCTCGAAGACCGCGTACCTGCAGGAGATCCTGCGCGACCTGGGCTTCCTGCTGCTCTGCGGCTGGCTGCTGTGGCGGCCGCGAAGCCGGTTCTCGGTGGACGGCCGGCTCAACGGGTCCTGACGCCTCAGGGTCGTGCACGCAAGGAGAATGATGAGTCAGAAGAACAACGGGGACAGGCGCAGCGCGCGCGAGCGGATGCAGGAGGAGCGGGTCGCACAGGAGGCGAAGACCAGGAAGCTGCGGCAGCTGGCGATCACCGGCACGGTGCTGGTGGTGGTCGTGATCGTGGTGGTGATCGCGGTGCTGGTCCAGAACAGCCGCACCAGCTCGTACTCCGCCTCGCAGGCCCCGGCCGGGACGATCGGGACCAACAACCTGGTGATCCCGGTGGGCGCGAGCAACGCGCCGACCACGATGGACGTGTACGAGGACCCGCGCTGCCCGGCCTGCGGCGAGTTCGAGAAGGACTTCCACACCACCGTCAACCAACTGCTCGCCCAGGGCAAGATCGTGGCGCACTACCACGTGGTGTCCTTCATCGACCGGCACGACAACGGCCAGGGCTCCAAGAACGGGGCCAACGCCCTGGCCTGCGCGCAGAACGTCGGGAAGTTCCACGACTACCACGACGTCCTCTACGCCAACCAGCCGGACGAGACCGTTGACGCCTGGGCCGACAGGAGCAAGCTGATCGCACTGGCGAAGCAGGTGCCGGGGCTGGACACGCCGACCTTCGAGTCCTGTGTCAACGGGAACAGCTTCGGTGCCTGGGTGACCGCGGTGCAGACCGACTTCGACAAGTCCGGGTTCAGCTCCACGCCGACCATCCTGCTGAACGGCACCTCGGCCTACCCGACTTACAACGGTGCCGACATCAGTCCGGCCAGCCTGGTGAGCTGGGTCGACGCCGCCAACAAGGGCAAGCCGCTGGGCACCGTCCCCGCTGCCAGCGCCGCCGCGCTGGCCTCGCCGACGGCCGGCAACAGCCCCGCGGCCGGCGGCTGAGGTACCGCGCAGGTCAGTTGTGACGCCGCCGAACCCGTCCGGGTTCGGCGGCGTCACACTGTCGTCACCGGCGGTCTACCTCGGTCTGAGCAGGCCGTTCTGGTGCCCTGCGGCGATGGCCGCGGTCCGGCTGTCCACGCCGAGTTTGTCGTAGATGTGCACGAGATGGGTCTTCACCGTCGCCTCGCTGATGAACAGCCGCTTGGAGATCTGACGGTTCGCCAGGCCCTCGGCGAGCAGCTCCAGGATCTCCGACTCGCGCGGCGACAGGGTGGGGCGTCCGGCCCGTACCCGGCCGAGCAGCCGGGCGGCGACCGGCGGGGCCAGCACGGTCTCGCCCCGGGCCGCCGCCAGCACCGCCGCCGCGAGGTCCTCCGGCGGGGCGTCCTTGAGCAGGTAGCCGGTGGCCCCGGCTTCGACGGCGGCCAGGATGTCGGCGTCGGTGCTGTAGGTGGTCAGGATCAGCACCGAGGGCGGGTCGGGCAGCGCGGTGATCCGGCGGGTGGCCTCCACCCCGTGCATCCCCGTGCCCATCTGCAGGTCCATCAGCACCACGTCGACCGCGGGTCCGCCGGCCGCCGCCAGTTCGGCGAGCAGCCGCAGCGCGGCGGCGCCGTCCGAGGCCTCGCCGACCGGCTCCAGGTCGGGCAGTTCGGCCAGCAGCGCGCGCATCCCGCGCCGCACCACCGGGTGGTCGTCCACCAGCAGCACGCGGATCAACGGGACGCTCCTTCGAGGGCGGTCAGCGGCAGCGAGACGGCGACGGCGGTGCCCTCGCCCGGGGCGGACTCCACGGTGAGGGCGCCGCCCAGTTCGGCGATGCGCTCGCGCATGCCGTGCAGGCCGAAGCGGGGCCGCCCGGCCGCCGGTCCGGCGTCCGGGTCAAAACCGCGACCGTCGTCGTAGACGTCCAGGGTCACCTGGTCGTCCAGGTAGGAGAGGGTGACCGCGGCGCGGTCGGCGCCGGCGTGGTGCCGGACGTTGGCCAGCGCCTCCTGGGTCAGTCGCAGCAGCGCCACCTCGGCCTCGACCGGCAGCGGGAAGGCGTCCCCGTCGAGGTGGAAGCTGACCTCGGGGACGGGACCGTAGCCGGCCGCGACCCGGCGCAGCGCCTCGGCCAGGGTCGCGTCCTGCAACGACGGGGGAGTGAGCGCGGCGACGAAGCGGCGGGCCTCGGCGAGGTTGTCCGAGGCGGTCGCGCCGATCTCCCTGATCCGCTCCCGCGCGATCGCCGAGCCGCGCGTCGCGGGGTCGGTGGTCGCGGGGTCGCGCGTCGCGGGGTCGGCGGTCGCGGGGTCGGTCGTCAGCGAGTCCGTGGCGACCGGGTCCGGGGGCAGCGCGGACTCGGCCGAGCGGGCCAGCAGCACGATGCTGGACAGTCCCTGGGCCAGCGTGTCGTGGATCTCCCGGGCCAGCCGCTGCCGTTCGGCGAGCCGGCCGGCCTCGCGCTGGGTCGCGGCCAGCTCGTCCCTGGTCCGCACCAGGTCGTCGATCAGCCGCTGCCGGGTCACGCTCTCCCGGTAGAGCACCGCGTAGCCGTAGGCGGTCAGTACCGCCACCAGCGCGCCCACGCAGGGGCCCAGTATCTTCGCCGAGGTCAGCCCGCCCGCGGTGGTCGACTGCGCGGCGACCACCACCCCGGTCAGCGCCGCCACCACCGGCAGCGACCAGCGCCGCGGCAGCAGGTGCAGGCACAGCAGGAACAGCGGGAACGAGACATAGCCCGAGGCCGGGTCGACCAGGGTCAGCGCGGTCCACAGCGCGATCACTCCGGCCAGCCACCAGCGCGAGGCGGCTCGGCCGGAGCGCACGACCGGCAGCCCGCCGCAGGCGTAGGCCAGACCGAGCAGCACGCCGAGCAGCAGGCCGCCGGTCCCGGCGCCGTTGAGCAGCCCGGCGACCAGCAGCGCGTAGAACATCAGGTGCAGGGCGGCGCTCATCACCCGGAGCGCGGGCAGGTGCGCCGCGGGCTCCGCCGCCGCGGTCGTCCCCGCCGTCCCGGTCATCGCCGCCGTCCCGGTCGTCCCCGCCGGGTCGGTCGTCCGGACCGGTGCGGACGTCCGGGCCGGCTCGGCTGTCCCCACTGGCTCGGTCGTCTCCGTCATTCCGGAGTCTGCCATTTCGGTGTCTGCCGTTTCGGTCGGCTGGGCGTCGGTGCTGGTCACAGCATTCGAGGGTACGTCCGCCGGGACCCCGGCCGGGGCGTTCGGGGCATCAACCATTCGATGGATTCCGGACCACCCCTCTCCCTGATGGCTCGCGGCCGTGATGCGCGGAGGGTGGAGGCATCAGCTCAGCCGACCGTCGGAGGACCCCCGTGTTCGTCGCCCTGCGTGACATCCGCTTCGCCCGAGGGCGCTTCGCCCTGATGGGTGCGGTGGTCGCGCTGATCACCACGCTCGTCGTCTTCCTCTACGGACTCACCGGCGGGCTGGCGGCCGACTCCTCCTCGGCGATAGCGGGCCTGCCCGCGCAGGACGTCGTGTTCGGCGCGCCGCAGGGGGCGACGCCCGGGGTCTCGTTCAGCAACAGCAGCGTCAGCGCCGCCCAGCAGTCGGCCTGGGAGTCGGCTCCCGGCGTGGGGAGCGTCTCGCCGGTGGGGATCGCCATGTCCCGGCTCACCACCGCCGGCTCGGCGAGCTCGGTCAGCGTGCTGGGTGTTCCGGCCGCGCTGCTGCCCCCGCTGACGGCGGGGACCGCGCCCGGCGCGGGGCAGGTGGCGGTCGGTCAGAAGACCGCCTCCGCCGACGGGGTGACCGTCGGCAGCACCGTCACCGTGGGCGCGCGGACGCTCACCGTCTCGGGCATCACCGCGGACCGCTCCTACGGTCACGCCGCCAGTGTCTGGACCACCGTGCCGACCTGGCAGCAGGTCAGCGGTGCCACCGGCCCCAGCGCGCTCGCGGTCGACCCCGGCAGCGCCGACACCGCCGCCCTGGACCGCGCGCAGAACACCGACACGGTCAGCCGCGGCTCCGCCCTGGCCGGCATCGACGGCTTCTCGGCCGAGCAGGGCAGCCTGCAGATGATCCAGGGGTTCCTCTTCGTCGTCAGCGCCCTGGTCATCGGCGCGTTCTTCACGGTCTGGACGGTACAGCGCCGCACCGACATCGCCGTGCTGAAGGCCGTCGGCGCCTCCAGCGGCTACCTGGTCCGCGACGCGCTGGGCCAGGCACTGATCCTGCTGCTCGGCGGCTCGCTGGTGGGTGCGGGGGTGGGCCTGGCCGGCGGGGCACTGCTGCGAGGCGGCGGGATGCCGTTCGTCCTGGGCGCCGCCACCGTCGCGGTACCCGTGCTCGCGATGGTGCTGCTCGGCCTGGCCGGCGCCGCCCTCGCGGTCCGCCGCATCACCTCCGTCGACCCGCTGACCGCACTGGGAGCCAACCGATGAGCACCGTCACCCTCACCACAGGTCTCACTCTACGAGACGTCGTTCTCACCTATCCGGACGGCGACCGCCGGCTCACCGCGCTGGACCGGGTCAGCCTCAGCGTGGCCCCCGGCGAGCTGACCGCCGTGGTCGGCCCCTCCGGGTCCGGCAAGTCCAGCCTGCTCGCGGTCGCCTCGACGCTGCTGCGACCGGACTCCGGTCAGGTCCTGATCGCCGGTGCGGACGCCGGCGCGCTCTCGCCCCGGCAGGCCACCGCGCTGCGCCGGGACCGGGTCGGGATCGTCTTCCAGCAGCCCAACCTGCTGGCCTCGCTCACCGCCCTGGAGCAGCTGCTGGTCGTCGAGAACCTGCGCGGCGGCAGGGCGAGGGCCGCCCACGGCCGCGCCGAGCGGCTGCTCGCCTCGGTCGGCATAGCCGACGGCAAGCAGTACCGCCGCCCGCACCAGCTGTCCGGTGGCGAACGCCAGCGCGTCAACATCGCCCGCGCCCTGTTCGCCGAGCCGTCGGTGCTGCTGGTGGACGAACCCACCTCCGCGCTGGACCACGAGCGCGGCGCGCAGATCGTCGAGCTGCTCGCCGACGTCACCCGCGACTACGCCACCGCGACAGTCATGGTCACCCACGACCGCGCCCTGCTGGACCGCGCCGACCAGGTCCTGGAGATGGTCGACGGATACCTGGGTTAGGACGACTGGGTTAGGACGACACAGGAAGGACGGCTACCGTCTGCCTGTGACCGCGCTAGGAGAAATCGCGACAGCCGCCCCCGTGGCTTCCGCACCGGCAAAGAAGACCCAGCGACTGGGGTGGCTCGACGCCCTGCGCGGAGTGGCCGCCCTCGGCGTGGTCTTCCAGCACGTCGGCCCGGAATGGCTGTGGGCGCAGTACCACGTCGAGCATCAGCAGTTCGACCTGGGAGTGTTCGGCGTCTTTCTGTTCTTCCTGGTCAGCGGCTACATCGTGCCCGCCTCGCTGGAGCGCAGGGGCGACGTCCGGGCGTTCTGGGTCGGCCGGTTGCTCCGGCTCTACCCGCTCCTCATCGTGGTGGTCGTCCTCGCCTGGCAGCTGCCCTCGCGCTACGCGGTCGTCGCCGCCGGGATCTACCCGGGGTTCTGGCCGACGGGCGCCGGCAACCTCCTGCTGCTGCCCGACCTGCTCGGGCTGAACGGCGCCCTGCGGGTGGTCTGGACGCTGTCCTACGAAATGGTCTTCTACTACATCGTCACCGCGCTGTTCGTCTTCGGCCGGCACCGCCTCAGCGGGCCGATCGCCGTCGGCTTCGCCACCGTCGCGGTGTTCGCCGGGGCCTCGCTGCCCCTGGGGCTGCTGGTGGCCGAGGCCGGCGGCACCGGACCGCTGGTCGCCATCGTGGCGGCGGTCGTGGTCACGGCCCTGGCCTGCATCCTCAGCGGCCACCGGGTGGCGACCCGGATCGGGGGCGTCCTGCTCGGTGCGGTCGGACTGGCACTGCTGTTCCTGAACAGCCGCTCCGCCGGTTTCGAGAGCATGATGATCCTCGCCACGATGTTCGCCGGTACCGCGATCTACCGCGCGGAGCACGGTCAGATCAGCCGGCTGCAGGGCGTGCTCTGCTGCGGCCTGGTCCTGGCGGGCGGTCTGGTCGCCGGCGTGCAGCAGGGCCCCCACTACCTGAACCTGGTCTGGACCGCCACCGCCGGCAGCTGGACCACCGCCTTCGTCGCGGCCTGGGCCCTCTTCCTGCTCGCCTGGCTGCTCCGCCGCTACCCGCTGCCGCGCGCGCTGAGCTGGCTCGGCACGGTCAGCTACGCCGTCTACCTGATCCATGTCCCGCTGCTCAGCTGCGGCGTCTGGCTCTGCGTGGAGCTGCAGTTCTGGCCGCACGGCCTGTACCAGGGCCTGGCCGTCTTCGGCGGGTTCGTGGCCGTGCTGCTCGCGGTCAGCTACGCGGCCCACCTGCTGGTCGAGGTCCCCGCGCAGAAACTCGCACGACGGCTGACCCGGCCCCGGGCCGGCGTCGCCGGATGACACCGGGCGCACCCGGCATCCTCCGTCCGGCCATCCCCCTGTCCGGCATCCTCCGTCCGGCCATCCCCCTGTCCGGCGTCGTCGGCTCCACCACCAACGGCCGCCTCGGCTGATCCGCCCGCCCCGGACGGGCGGCGCTTGGTACGGTGCGGACATGGCGCACGATCCCTCCACTCCGAGCAACCGCCTCGTCCAGGCATGGCACGACCTGGAGATCCCGGCAGGGCTGTACGTCGAGCTGCTGGACGGCGAACTCGTCATGCAGGCCAACCCCGGGTCGATCCACGACCTGCCGGGCCGCGCGTTCGTTCGGCAGACGCCGGACCCCTTCGCGGCCTGGTCGGAGCGGGGCGTCTTCCTGGCCGACGACTACCGTCCGCGCGCCGACGCCGTCGTGGTCCGATCCGTGGACACCCCGATGTCCATGGACGACTGGCCGTCCCAGATCCTCCTCGCCGTGATCGAGACGGTCTCCACGACCCGTGCCGCGATCAAGCGTGACTGGGAGGACAAGCGCCTCGCCTATGCCGCTGCCGGCGTCCCCGTGTACGTGATCGTCGACCCGAACGACGCCGAGTGGCACATCCTGGAGCTGGACGGCAGCCGTTACGTCGAGACTGCGAAGGGCATCTTCGGCCAGCCCCTGCCCATGCCGGAGCCGATGGGCTTCGCCATCGACACCCACGGCTGGCACCCCTACACCTGACCGGGCGTGCTGCCGGACGCCCCGGACGAGGCTGCGGCGGACGCTTGGCTGCGGTCGGTGCGGCGGGCCTTCTGTCGGTAAAGGTTAGGCTAACCTTGCAGGTCAGGGCCTTGGTAAGGCAGTACTGGCTTGCTGGCGGGGCGGGTACCGGAAGGTCTAGGTTCGTGGGCGTGACCACCACTGCGCCCGCCACCACGTCCGCCGCCGCGTCCACGGCCCTGCCCGTCGACACGTCCGCCTCCACGTCCCCGTCGAACGACGTGACCGCGGAGTCCATAGCCGCGACCGCCGAGGCGTACGCCCACAGCCACCGCGATGTGAACGGCGGCTGGCTGCGCCCGGCGGTGTTCGGCGCGATGGACGGGCTGGTGTCCAACTTCGCGCTGATGTCCGGCGTCGTCGGCGGCAGCGCGGGCCACCAGGCGATCGTGCTGACCGGCCTGGCCGGGCTGGCGGCCGGTGCGTTCTCGATGGCGGCGGGGGAGTACACCTCGGTGGCCTCGCAGCGCGAGCTGGTCCAGGCCGAGCTGGAGACCGAGCGGCTGGAGCTGCGACGCAACCCCAACGAGGAACTGGCCGAACTGGCGCAGCTGTACGTGGAGCGCGGCGTGGAGCCGCAGCTGGCCTTCGCGGTCGCGCAGCAGCTCACCGCCGACCCGGAGCGTGCGCTGGAGGTGCACGCCCGCGAGGAACTGGGCATCGACCCGGGCGACCTGCCGTCGCCGCTGGTCGCCGCGGTGTCCTCGTTCACGGCCTTCGCGCTGGGCGCGCTGCTGCCGCTGCTGCCGTTCCTGCTGGGTGCGACCACGCTGCTGCCCGCGCTGGGGCTGGCCCTGGTGGGCCTGTTCGGCTGCGGCGCGGTGGTCAGCCGGGTGACGGCCCGCAGCTGGTGGTTCAGCGGGCTGCGGCAGCTGGTGCTGGGCGCCTCCGCCGCAGGCATCACCTTCCTGCTCGGCACCCTGATCGGCTCCCACGTCTGACCCCGTTCGGCCGCCGGTAATCCGGTGCGCGGTCGGTGCACAGACTGTGCCCGGACCGCCACGTGGTGTTGCTCACAGAGGTCAGCTGGATAAACCCCCTGTTTCGGAGCGGGGGCATTCGGGCACACTTGCGACAACGTCACGGCCCCCGCTACCCCTGGGGGCCGCTCGTTTCGGGATCGCCGCGCCCTGCTCGAAGCCTGAGCCGCTGACCGGGACCGACCTGCCGCCAGTCCACATGATGGACTCAGGAATCCACTTTGTGGAATCTCAGGCATCATGTAACCTGCACGAAATCGCAGAGGGCCAGCGTCGTCCCGGATGCGCATGTGAATTCAGACCATGCCGAACTCGACGACACGACGGGAGAGCCGATGCTGTCTGCGTCCCCGCACTCTGCCCCTCAGCCCTACTGGGCTCTGGCGGACGCGCGCCCCGCTCAGCAGGGCCTGTACGACCCCAGCAACGAGCACGACGCCTGCGGTGTCGGTTTCGTCGCGACGCTCACCGGCAAGGCCGAGCACCGCATCGTCGAGCAGGCGCTCACGGTGCTGCGCAACCTGGAGCACCGCGGCGCCACCGGCTCGGAACCCGACTCCGGTGACGGTGCGGGCATCCTGACCCAGATCCCGGACGCCTTCCTGCGCGGCAAGGTCGACTTCGAGCTTCCCGCCGCCGGCGCCTACGCCGTCGGCATCGCCTTCCTCCCGGACCAGGACGCCGCCGACGCGGCAGCCGTCGCCGCGATCACCGCCCTCGCCGCCGAGGAGGACCTCACCGTCCTCGGCTGGCGCGATGTGCCGGTCACCCCCGACCTGCTGGGCGACACCGCCCGCTCGGTCATGCCGCGGTTCCGCCAGCTGTTCGTCAGCGACGCGGCCGGCCGGAAGACCGGCCTGGAGCTGGACCGGGCCGCGTTCGTGCTGCGCAAGCGCGCCGAGCGCCAGGCCGGTGTCTACTTCCCCTCGCTGTCCGCGCGCACCCTGGTCTACAAGGGCATGCTCACCACCGGCCAGCTGGAGCCGTTCTTCCCCGACCTGTCGGACCGCAGCTTCGCCTCCGCCATCGGCCTGGTGCACTCCCGGTTCTCCACCAACACCTTCCCGAGCTGGCCGCTGGCCCACCCGTACCGGTTCATCGCCCACAACGGCGAGATCAACACGGTCAAGGGCAACCGCAACTGGATGACCGCCCGCGAGTCCCAGCTCGCCACCGACCTCATCCCGGCCAACCGCAACGGCCAGGGCCTGGAGCGGATCTTCCCGATCTGCACCCCGGAGCACTCCGACACCGCGTCCTTCGACGAGGTCCTGGAGCTGCTGCACCTCGGCGGCCGGTCGCTGCCGCACGCCGTGCTGATGATGATCCCGGAGGCGTGGGAGAACCACACCACCATGGACCCGGCCCGGCGCGCCTTCTACCAGTTCCACTCGAACCTGATCGAGCCCTGGGACGGCCCGGCCTGCGTCACCTTCTCCGACGGCACCCGGATCGGTGCGGTGCTGGACCGCAACGGCCTGCGCCCGGCCCGGTACTGGATCACCGAGGAGGGCCTGGTCGTGCTGGCCTCCGAGGTCGGCGTGCTGGACATCCCGCAGGACCAGATCGTCCGCAAGGGCCGGCTGCAGCCCGGCAAGATGTTCCTCATCGACACCGCCGAGGGCCGGATCGTCGAGGACGAGGAGATCAAGTCGGCGCTGGCCGCCGAGAACCCCTACCAGGAGTGGCTGCACGCCGGCTCGATCACCCTGGACGCGCTGCCCGAGCGCGAGCACATCGCGCACACCCACGCCTCGGTCACCCGCCGCCAGCAGACCTTCGGCTACACCGAGGAGGAGCTGCGGGTCATCGTCGCGCCGATGGCGAAGACCGGCGGCGAGCCGCTCGGCTCGATGGGCACCGACTCGCCCATCGCCGCGCTGTCCGAGAAGCCCCGGCTGCTGTTCGACTACTTCACCCAGCTGTTCGCGCAGGTCACCAACCCGCCGCTGGACGCCATCCGGGAGGAGCTGGTCACCTCGCTGTCCAGCAACCTCGGCCCGGAGGGCAACCTGCTGGACGCCGAGGCGGCCTCCTGCCGCTCGGTCACCATCCCGTTCCCGGTGATCGACAACGACGAGCTGGCCAAGCTGGTCCACATCAACGCGGACGGCGACCTGCCCGGCCTCAAGGCCGTCACCCTGTCCGGCCTCTACAAGGTCTCCAGCGGCGGCCCGGCCCTCGCGGACCGACTCCGGGAGATAGCCGTCGAGGCCGACGCGGCCATCGCCGACGGGGCCAGGATCATCGTGCTCTCGGACCGCCACTCCGACGCCGAGCACGCCCCGATCCCCTCGCTGCTGCTCACCGCGGCCGTGCACCACCACCTGATCCGCACCAAGCAGCGCACCCACGTCGGCCTGATCGTCGAGGCCGGGGACGTGCGCGAGGTGCACCACGTGGCGCTGCTGATCGGCTACGGCGCCGGCGCGGTCAACCCGTACCTGGCCATGGAGTCGGTCGAGGACCTGGTCGCGCAGGGGACCTTCATCGAGGGCATCGAGCCCGAGAAGGCCATCCGCAACCTGATCTACGCCCTGGGCAAGGGCGTGCTCAAGGTGATGTCCAAGATGGGCATCTCCACCGTCGCCTCCTACCGGGGCGCCCAGGTCTTCGAGGCCATCGGGCTCTCCCAGGAGCTGGTGGACTGCTACTTCTCCGGCACCACCAGCAAGCTCGGCGGCGTCACCCTGGACCAGATCGCCCAGGAGACCGCCGCCCGCCACGCCCAGGCCTACCCGGTCTCCGGCATCTCCCCGGCGCACCGCCGGCTGGAGATCGGCGGCGAGTACCAGTGGCGCCGCGAGGGCGAGCCGCACCTGTTTGACCCGGACACGGTGTTCCGCCTGCAGCACTCCACCCGGACCCGTCGCTACGACATCTTCAAGCAGTACACAGCGCGGGTGAACGAGCAGTCCGAGCGGCTGATGACGCTGCGCGGCCTCTTCGGCTTCGCGAGCGAGGGCCGGACGCCGGTCTCCATCGACGAGGTCGAGCCGGTCAGCGAGATCGTCAAGCGCTTCTCCACCGGCGCCATGTCCTACGGCTCCATCTCGATGGAGGCGCACGAGACCCTCGCCATCGCGATGAACCGCCTCGGCGGCAAGTCCAACACCGGCGAGGGCGGTGAGGACCCGGAGCGCCTGTACGACCCGGAGCGCCGCTCCGCGATCAAGCAGGTCGCCTCCGGCCGCTTCGGCGTCACCAGCGAGTACCTGGTCAACGCGGACGACATCCAGATCAAGATGGCCCAGGGCGCCAAGCCCGGCGAGGGCGGGCAGCTGCCCGGCCACAAGGTCTACCCCTGGGTCGCGAAGACCCGGCACTCCACCCCCGGCGTGGGCCTGATCTCCCCGCCGCCGCACCACGACATCTACTCCATCGAGGACCTGGCCCAGCTGATCCACGACCTCAAGAACGCCAACCCGGCGGCCCGCATCCATGTGAAGCTGGTCTCCGAGGTCGGCGTCGGCACGGTCGCGGCCGGGGTCAGCAAGGCCCACGCGGACGTCGTCCTGGTCTCCGGGCACGACGGCGGCACCGGCGCCTCCCCGCTCACCTCGCTGAAGCACGCGGGCGGCCCCTGGGAGCTCGGCCTGGCCGAGACCCAGCAGACCCTGCTGCTCAACGGGCTGCGCGACCGGATCGTGGTGCAGACCGACGGCCAGCTCAAGACCGGCCGCGACGTCGTCATCGCCGCGCTGCTGGGCGCCGAGGAGTTCGGCTTCGCCACCGCGCCGCTGGTGGTCTCCGGCTGCGTGATGATGCGGGTCTGCCACCTGGACACCTGCCCGGTCGGCGTCGCCACCCAGAACCCGGTGCTGCGCGAGCGCTTCAACGGCAAGGCCGAGTACGTCGTCAACTTCTTCGAGTTCATCGCCGAGGAGGTCCGCGAGCTCCTGGCCGAGCTGGGCTTCCGCAGCATCGAGGAGGCCGTCGGCCACGCCGAGCTGATCGACGCCGCCAAGGCCGTCCAGCACTGGAAGGCCGAGGGGCTGGACATCGCCCCGCTGCTGCACGTGCCGGCGCTGCCCGAGGGCGCCTCACTGCACCAGACCACCGAGCAGGACCACGGTCTGGACAAGGCCCTGGACAACCAGCTGATCGAGCTCAGCGCCGAGGCGCTGCAGCACGGCGAGGCGGTCCGGATCCAGCTGCCGATCCGCAACGTCAACCGCACCGTCGGCACCATGCTCGGCCACGAGGTCACCAAGCGCTACCGTGGCGAGGGCCTGCCCGAGGGCACCATCGACGTGACCTTCACCGGTTCGGCCGGCCAGTCCTTCGGCGCCTTCCTGCCGCGCGGCGTGACGCTGCGTCTGGAGGGCGACGCCAACGACTACGTGGGCAAGGGCCTGTCCGGCGGCGTGGTGATCGTCCGCCCGTCCCGGGACGCCGCCGCCATCGGCGCCGAGGCCCAGCACCACGTGATCGCCGGCAACACCATCGGCTACGGCGCCACCTCGGGCCGGATCCACCTGCGCGGCAAGGCCGGCGAGCGCTTCGCGGTCCGCAACTCGGGTGCGACACTGGTCGTCGAGGGCGTGGGCGACCACGGCCTGGAGTACATGACCGGCGGCCGGGTGGTCATCCTGGGCGAGACCGGGCGCAACCTCGCGGCCGGTATGTCCGGCGGTATCGCCTACGTCCTGGACATGCGGCCCAACAACGTCAACACCGGCATGGTCGCCATCGAGGCGCCCGGTGCCGCCGACCGCGAATGGCTGCGGGAGACCGTCCAGCAGCACTACGAGGAGACCGGCTCCACCGTCGCCGCCGCCCTCCTCGCCGACTGGGGCAGCGGGCTCTCCCGCTTCTCCACGATCATGCCCCGTGACTACAAGGCAGTGCTCGCCGCCAAGGACGCCGCCGAGCGAGATGGCCTCTCCGAGTCCGAGACCACCGCGAAGATGATGGAGGCTGCGAACCGTGGCTGACCCCAAGGGCTTCCTCACCACTCCGAAGCAGCTCGCCGAGCGCCGCCCCGTCGACGTCCGCCTCAGGGACTGGAACGAGGTGTACGTCGAGCGCAGCCTGCTGCCCATCATCACCAAGCAGGCCGGACGCTGCATGGACTGCGGCATCCCGTTCTGCCACAACGGCTGCCCGCTCGGGAACCTCATCCCCGAGTGGAACGACCTCTCCTACCGGGAGGACTGGAAGGGCGCCATCGAGCGCCTGCACGCGACGAACAACTTCCCGGAGTTCACCGGGCGGCTGTGCCCGGCGCCGTGCGAGTCGGCCTGTGTGCTGGGCATCAACCAGGACCCGGTGACCATCAAGAACGTCGAGGTCACCATCATCGACAAGGCCTGGGACAACGGCGGCGTCGCGCCGCAGCCCCCGGACCGCCTCTCCGGCAAGACCGTCGCCGTGGTCGGCTCCGGCCCGGCCGGGCTCGCCGCCGCCCAGCAGCTCACCCGGGCCGGCCACACCGTGGTGGTGTACGAGCGCGCGGACCGCGTCGGCGGGCTGCTGCGCTACGGCATCCCCGAGTTCAAGATGGAGAAGCGGCACGTCAACCGGCGGGTCGAGCAGATGCGCGCGGAGGGCACCCGGTTCCGTACCGGCGTCGAGATCGGCGTCGACCTGACCGGCCGTCAGCTGCGGGAGCGCTTCGACGCGGTGGTGATCGCGGCCGGTGCCACCACGGCCCGCGACCTGCCGGTGCCCGGACGCGAACTCAAGGGCATCCACCAGGCGATGGAATACCTGCCGCTGTCCAACAAGGTGCAGGAGGGCGACTACGTCGAGTCGCCGATCAGCGCCGCCGGCAAGCACGTGGTGGTCATCGGCGGTGGCGACACCGGTGCGGACTGCCTCGGCACCGCGCTGCGTCAGGGCGCGGCCTCGGTCACCCAGCTGGAGATCATGCCGCGCCCGGGCGACGACCGCCCGGATCACCAGCCCTGGCCGTCCATGCCGATGACCTACAAGGTCACCTCCGCGCACGAGGAGGGCGGCGAGCGCGTCTACGCGGTCAACACCACCCACTTCAGCGGCGACGAGGACGGCAACGTCCAGGAGCTGCACCTGGTCGAGGTCGCCTTCAAGGACGGCCGCTTCGAGCCGGTGCCCGGCACCGAGCGCGCCATCCCGGCCCAACTGGTCACCCTGGCCATGGGCTTCACCGGCACCGACGTCCGCAACGGTCTGGTCGAGCAGCTCGGCGTGGACCTGGACGCCCGCGGTAACGTGGGCCGTGACTCCCGGTTCGCCACCAACGTCGACGGCGTCTTCGTGGCCGGCGACGCCGGTCGCGGGCAGTCGCTCATCGTCTGGGCCATCGCCGAGGGCCGCTCCGCGGCCAAGGCCGTGGACAGCCACCTCTCCGGCCGCGCCTCCACGCTGCCGGCCCCGATCCGCCCGACGGACCGCCCGCTCACCGTGTGAGCGAGCGGCCCGCACGGGCTGCACCACCGCGACCCCGTCAGAGCCGCCGGATCGCCGCGGCAGGCACCTGCCTCTCGTCCCCGACCAAGGGAGAGGCAGGTGCCTCTTGGTTTGCACGCGTGTTCAGTTGCACGACCTCAGGGGCGCGAGGAACTGCGCTGCCAACCATGCACCTCCGTAGAGGGCTGGTCGCGCCGTTCCTCGCGCCCCTGTTGTGGTTGCGCGTGTGCTTAGGCGTTGGCCGCCTGGCGGCGGTTACGGTTGCGGCGGGAGACGGCGAAGCCGGTACCCACGGCGGCGAGTGCCGCGGCGCCCAGACCGGCCGAGGTCAGCGCCGACGAACCCGAGGACGGAACCGTCGCGGCCGTGTCCTGGACCGCGAAGCTGGTCACGGTGTCGCTGTCGTCACGGTGGTGGATCGGCTTCACCGACGCCACGGTGCCGTTGGTGTTCAGCAGCACCTGCTTGTTGTTCGGGTCGCCGAAGTCGAAGGCCGAGCCCAGCGAGCCGGCCTTCGCGTCGAACGACGCGTCACCCAGCCGCCCGGTGCGCCAGTTGTCCTCGATGAACTTGGTGATGGACGCCTGAGTGGTGAAGGTGTGGTCCACGTGGTTGGTCTTCGCGTAGGGCGAGATCACCAGCAGCGGCTGGCGCGGGCCCGGGCCGCAGCGGTCGGCGTAGCCGCCGGCCGCGGCCTTACCGGCCTGGCAGGCCGCGGCGTCCTGGGTGGTGTCGGTCGAGCCGTTGGTGGGCGTGTGGTAGACGTGGTCGTACCAGCCGTCCGAGTCGTCGTACGCGATCACCACGGCCGTGGAGGACCAGGACGGCGACTTCTGCAGCGCGTTGATCTCCTTGACCAGGAAGTTCTGCTCGTCGATCGGGTCGGAGTAGCCCGCGTGGCCGTCCTGGTACTCCGCCGCCTTCACGAAGCTGACCGCCGGCAACTGGTTCTTCGCCACGGCCTTGTCGAAGTACGACAGGTCGTAGTTGTGGTTGGCCTGGCCGTTGTGGCCGACCTCGGCCTGGCTGGCCGGGGCCACGTGGTGCGGGTTCGAGGTCGAGGCGTAGTACGCGAACGGGTTGTGGTGCGGGCTGTAGTCCTCGACCGCCGCGCCGCCCACGTTGGTGTGGGTGGTGCCGCCGCACTTGGCGTAGCTGCCGGCCGCACCGGTGTACGGGGTGCTCGGGGTGAAGCCGCCCTGGAACCAGCCCCAGGTCACGTTCTTGGCGTTGAGCAGGTCGCCGACGTTCTTGCCCTGCATCTCCGCCAGCGGGGAGCCGCTGGTGTGGTCGCCGTCCGCGCAGTCGTCGTAGGCCGGGTCCGGGTCGCCGATGACCGTGCCCACGCCCTGGGCGTTCGGCGAGTGCACCGTGTAGGAGTCCGGGGTCGGCGTCTGCACCGGGTTGGTGGTGCTGCCGGTGCCGCTCACCGAGATCACACCGTGGGTCTGACCCGCGATCAGGTTCAGCGCGCCGGGGGTCGAGGGACCGTAGGTGCTGCTGAAGGAGTTGTCCCCGAGGGTGTACTGCTGCGCGTAGTTCCACAGCGCCGTGGTGGTGTTGCCGTCGTAGTAGTCCATGGCCAGGCCGGGCGCGCCGAACAGGCCGCCGGAGCAGGTGTCCTTGGACGTCTTCTGCACGAACAGGTCGGCCTTGCCGCCGTCGTACGCCTGCTGCTCCGGCAGGTAGTTGTGGTTCTGGTCGCAGGTCATGACCTGCGAGGAGGTCAGCCGCTTCGGCGGGTACAGGTTCGGGTTCGTGGTCAGCAGGCCCGAGTTGACCAGGTTGTTGACCTGCTTCGCCGGGGTGTGCTTCGCCGCCGTGAAGGGAACCCCGTCGGTGTTGGCGGCCTGCGGGTAGGTCCCGAAGTAGTGGTCGAAGGACACGTTCTCGTCATAGAGCACCACCAGGTGCTTGATCGGCGTCGCCGTGGACGTGTGTCCAGGACGACCACCATGACCGTGGTCCGAACCGCCGCCCCAGGCCCACGCCGGGGACGTGCTCGCCACCGCGACCAGAGCCGCCGCACCCGCCAGGGCCGCCCAACGGGCGCCCCTCCTGCCACCGATCGTCGTACTCGCCATATCCAAGCCCCTCCGCAACAGCTGAAAACCGATCGCGCACTGTCCCGCATCCTCGGGCGCATGCACGACCACCCGAGTGCCCGGGGGTGTACGCCCGGTGAACGAGCGGAGACAACACGGTCAGCGCGCGTAGATCACGTCAGCAGACTGCTCCCGAACCAGTCCGAACCGTCCCTCACGCCCGGCAGGACGAAGAAGTACCCGCCGCCGAACGGCGTCACGTAGTCCACCAGCGGCTCCCCGGCCAACCGCTTCTGCACGGCCACGAACTGACGGTCCTGATCCTGCTGGAAGGAGCAGAACACCAGCCCCATGTCCAGGTTGCCGTTGCCGTCGGTGCCGCGGTCGTAGTTGTAGCCGCGGCGCAGCATCCGCAGCGCGTCCGACCCCGCGCCGCGCGGGTTGGCCAGCCGCATGTGACTGTCCATCGGGATCACGTCACCGGTCGGGTCGGCCGCGTAGTGCGGGGGATCCGACTCCACCCGGCCGTCCAGCGGCGCCCCGGAGTCCTTCTGCCGGCCGAACATCCGCTCCTGCTCGTTCAGCGACACCCGGTCCCAGAACTCCACCAGCATCCGGATCAGCCGCACCGCCAGGTAGGACCCGCCGGTGGCCCAGGCCGGCTCACCCAGCGACGGGACCACCCAGACCACCTGGTCCATGGTGCGGGCGCTGGTCACATCGGGGTTGGCGGTGCCGTCCCGGAAGCCCAGCAGGTTGCGCGGGGTCCCGGACGGGCGGGGCGGCGAGGCGAAGCCGTCGATCCGCCAGCGCACCTGCATCGCGCCGCGGGTGTGCTGCGCCAGGTCGCGCAGCGCGTGCGCGACGGTGTCCGCGTTGTCGGCGCAGAGCTGGAGCAGCAGGTCGCCCTGGCACCAGGCCGGATCCAGCTCGTCGTCGGCGAAGGCGGTCATCGGCCGCAGCCGCAGCGGCGCGTGGCCGGACAGCCCGAACCGCCCGTCGAACAGCGAGGAACCCACCGCCAGCGTCGCCGTCAGCCCGTCCGTGGGCAGTACCGGACCCAGCACCCCGGAGTCCGAGGGCGGCGCGGATATGCCCAGCGGCTCCGGCACCCCGCCGGTGGCCAGGAACCTCAGCCGGGTGGTCAGCGTGCGGAACAGCCCGGTCAGCCCGGCGCGGTCGGCCGCCGTCACGTCGAAGGCCACGAAGGCGGCGCAGCGCTGCTTGTCGGTCAGCACACCCGCCTGGTGCACCCCGTGGAAGGACGGCTCGGTGGTGCTGCTGTCGGCACCGGTGGGCTGCGCACCGCCGGCGGCGGCGGTTCCGGCCGACGCCGACACCGCGCCCGCCACCGTCGCACCCACCGCACCGGCCGCCACCGCGCTCCGCAGTACCGACCGACGGTCCACCCCGCCCGTTCCCCGTCCCGTCACGACGTCCTCCGCACATCACAGATCGCCGCCACCGGCGCCAGCTCCGTCACCAACTGCCCGAACACCGCGTTCAGCCGCTCCCGCCGGCCGGTCGGGAGACCGGACAGCGGCACCCCGCCCAGCCCGGCCAGCTCGCTGTCGGCCGCCGCCATCGCCGCGTCCAGCTGCGCCAGCCCCGGCAGCCGGGTCTGCAGCAGCGGCCGCAGCAGCGTCAGCGTCTCGGCCGTCCCCTGCAGGTTCGCCCGCGCGGTGGCCAGGCTGGACGCGCTGCCGAAGTCGGTCCGGCCGGTCAGCTCGAACTGGATGGTGTTCTCCACGATCTCGTGCGCCCGCAGCCCGAGGTCCTTGGGGTCCATCTGGGCCTGGGCCCAGGACGACTGCAGCGTCCGGACGTCGGTGGCCAGCTGCGCGGCGACCGGCCGCAGCGTGCCGGCCGGCTCCCCGTGCCACAGTCCGTACTCCAGCCGGTGGAAGCCGGTGAAGCCGGGGTCGGCCGTACCGCCGGGCAGGCCCCGGGTGGTCCCGTTGATGCTCCGGTCCAGATCGCCGAAGGTGCCGTAGGCGGCCCCCAGCCGCTCGTAGTCGAGATGCGCGGGCAGCCAGGCGGCGCGCGCGGCGGCCAGGTCGCCCCGGTCCACGGCTGCCCGCAGCGTGTCCACGTCGGCGATCAGCGACGGCAACTGCCGGGACACCCACGCCTGGTAGGCCAGCGTGGGAGGGATCAGGTCCTGCTGCGTCACCGGCACCACGGCGGGCCCGGAGCCGGCCCCGCCGGTCACCGTCACCGTGGGCCCGGTCACCGCGTCGGTGTCCTGCGGCAGGCACTGGAACCGGTAGCTGCCCGCGCCCAGCCGGACCGGCACCGGCCGGGTCCGCCCCGGGGCCAGCCCCTCCACCTCGGCCAGCACCGCGCCGGCCGTGGTCTCCAGATACGCGTCCTCGGCGGCGGTTCCGGTGTCGGTCAGGTCGAAGACCTGCAGTCCGGCGGCGGGCCGGGTCCAGCCCACCCCGCAGCTCCCCGGCGACACCTGGACCGCCGTGTGCGGAAGGCCGCTGTAGTCCGCGTCGGCGCCGCCGCCCGGGGCGCCGACGGCCGCCGCCGAGGCCCCGGCCGGTCCGGCGCCGCCGCCGTCCGCCACCGCGCCGATCCCGGCGGCGAGCAGCGCGGCCACCCCGCCGACCAGCACCAGCCGATTCCTGCTGACCACTCCGCACCCCGCCCGCTCTTCGTCCCGGCTGCCGCTCCGGCTGCTCGTCCCTGCTCGTCAGCGACTCGGGCACGATGGTAGGCAGGCCCGACCGGCGGCAGATACCGCAGAGCCCCAACCGCCCCGGACGTTCGCCCGCCGTTCATCCGCGCGCCCGCTGCGGGGGCGCGCCGGGGGCGCATCGAAGAGTTCAACCACCGGTCACGCACAGGCCATCTGACGCCCCATGAGCGCCTCTTCACTACTCACCGGTAAGACCTACGCTCGGAGTCATGCGCCGAGCAAAAATCGTCTGTACGCTAGGCCCCGCCACCGATTCGTACGATCAGATCAAGTCCCTGGTCGACGCCGGTATGGATGTGGCCCGCTTCAACCTGAGTCACGGCAGTCACGCCGAGCACGAGGAACGCTACCGTCGGGTCCGCAAGGCCGCCGACGAGACCGGCCGCAGCGTCGGTGTCCTCATCGACCTGCAGGGCCCCAAGATCCGCCTGGAGACCTTCGCCGAGGGCCCGGTCCTGCTGGAACGCGGTGACACGTTCACCATCACCACCGAGGACGTCCCCGGTGACCGCCACAGCTGCGGCACCACCTACAAGGGTCTGAGCGGGGACGTCAGCCCCGGCGAGCGGATCCTGGTCGACGACGGCAGGGTGTGCCTGCAGGTCACCGCCGTCGAGGGCCCCCGGGTGCGCTGCACCGTCCTTGAGGGCGGAATGGTCTCCGACCACAAGGGGCTCAACCTGCCCGGAGTCGCCGTCAGTGTCCCCGCGCTCAGCGACAAGGACGTCGCCGACCTGCGCTGGGGACTCCGCATCGGAGCCGACCTGGTCGCGCTCTCCTTCGTCCGCAGCGCCGCCGACATCGTCGACGTGCACGCGATCATGCGCGAGGAGGGACGCGTCGTCCCGGTCATCGCCAAGGTCGAGAAGCCACAGGCCGTCGAGAACCTCGACGGCATCGTCAACGCCTTCGACGGCGTCATGGTCGCCCGCGGCGACCTCGGCGTCGAGATGCCGCTGGAGCAGGTGCCCCTGGTCCAGAAGCGTGCCATCAAGCTGTGCCGCCGCAACGCCAAGCCGGTCATCGTGGCGACCCAGATGCTCGACTCCATGATCAACGCGTCCCGGCCGACCCGCGCCGAGGCCTCCGACGTCGCCAACGCCGTTCTGGACGGGGCGGACGCGGTGATGCTCTCCGGCGAGACCAGCGTCGGCAAGTACCCGACCGAGACCGTCCGCACCATGGCCCGCATCGTCTGCGCGGCCGAGGAGGACATCATCGAGGCCGGGCTGCCGCCGCTCACCGAGAGCAACAAGCCCCGTACCCAGGGCGGCGCGGTGGCCCGGGCGGCCGCCGAGATCGGTGACTTCCTCGGGGCCAGGTACCTGGTCGCGTTCACCCAGTCCGGTGACACCGCCCGCAGGCTCTCCCGCTACCGGTCACCCATTCCGGTGCTCGCCTTCACCTACGAGCCGGCCGTGCGCAGCCAACTCTCGCTCAGCTGGGGCGTGGAGACCTTCATGGGCCCGCTCGTCGACACCACCGACGAGATGGTCGAGCAGGTCGACGCCGCGCTGCTGGCCATCGGGCGCTGCGAGCCGGGCGACATCGTCGTGATCACGGCGGGCTCCCCGCCGGGGCTGGCCGGTTCCACCAACCTGGTCCGGGTGCACCACGTCGGCGAGGACGACCACCCCGCCAACCGCCACTGACCGCTGCGCGGGAGCCGCACCGCGCGGGGGGTGCAGGAGCGGAAAGGGCAGGGCCCGGCCGGTGGAGGATCCCACCGGCCGGGCCCTGCCGTCGTTCCCACGGTCCGTCAGTGGCCGCCCTCGTCGACGACGGTGACGTCCGCGATGTTCCGCTCGATCTCCTCGGTCCGCAGACCCACCGCCATCGCCCAGTAGTAGATGGCCAGCGAGAACACCGCGACGATCCCCATGTCCCACCAGAGCGGGATGTTGTTGGTGGCGCCGCAGCCCGGGTTGGTGCAGAAGCCGCCCTGCCATGAGACGACGCCCATCCCGACCAGGTAGACCGGCAGCCACTGCGCCGCCCGCCAGTCCAGCTGCGGGGCGTTCGGCAGCTGCTTGGCCCGGGCGTACATCGCGTAGGAGCCGAGCAGCACGTAGCCGATGACGATGGCCACGCCGAGCCGCCACAGGGTGTCCCAGCCGGCCCAGTAGATGATCAGGCTGGCGACGACGAACGACAGCGGGGAGATCACCCGGCCGCCGGGCAGGCGGTAGGGGCGCTCCCAGTTGGGCAGCTGCCGCTCCATCACCCCGTAGGCGAGCGGCGCGCCGGCGTACATCAGCACGCTGGCCGAGGTGATGAAGCTGACCAGCTGGTGCCAGCTCGGGAACGGCAGGAAGCAGATCACGCCGGTGACGAAGGCGATGATCAGGCCGAACCAGGGCACGCCGCGCTTGTCGGTCGCCTCGAACAGCTGCGGGGCGTAGCCGTTGCGGCTCAGCCCGTAGGAGATCCGCGAGGTGGAGGTGGTGTAGATCAGGCCGGTGCCGCCGGGGGAGATCACCGCGTCCAGGTAGAGGATCGTGGCCAGCCAGCCGAGGCTGACGATCGTCGCCAGGCCGGCGAACGGACCGCTGATCCCGGCGTAGGCGAGGTTGGCCCAGCCGTGGACGAAGGTGGAGCCGGGCAGCGCGCCGATGTACACCACCTGCAGCAGGATGTAGATCACCGCGCCGATGGCCACCGAGCCGAGGACCGCCAGCGGGATGTCCTTCTTCGGGTTGCGGCTCTCCCCGGACAGCTGGATCGCCTGCTCGAAGCCCAGCAGGGCGAAGATGATGCCGCTGGTGCTGATCGCCTCCAGGATGCCCTTCGCGCCGAACGGGGCGAAGCCCTTCGAGGTGAAGTTGCTGCCGTGGAAGTGCGTGATCGCCAGGACGAAGATGGTGAACAGCGGGATCGCGATCTTCCACCAGGTCGCCGCGCTGTTGGTGTGGGCCAGCAGCCTGATCCCGAGGAAGTTGACCGCCACGAACACGGCCATCAGCAGCAGTGCGACGAGGAAGCCGGACGCGGTCAGCGTCCCGTTGGCGTTCTGGAAGCCGGAGGCCCAGGACCAGTGCTGGGCGTAGCCGATCATGGCCTCGACCTCGATCGGCGCCACGGTGGCGGCCTGCAGCCAGGAGAACCAGCCGAAGGACATCCCGGCCAGTCCGCCGAAGGCGTAGTGCGGGTAACGCGCGGTGCCGCCGGCCACCGGGAACATCCCGCCCAGCTCGGCGTGGACCAGCGCGAGCAGGACGATCGCGACCGCGCCGATCACCCAGGAGATGATCGCCGCGGGGCCCGCGACGACGACGGCCTCCTTCGCTCCGAAGAGCCATCCGGATCCGATGATCGATCCGACGGATGCCCACATCAGCCCGATCAGGCCGACTTCGCGGCGCAGGCTGCGGCCGGTTTCGGTGGGCGGGGACGTGTGGTCAGTGATTGCCATGAGCGAGAGCCCCTCGACTATTCGGCAGGTCGGTGAGAGTGGCCCCAAGGTTAAGGCTGAATGACGCCCACGCATAGACAGCTGTACTGAATAGATACGTTCTTAGGGAAGTTTTCACATCCGCAGTACAGGAGATTCGCAGTCCTGGTCAACCCCTGTAGGGTTCGACATCTGTGCTGGTCCAGGCCTTGGATGGATGCGACGATGCTGAGAGTTAGAATCAATCCAATATTTGAGGATTACTTGAGCTTAATCGCCGGCGTGGGCCTCTGGAATGCCATCCATTCCTATGATCGCATCGCGATAATGCACCGCCGGAACGGTTTAACTACCGCTTGGTAGTCCTGACTGGCCGTCAGTACTTCGCCCCGATGTGCTCATCCATCAGCTCCACCGAGGCGCGCCTTGCGACGGAGTTGTTCCAGTCGTTGGCCTG
Source organism: Streptacidiphilus sp. EB129 (assembly GCF_041262645.1). Taxonomy (NCBI): domain Bacteria; kingdom Bacillati; phylum Actinomycetota; class Actinomycetes; order Kitasatosporales; family Streptomycetaceae; genus Streptacidiphilus; species Streptacidiphilus sp. EB129. The sequence goes on from NZ_JBGCCS010000017.1 coordinate 66,543, forward strand.
CTTCCACTCGGCGCCGACTGCCTCCAGGGTGTCCGTGAAGAGGCGCCGGATGTCGTTGGACTTGTTGGTGAAGAAGTAGCGCGGGTACTCGTAGCGTCGAACCCCTGTGGTCAGCCTCCGGGTGGTCCAGTTGGTCACTCTGGCTCCGTCCGAGTGGATGAGGCCGCGAAGGAGGTCCCATGGGTGCTCGCTGACGATCTGCTCTTGCCACGGTTCCAGGGCTGTGCGCTGGAGGTCCTTCCGTCCGGGCCCGTGCTGGGGGAACAGGCAGGGAAGGTGCTTGGAGTAGACCTTGACTCCGGTGCAGCCTCGGACCTTCACTCGGCATACCGAGTTGTGCGGCAGGACGGCGCGGATCGCGGCCTCGGCTGCGTCCATCAGGCCCGGCCAGGTGTTCGAGCAGGCGATTGACAGGTTGCCCACCCGATGCTGTTTCGGGAAGGCGATGTGGCCATCGCCCAGGTAGAGGCCCAGCAGGTAAGAACAGGCAGGCCTGTCCAGCTCGTCTCGGTCGCAGCGATGACAGCTTGACCGATGCGCTCCCGGGAGTTGGCCGCGCCTGGCGCGGTCCTGGTGAAGCCACCAACCGATGGTTCCGGCGGGGATGTTGAACTGCCGTGCCACGGCAGCGCTTGGCTGCCCGTCACGGACGAGTGCCATCGCCTGCATGCGTGTTTGGATGTCGTACGCAGGGGCGATCCTGTCGTAGGGTGCGCCGGGCCTTGCTCAGAATGCGAGACGAGCGCTCGATGTGATGAAGATCGCCAACTTGCTGACGCCCTTCGAATCGAAGGAAAGGTGCCCCGAGTCGGATTCGAACCGACACTGTATGGGTTTTGAATCCATTGCCTGCTGCCAATTGGGCTACCGGGGCCTGCAGAACGAAGGTCATGACCTTCACTCTGTGACCCAAACATACCGTGTCTGGGTAGGCTCGTGCACGCAACCCCCGCGTCAACGAGGAGCACCGTGACCGCCGACGACGAGCAGCATGAGCAGCATGTCCCGCCGACGACGACCCGTGTGGTCATCGCCGAGGATGAGGCCCTGATCCGGCTGGACCTCAAGGAGATGCTGGAGGAGGAGGGCTACACCGTCGTCGGTGAGGCGGGAGACGGCGCCGAGGCCGTGAAGCTCGCCACCGAGCTCCGCCCGGACCTGGTCATTCTCGATGTGAAGATGCCGATCCTGGACGGCCTCTCGGCCGCCGAGCAGATCCACGAGGCGCACATCGCCCCGACGCTGATGCTCACCGCCTTCTCGCAGCGCGAGCTGGTGGACCGGGCCAGGGACGCCGGCGCGATGGCCTACATCGTCAAGCCGTTCAACAAGAGCGACCTGGTTCCGGCCATCGAGATGGCCGTTTCCCGCTACAGCGAGATCCGTGCGCTGGAGGCGGAGATCGCCGACCTGAGCCTGCGTCTGGACACCCGCAAGCTGGTGGACCGGGCCAAGAGCGTGCTGCAGACCAAGTTCGGGCTGACCGAGCCGGCGGCGTTCCGCTGGATCCAGAAGACCTCGATGGACCGCCGGATGACCATGAAGGCCGTGGCCGAGGCCGTCATCGAGGAGGGCGCGGCCCAGGACGCCAAGAAGAAGGCCCCGGAGAACCCCGCCGGGGCGTGACCGGATACCGGCCCGGCCCGGCCAGGTGCGGACATGCGTGGAGGGGCGGGAGCCGACCAGCTCCCGCCCCTCCGCACGTCCGACGTGGCGTCAGTCCTCGCGCCTGGTCCTCCCGGTCAGTCCTCGCCGAGGTAGGCCTTGCGGACCGACTCGTCGGTGAGCAGCTCGGCGCCCGGCCCGGACAGCACGATCCGGCCGACCTCCATGACGTGGCCGGTGTCCGCGAGCGACAGCGCCGCCTGGGCGTTCTGCTCGACCAGCAGGATGGTGGTGCCCTGCTCGCGCAGCTCGACGATGGTCGCCATGATCTTCTGCATCATGATCGGCGAGAGCCCCATCGACGGCTCGTCCAGCATCAGCAGCTTCGGACGCGACATCAGCGCCCTGCCCATCGCGAGCATCTGCTGCTCACCGCCGGACAGGGTGCCCGCGGCCTGCTTTCGGCGCTCCCCGAGGATCGGGAACAGGTCGTAGGCACGCTGGATGTCCGCCTGGATGCCGTCCTGGTCCTTCCGCAGGAAGGCGCCGAGGAGCAGGTTCTCCTCGATCGTCATCCTCGGGAAGATGTGCCGGCCTTCCGGGGAGTGCGCCAGGCCCAGCGACACGATCTTGTGCGCGGGGACGGCGCCCAGCGGCTGCCCGTCGAAGCGGATGCTGCCGCCGACCGGCTTGAGCAGCCCGGACAGGGTACGCAGGGTGGTGGTCTTGCCGGCGCCGTTGGTGCCGATCAGGGTGACCACCTGGCCGGCCTCGACGGTGAAGGAGATGCCCTTGACCGCTTCGATCTTGCCGTAGGCGACGCGGAGGTCCTCGACCTCCAGAAGGGCGGTCACTGCTGCTCCTCGGTGGTGCGGGAGGGGGTCTCCTCGTAGGGGGTGCCCAGGTACGCGGCGACGACGCGCTCGTCGGCCTGGACCACGTCGCTGGTGCCCTCGACCAGTTTCTGACCCTGGACCAGGACGGCGACGCGGTCGCAGAGGTTGAAGATGAAGCGCATGTCGTGCTCGATGACCAGGACCGAGATGCCCTTGTCCCGGATCGCGAAGACCAGTTCCTCGGTGACCCGGGTCTCCTGCGGGTTCATCCCGGCGGTGGGCTCGTCCAGCAGCAGCAGCCCGGGCTCGCTGGCGAGCGCGCGGGCGATCTCCAGCTTGCGCTGCTCGCCGTAGGGGAGGTTGCGGGCCAGGTGCTGGGCCTTGGCCGCCAGTCCGGTGAACTCCAGGAGTTCCATGGCCTTCTCGCGGGCCTCGGCCTCCTGCCGGTGGTAGCCGGGACCGCGCACGATCGCGGCGATGATGCCCTGCCGCATCCGGGTGTGCCGGCCGACCAGGACGTTCTCCAGGACGGTCATGTTGTGGAACAGCCGGATGTTCTGGAAGGTGCGGGCCATGCCGGCCTGGGTGACCTTGAACGGCTTGGGCGGCAGGACGGCGCCCTTGTAGCTGACGCTGCCCTCGGTCGGGACGTACAGACCGGTGAGGCAGTTGAAGAAGGTGGTCTTGCCCGCGCCATTGGGACCGATGAGTCCGATGATCTCACCGGTGTTGACCGTGAGGTCGACGTTGTTGACCGCGGTGAGGCCGCCGAAGCGCATGATCACGCCGCGGGCTTCGAGCAGTGGGGTGCCGGGTGCGGGGGCGTTGTCGGTGGCGGGTGCGATGGTGGTGTCGGTCATGGGAGTCACGCCCCTGCCGTGCTGAGTTCGGGTGTGGCGGGCTCGTCTGCCTCGTGGAACTCCAGCTGGTTGCGCCGGCTGGCGATGATGCCCTCGGGGCGGAAGCGCATGAACAGGATCAGCGCGATGCCGAACATCAGCAGCTGGTAGCTCTGCAGGAACTCCAGCTTGGCCTGCAGCAGGTAGAACAGCGAGGCACCGACCAGCGGGCCGGGGACGGTGCCCATCCCGCCGATCACGACGGCGGCCAGCAGGAAGGCGGAGTTGGGCGGTACCGGCCCGGCGAAGACGAACGGGTCGGGCACCACACTGAAGTTCACGTGCGCCATGACGGTTCCGGCGAGGCCGGCCAGGGTGGCGCCGAGGGCGAAGGCCAGCAGCTTGAAGCGGAAGGCGTTGATGCCCATGGCGGTGGCCGCGGTCTCGTCCTCGCGGATGGCCACCCAGGCGCGGCCGATCCGGGAGTTGCTGGAGCGGCTGAAGACCAGCACGATCACGCCGATGAACAGCAGCATCAGTTCGAAGTAGTTGGCGAACCGGCCGAGGGTGATGCCGCCGATGGTGTGCGACGCCCCGAGGTTGAAGCCGAAGAGGTTCAGGTCCGGGATGTTCGCGATGCCGTTGGGGCCACCGGTGACGTTGGGCCCCGAGGTGCCGTCGAGGTTGTTGACGACGATGCGGAAGATCTCCCCGAAGCCCAGGGTGACGATGGCCAGGTAGTCGCCGCGGACCCGGAGCGTGGGTGCGCCGAGGATGACACCGAAGATGCCGGCCACGGCGGCGCCGGTGAGGGCGGCCGCCCAGAACGGGAACTGGGTATGGATGGAGGAGGTCGCGGCTCCGGAGACCAGGGCGGCCGTGTAGGCGCCGACGCCGAGGAAGGCGACGTAGCCGAGGTCGAGCAGTCCGGTGAGGCCGACGACGACGTTGAGCCCGAGGGCGGTGCCGGCGAAGATGAGGATGTTGACGCCGATGGTGGCGTTGGCGTCGCTGCTCTGGGTGAAGGGGAAGACCGCCGCCGCGACGAAGGCCCCGAGCGCGAGGAACACCCGTCGGCGGTTGGCGATCTCGGAGAAGCGCTGGAACGCCCCGGAGCGGGACAGAGCCCAGGCGGCGAAGCCGAGGGTGATCAGGAAGCCGATGAACAGCTCGCCGTAGCTGGTGTCGATGCCGTAGGTGAAGACGCCGAGCCCGAGGGCCAGCACCAGGGTGACGACCACCAGGTCGAGGACGACGGGCAGGGCCGGCGCGGGGCGCAGGTCGGGCCGCGTGCCGGGGTAGCCGATCAGGCGCTTGGCGACGTTCTCCGCGTCGTCGGACTGCCTGCCGTCGCGGGGGAGGCCGAGTGCGCCGACCAGGCCGAGCACCGAGGCGACGCCGGCGATCCAGCCGCCGCCGGTGAGGTTGGCCAGACCGCCGAGTTCCACACTGATGGAGATCAGGGTGTACCAGGTGGTGGCCAGCGCGCCGACGGCGACGATGACGGCGGGGCCGTCGGCGCCGCCCGGGGCGAGCCAGCGCAGACCCGGCAGCCGGTAGCCGGCCACGGCGAACAGCAGCACGAGCACGCCGGCCACCAGCGTGATCCACTGCAGGCCGCCGGGGTAGCCGCTGACGGTGAGGTCGCCGGGGAAGGTGGAGCTGTAGGTCCAGGCCAGGAACGCGGAGGCGGCGGTGAGGAGACCGCCTGCGGCGGTGAGGCCCCGCGCCACGGTGACCGGCATCGCAATGGCCGGGCGGGGCACAGCGGTTGCTGTGGGCTGGGTGTCGGTCATGGTGGTCACGCCCTGTCCGCGACGCGCTCGCCCAGCAGACCCTGTGGTCTGATCATGAGCACGAGGATGAGGATGACGAAGGCCCAGACGTCCTGCCAGGCGGCGCCGCCGAACTGGCTCATGCCGGGGATCTTCTGGATGTAGGAGGCGGCCAGCGACTGGGCGAGGCCGAGGACGATGCCGCCGAGCATGGCGCCGTAGATGTTGCCGATGCCGCCGAGGACGGCGGCGGTGAACGCCTTGAGCCCGGCGAGGAAGCCCATGTCGAAGGAGACCTGGCCGTAACGCAGACCGTGGGCCACACCCGCCACGGCGGCGAAGGTCGCGCCCAGGGCGAAGGCGATCACGATCACCCGGTCGGTGTTGATCCCCATCAGCTTGGCGGTGTCCGGGTCCTGCGCGGTGGCCTGCATCGCGCGCCCGGTGCGGGTGCGCTGCACGAAGTAGGCGAGGAAGACCATCGAGGCCACGGCCGCGACCACGACGAAGATGTCCGCGGACTGGAAGGTGACCGAGAGCAGGTGGAACGGTCCACCGGGGAGGGAGGGGAAGATCCGCGGCGACTTGGCGCCGGGGAAGAAGCCCCAGACGAGCTGCTGCAGGGCGATGGACAGCCCGATCGCTGTGATCAACGGGGCCAGACGTGGTGCGCCGCGCAGTGGCCGGTAGGCGAATCGCTCAGCGAGGACGGCGATGACAGTGGCCGTGAAGATGCCGCCGATGAGCATCAGGGGCAGTGCTATCCACATCGAGGTGCCGGCACCGAGACCGAGGTAGACGGTCAGGGCGCCGAAGGCACCGGTCATGAAGATCTCGCCATGGGCGAAGTTGATGAGCTGGACGATGCCGTAGACCATGGTGTAGCCGACGGCGATGAGTCCGTAGGTTGCGCCGAGTAGCAGGCCGTTGGCTAGATTTTGCGGCAGTTCGTGCACCGCAGGCCTCCGTTGTCATGGCGGCGGGGAGCCGTCAGGGGTGGTTGTGGAACCGCGCGGGGGCACTGGCGACGCAGTGCCCCCGCGCGGTGGGCGTGCTCCGGGGGTTTTCAGGCTGATGTCAGCCGGAGAAGGTGCCGGTCTTGACGGTGGTCCACTGGCCGCCCTTGACGCCGTAGACGGTGAGCTGCTTGTTGGTGGCGTCGCCGTACTGGTCGAAGGAGACCGTGCCGGTCACACCGCTGAAGCTGACCTGGGCCATGGCGGTCTCGATGGCCTTGCGCGGGTCCGCGGGCAGCTTGCCGCTGTTGGCGGCGGCCACGGCCTTGACGGCCTCGATGATCGACCAGGCGCTGTCGTAGGAGTAGCCGCCGTAGGCCGCGTAGGGGTCGCTGTAGCCGCCGGCCGCGTAGTCGGCGATGAACTTCTTGGCCGAGTCCAGGGTCTCCACCGGGGCGCCGACGGAGGTCGCGTAGTCGCCCTCGGCCGCACCCTGGGCCAGCTTGATGTAGGTCGGGTCGTACATGCCGTCGCCGCCGATCAGCGGGATCTTGTCGCCGGCCGCCTTGAGCTGCTTGGTGAGCGGGCCGGAGTCCGGGTACTCACCGCCGAAGTAGACGAAGTCGGCGCCGGAGTTCTTGATGGCGGTGACGGTGGAGGAGAAGTCGTTGGCGCCGCTGGTGACGTGGTCCTGGCCGACCACGGTGCCGCCGAGCTTGGTGAACTCGTCCTTGAAGGTGGAGACCAGGCCGACACCGTAGGTCAGCTTGTTGTCGACCAGGAAGACCTTCTTCTTGCCCAGGGTGCTGAAGGCGAACTGGGCGGCGAAGGGGCCCTGGATGGCGTCGGTGGTGGCGGTGCGGAAGTACGAGGCGAACGGACGGACCTTGGTGCCGGTCTGCCAGTTCGGGCCCTGGGTCAGGGTGGGGTTGGTGTTGGCCGGGGAGACCTCGACCAGGTTGGCGTTGTTGAAGATCTGCTGCATGGAGACGGCGACACCGGAGTTGAGCGGGCCGACCACGCCGACGACGCTGTTGTCGCCGACCAGCTGGGTGGCGTTCTGCTGGCCCTGCTGCGGCGACTTCTTGTCGTCCAGCGCCTCGATCTTGAAGGTGACGCCGGGAACCTCGTTGGTCTTGTTGGCGGTGTTGATCGCCAGGTCGACCGAGTTCTTGATGCCCAGACCCAGGGCCGAGAGCGACCCGGTGAGCGGGGCGTCGACGCCGATGGTGACGGTGGTGGCGCCCGCTGCGGAACTGGAGCTGTTGCCGGAGCTCGAAGTGGAGGCGCGGGAGCCGCAGGCCGTCAGGCTGAGGGCGCTGGACACGGCAAGGGTGGTGATGACGAGCAGCGAACGGTTTCGCACGTTCAGTCCTTTCCTCTGGGCGAGGGTCGAACCGCGCGCAGGCCCCGACCTGTCGATCCGATGGCGCGGTGACTGGCCGTGACTTTAGGCCTCCATCAGCGCCTAAGGCAGAGCTAAGCAGCTTTATGTGATGGTCTTGTTATGACCTGAGCGAAACTTGAGGCTCGGACGGTGGCCGGCCGCGTACCTTTGTGAAATCTTCCGCCGGTTCTGCATTACCCTGTCGTGTTCGTCGATGGCGCTGGTCAGTGCGGGAGCGTTGGGGCCGCAGCGGCAGGGCTGGCTGAAACCGTGCCGTCTTCTCGGCAGGCGGCGGTGATAAGCCGGCTCAGATCCCGGGCGTATGCGTCCCCCAGGATTTCACTTTGCTGCTGGATTGCACGCGTGTTACTCATCGTGACATCCAGGAAGGGCAGTCGGTCGCCCACCGGGGTGTAGCGGCAGTCCCGGATGTCCACGGCCAGCGGTACCACCAGCGGACGGCCCGGGCGGAGGGTGAACGGCAGGCCCGGCGGCCGGGTGACGGTGAGTGCCACGCCCCGGTAGGGCTGCGTGATCTGAGTGACCGTCACCGCTGTTGAGCTGGTGTCGGAGAAGGTCGCCAGCACGGTGAAACGGTGCCCGGTGGGGTCGCTGCTGGTGCCGATCCCGCTGTAGACCACCCTGGTGATCTGGGCCGGCCAGGGCTCCGGTGCCGGGCCGGCCGAACCGCCCTGCCGCGTACCGGGGGTGACCAACACGGCCAGCAGGGCGAGGGCGCCGAGCAGACCCGCCGCGCCCAGTGGCAGGGCCCGCCGGCGACGGTGGCTCAACGAGCGCCACCAGTCGCCCAACCGGCGCTCCCAGGCCGGGACTTCGGAGGTGCTGAGCACGGTCGGGCGCAGCGTCGGTTCGTCCCCGGCGCCGGGCGCGGGCTCCTCGACCGGGCCGATGCCGCTCATCGTCCCCCCGTCTCCGATCACCGTCGTCGAGCCCCGGGCCATCGGCCTCGTGCGGCTTCCGTGGGGCAGGCGATGCCCGGCGCGGGGAGGGGTCAAACGTCCGCGCCGGGCCGGGGGCGGCTCGGTGGCCGATGCCCGGAGGCTGCTCAGGTGTCGCGCAGCATGCAGGTGAGCCGGCAGCTGGTGATCCGGCGGCCCTGGTCGTCGGTGATCGCGATCTCGTAGGTCGCGGCGGTACGGCCCCGGAAGACGGCCGTGGCCACGCCGGTCACCAGGCCGGAGGTCGCCGAGCGGTGGTGGGTGGCGTTGAGGTCCACGCCGACCGCGTAGCGGCCGGGACCGGCGTGCAGCATCGCGCCGACCGAGCCGAGGGTCTCCGCCAGCGCCGCCGAGGCACCGCCGTGCAGCAGCCCGTACGGCTGCTGGTTGCCCTCGACCGGCATGGTGCCGACGACCCGCTCGGGGGAGGCCTCGACCAGGCGGATGCCCAGCCGCTCGCCGAGGTGTCCCCCGGAGAAGGTGGCGGCGTCCACGCCCAGCTTGGCGAAGTGGTCGATCACGTCCTGGGGGACGTTCAGGCGGAGGGCGGGCTCCGGCTGCGGTTCGGCGGACATGGTGCTCCTGGTGATCGGTGATCGGGCTGCCTTGCGATCGTACGACCCCGCCGCGCGGTGTCAGTGGGCGGCGCTGTCAGTGGCGGGCCATAGGATTTCCAGCGGCAGTGAAGCTCCAGTGCGGGAAGCGGTGGCAGTGATGGTGAGCAGTTCAGGCAGGGGCTCCGGTACCGGGGGTACCGGTGCGGGCGGTGCTGCGCCGGGCAGGGGCGGGAAGGGTGCCGCGGCGCGGCCCCGGCTGCTGCTGCTCGACGGCCACTCGATGGCCTACCGCGCGTTCTACGCCTTCCCTGCGGAGAACTTCGCCACCTCCACCGGCCAGCCCACCAACGCGGTCTACGGGTTCGCGTCGATGCTCGCCAACATCCTGCGGGACGAGGCCCCGACGCACTTCGCGGTGGCCTTCGACGTCTCCCGGAAGACCTTCAGGGCCGGGATCTACCCCGAGTACAAGGCCACCCGCTCGGCCTCGCCGTCGGAGTTCCGGGGCCAGGTCGAGCTGGTGAGCGAACTGCTGGACACGATGCGGGTGCCGCACCTGCGGCTGGCCGAGTTCGAGGCGGACGACATCATCGCCACGCTGGCCACCCGCGCCGCCGCCGAGGGCTTCGAGGTGCTGATCCTCACCGGCGACCGGGACGCGCTGCAGCTGGTCAGCGAGGACGTCACCGTCCTCTACCCGACCAAGGGCGTCTCCGAGATGACCCGCTACACCCCGGAGAAGGTGGAGGAGAAGTACGGCGTCACCCCCACCCAGTACCCGGACCTGGCGGCGCTGCGCGGCGACCCCTCCGACAACCTGCCCGGCATCCCCGGCGTCGGCGAGAAGACCGCCGCCAAGTGGATCGGCCAGTACGGCTCCTTCGCCGCGCTGGTGGAGCACGCCGACGAGGTCAAGGGCAAGATCGGCGAGAAGCTCCGGGCCGGGCTCGACGCGGTGAAGCTCAACCGCGAGCTGACCGAGCTGGTCCGCGACGTCGAACTGCCGCTCGGCGTCCAGGATCTGGACCGCAAGCCGTACGACCGCGAGGCCGCCCTGGTGCTGCTGGACGCGCTGGAGTTCCGCAACCAGGCGCTGCGGGACCGGCTGTTCGCGGCCGACCCGGGCGCGGCCGAGGGCGAGGCGGTGGCGGCCGGGGCGGCCGGGCCCGGAGTCGAGGTCGAGGGCGAGCTGCTCACCGAGGCGGGCGCGGCGGCGGCCTGGCTGGCCGAGCACGCCGCCGGCGCGGCCCGGATCGGGCTGGCCGCCGACTACACCTGGGCCCTGGGCGAGGGCCGGGTGACCGCGATCGCGCTGGCCGCGGCCGGCGGGCCGGCCGCCTGGCTGGATCCGTCCGCGCTGGCCGAGGCCGACGAGCAGGCCTTCGCCGGCTGGCTCGCCGACGCCGGGCGGCCCAAGGCCCTGCACATCGCCAAGCAGGTGATGCGGGCCTTCGCCGAGCACGGCTGGACCGTGCGCGGCGTGGTCTCGGACAGCGCCCTGGGCGCCTACCTGGAGAAGCCCGGCCGCCGCACCTTCGGTCTTGACGTGCTGGCCGAGGAGTACCTGGGCCGGCAGCTGGGCGCGAGCACCGCCGCCGACAGCGGCCAGCTGGCCTTCGGCGAGGACGCCGACGACGAGGCGGCCGCCGCCGCGCAGGGCCTGATGGTGCAGGCGCGCACCGTGCTCGACCTGGCCGAGGTGCTCGACGAACGGCTCGCCAAGGACCAGGCACTGACCCTGATGCAGGACGTCGAGCTGCCGATCGCCGAGCTGCTCGCCCGGATGGAGCGCTCCGGGATCGCCGCCGACCTGGACTGGCTCACCCAGCTGGAGATCCAGTTCGGCGCCGCCGTGCAGCAGGCCGTCAAGGAGGCGCACCACTCGGTCGGCCACGAGTTCAACCTCGGGTCGCCCAAGCAACTGCAGGAGGTCCTCTTCGGTGAGCTGGAGCTGCCGAAGACCAAGAAGATCAAGACCGGCTTCACCACCGACGCCGACGCGCTGACCTGGCTGGCCGCGCAGACCACGCACGAGCTGCCGGTGATCCTGCTGCGGCACCGTGACCAGACCCGGCTGCGCAGCACGGTCGAGGGCCTGATCAAGACCGTCGCCGCGGACGGCCGGATCCACACCACCTTCAACCAGATGGTGGCCGCCACCGGCCGGCTGTCCTCCACCGATCCCAACCTGCAGAACATCCCGGTGCGCACCGAGGAGGGCCGGATGATCCGCCGTGCGTTCGTGGTCGGCGCGGGCTTCGAGGAGCTGCTGACCGCCGACTACAGCCAGATCGAGCTGCGGATCATGGCGCACCTGTCCGAGGACGAGGCCCTGCTGGCCGCCTTCGACAGTGGCGAGGATCTGCACACCACCGTCGGCTCGCAGGTCTTCGGCGTGGAGCCGGCCCGGGTCGACGCGGAGATGCGCCGCAAGATCAAGGCGATGTCCTACGGACTGGCGTACGGGCTGTCGGCCTTCGGCCTGTCGCAGCAGCTCGGTATCGAGGCCGCGGAGGCGCGGCGGCTGATGGACACCTACTTCGAGCGCTTCGGCGGGGTCCGCGACTACCTGCGCCGGGTCGTCGAGGAGGCCCGGCACACCGGCTACACCGAGACGGTGCTCGGCCGTCGCCGCTACCTGCCCGACCTGACCAGCGACAACCGGCAGCGCCGGGAGATGGCCGAGCGGATGGCGCTGAACGCGCCGATCCAGGGCTCGGCCGCGGACATCGTCAAGATCGCGATGCTGAAGGTGGACGCGGCGCTGTCCGGGTCCGGGCTGAGCTCGCGGATGCTGCTCCAGGTGCACGACGAGATCGTGCTGGAGGTCGCGCCGGGTGAGCGCTCCCGGGTGGAGGAGCTGGTGCGCCGGGAGATGGCCGACGCCTACCCGCTGCGCGCCCCGCTCGACGTCTCGGTCGGCTCCGGGCACGACTGGGAGGGCGCGGCGCACTGAGCCGGGCTCCGGGGCGGGCCGCGGTGCGCGGCGGGGCCGGTGTGCGGCGAGGCCCCATACATGTCGAGGGCCGATGCCTGGCGAGGTATTCGAGTAGAACCTGTTCTCATTTGGCCGGGCCGGGGTTACGGTGCGGGTCGGCCGAATGAGGGAGGTGGCGGATGCGTGCACTGCTGGCCGCGCTCGCGGGGGTGGCGCTGGCGCTGGTGATGGCCCTGGTGCTGGTGCCGTTGGCGCAGCAGGGCGGTCCCACCTCGGCCAAGCCACTGCTGACCAGCGCTCCGGCGCATCCGTAACGGGCGGCCGCGATGCACCGGAGATCAAGCCTCGTCCTGGTCGCCCTCGCCGCGTTCCTCGGCGCCCTCGGCCCGCTGCTGCACTGGTACGTCTACCCGCGCGTGGTGAAGGTGCCGGCCAACCAGTACCAGGCCGTGGTGCTGCAGGCGAAGGACGCCACCCTGATCGACTACAGCCGGATGGTGGGCGTCCCGCACCAGACCGTCACCATCGTGCAGACCCTGCGCGGCGACGCCGCCGCGGCCGCCGCGGAGAAGAAGCGCACCGGTAGGGACGTGGTGGTCTGGGACGCCCTGTCCTACGTCGAGGGCACCAACGGGACGATGATCTCGGAGATCCCGGAGGTGTACGTCTTCGACGCGCACACCCAGGCCCCGGTGCACTGCTGTGGCGAGAGCGTCGACGGCGACCCGGTCGCCCGGGACGGCATCGAGTACAAGTTCCCCTTCGACACCCAGCCGCGCGACTACCAGTACTACGACCCGCAGACCAGGGCCTCGGCGCCGATCCTCTACAAGGGCACCCAGGTCTACCGGGGGATGAAGGTCTACTACTTCGAACAGACCATCCCGTGGACCAAGGTGGTCTTCCCCAAGACCATGCCGGCCGGGGTCGCCGGGATCACCCCGGCCACCATCGCCTCGCTGGGCTACCAGCGCTGGTACACCACGGTCCGCAAGTTCTGGGTGGACCCGGTCACCGGCGCCCCGGTGCGGGGCGAGGAGGACCACCACGAGGAGCTGCGCTTCCCGGCCTCCAGCGGGATGGCCCCGGTCACCGTCTTCGCCGGTCAGGTGAAGATCCGCCCGGACTACCTGGACGCGGCCGCCTCGCTGGTCAAACAGCAGCGCACCCTGGTGCTGATGATCGACACCTACCTGCCCTGGGGGATGCCGATCACCGGGCTGCTGCTGCTCGCCGGGGCGTTCCTGCTGGAGGCCCGGCGGCGCCCGGCCCGCGCCGGGTCGGCCCCGGACGGTGGGTCAGGTCCGGACGGTGACGAAGATCGCGGTGCCCGGAAGGTGCCGCCCCCGCAGCGGGCTCCAGCCGCCCCACTCGGCGGTCAGGTCCTCCGGCCACTCGGGCTCGACGAGGTCGACTAGCCGGAACCCGGCGGTGGTCAGCTCGCGCACCCGGTCGCCCAGGGTCCGGTGGTGCTCGACGTAGACGGCGCGGCCCTGATCGTCCTGCTCCACGTAGGGGGTGCGGTCGAAGTACGAGGCGGTGGCCGTCAGGCCCTCCGGCCCCGGCTCGTCCGGGAAGGCCCAGCGGACCGGGTGGGTCACCGAGAACACCCAGCGCCCGCCCGGTCGCAGCACCCGGTGCACCTCGCGCATCAGCAGGGCGGTGTCCGCCGCGAACGGCACCGCGCCGTAGGCCGAGCAGGCCAGGTCGAAGCAGCCGTCGGCGAAGGGGAGCACGGTGGCGTCGGCCTGCACCAGCGGGACCGGCGGCAGCCCGAGCTGCTGGTCGATCCGCAGCGAGTGCTGCAGCTGACGGTGCGACAGGTCCAGCGCCACCGGGCGGGCGCCCTGCGCGGCCAGCCAGCGCGAGCACTGGGCGGCGCCGGCGCCGATCTCCAGTACGGTGCGTCCGGCCAGTCGGGAGCGGTCGCCCAGGAGTCGGGCCTGCTCCTCGTCCAGGCCCTCGGGGCACCAGGTGAAGCGGGCGTCGCCGAGAAAGCCGCCGTGTTCGTCCTGGTACTCGTCGGCGTTGCGGTCCCACCAGTGGCGGTTGGCGTGGCTGCTCTCGGCGGTCCCGGCGCTGCGGCGCACGGCCTCGGACTCGTCGTCCTCGTAGCCGTCGAGGCCGTCGTCGAGGTCCGGAGCATCGTCTGAGGGGGTATCGGTGTACTGGGTCATCTCGGAGGTAGCGTAGCCTTGCCCCCGTAGCGTCTGGTGCGTCGCCGGAAGGGTCGCCACGCGAGTGCTGTGCTGACCGGTTCATTCCGGTTTGTGAGGGGCTTTCCCGTCCTGTGGTATCTCGCATTGACCGTGCATGGCTGTCCCCGTATGCTACAAGTTGCGCTGCGGGCCTGCGCGCCTCGGACGGAGCAGGTCGCGCTCGCATCTGTTGAAGACCCCACAGTCACAGCCCGGGGTATCGGGTTCCCGTAGAGGTATGGGAGTTGCGATACACCGGCTCAGCCCTGTCTGGTCCTTGGTGGAGCGATAACGGGTCCCCGGCGTAGTAGTACCTACGACTTCATGTCCGTACCGGAGCCCTTTTCCTAATGACGACCAGCAGCACCGAGGCCCGTACCACCCCGCAGGTGGCGGTCAACGACATCGGCGACGCAGAGGCCTTCCTCGCGGCGATCGACGAGACCATCAAGTACTTCAACGATGGCGACATCGTCGACGGCATCATCGTGAAGGTCGACCGTGACGAGGTTCTCCTCGACATCGGTTACAAGACCGAGGGCGTCATCCCGTCCCGCGAGCTGTCCATCAAGCACGACGTCGACCCGCACGACGTCGTCGCCGTTGGCGACAGCATCGAGGCCCTGGTTCTCCAGAAGGAGGACAAGGAGGGTCGTCTCATCCTGTCCAAGAAGCGTGCTCAGTACGAGCGCGCCTGGGGCACGATCGAGAAGATCAAGGAAGAGGACGGCATCGTCACCGGTACCGTCATCGAGGTCGTCAAGGGTGGTCTCATCCTCGACATCGGCCTCCGTGGCTTCCTGCCGGCCTCGCTGGTCGAGATGCGTCGTGTCCGCGACCTCCAGCCCTACGTGGGCAAGGAGCTCGAGGCCAAGATCATCGAGCTGGACAAGAACCGCAACAACGTGGTCCTGTCCCGCCGTGCCTGGCTGGAGCAGACCCAGAGCGAGGTCCGCCAGACCTTCCTCACCACCCTGCAGAAGGGTCAGGTGCGCTCCGGCGTCGTCTCCTCCATCGTCAACTTCGGTGCCTTCGTGGACCTGGGTGGCGTCGACGGCCTGGTGCACGTCTCCGAGCTGTCCTGGAAGCACATCGACCACCCCTCCGAGGTTGTCGAGGTCGGCCAGGAGGTCACCGTCGAGGTTCTCGACGTGGACATGGACCGCGAGCGCGTCTCCCTGTCGCTGAAGGCGACCCAGGAGGACCCGTGGCAGCAGTTCGCCCGGACCCACCAGATCGGTCAGGTCGTCCCGGGTAAGGTCACCAAGCTGGTTCCGTTCGGTGCGTTCGTCCGCGTGGACGAGGGGATCGAGGGTCTGGTCCACATCTCCGAGCTGGCCGAGCGCCACGTGGAGATCCCGGAGCAGGTCGTCCAGGTCGGCGACGAGATCTTCGTCAAGGTCATCGACATCGACCTCGAGCGTCGTCGCATCAGCCTCTCGCTGAAGCAGGCCAACGAGTCCCTCGGTGCCGACCCGGCGTCGGTCGAGTTCGACCCGACCCTGTACGGCATGGCTGCCTCCTACGACGATGCGGGCAACTACATCTACCCGGAGGGCTTCGACCCCGAGGCGAACGACTGGCTGCCCGGCTTCGAGAAGCAGCGTGAGGAGTGGGAGCGCCAGTACGCCGAGGCGCAGACCCGCTTCGAGCAGCACCAGGCCCAGGTCATCAAGAGCCGCGAGGCCGACGCCGAGGCCGCTGCGGCGGGCGAGGGTGCGGCCCCCGAGGCCGGTGCCTCCGCCGGTGCCGGTGCCGCTCTGTCCGGTGGCTCGTACTCCTCGAGCAGCGACGAGACCTCGGGCGCCCTGGCGACCGACGAGGCCCTCGCCGCGCTGCGCGAGAAGCTTGCGGGCGGCCAGAGCTGAACGCTTGGCGCTGAGCTGTAGCTGAAAGGACCTCCACCCTTCGGGGTGGGGGTCCTTTTTTGCGTTGCTCCAGGGGGAGCGGGGTGCTGTGGTGCCGAGGCTGCGGGAGCGTTGATGGTCGGTCGCGCAGTTCCTCGCGCCCCTGAGGGGGTTTCTGGCTGTGGGTAGGCTGCGGGGCATGGTGAAGGTGGGACTTACGGGTGGGATCGGGGCCGGGAAGAGTGCGGTCTCGGCGTTGCTGGCCTCGTACGGGGCGGTGGTCGTGGACGCCGACCTGATCGCCCGGGAGGTGGTGGCCCCCGGGACGGCGGGGCTGGCGGCGGTGGTGGCCGAGTTCGGCGACGGGGTGCTGCTGCCGGACGGGGCGCTGGACCGGCCCGCGCTGGGCCGGATCGTGTTCGCCGACCCGGACCGGCTGGCCGCGCTGAACGCCATCGTGCACCCGCTGGTGGGCCGGCGCTCCGCCGAGCTGGAGGCGGGCGCCGGGCCGGGCGACGTGGTGCTGCACGACGTCCCGCTGCTGGCCGAGAACGGGCTGGCGGCGCTGTACGACCTGGTGGTGGTGGTCGACGCCGCCGAGGAGACCCGGCTGCGGCGGCTGGTGACGCTCCGGGGGATGCCGGAGGACGAGGCGCGCGCCCGGATGGCGGCCCAGGCGTCCCGCGAGGACCGGCTGGCAGTGGCGGATCTGGTGATCGACAACGACGGGCCGCTGGACCGGCTGGAGCCGCAGGTGGCGGCGCTCTGGCAGGAACTGCGGCGGCGCGCGGCGTCCTGAGCGGGCTCCGACCGTGCTGTAGGAAGCCACAAATTCCTCAACAGTCTGTTGACGGTGCGGTTGTGTGGATCTACGTTTCCTGCAAGCGAAAAGTAGTTTTCGAATAGCGGAAACTCCGTCGAACAAGGTCGCCGCCTCGTCCTGCCCGCAGGCCGTCCCCTGCCCCAGGTCAGCTCCGCATCCCCCCTTCGGTGAACGCACCGCACCTCTGGAGGCACCAGCGTGGATTCCGCATGCCCGGACGCACCTGACGCACCCGCCACATCCACAGTCCACCCGGTGGACGAGCTACTGCCCGCTCCCCGCCTCGTCGCCTACGGGCTGCAGCACATCGCCGCGATGTACGCGGGCGTCGTCGCGCCGCCGCTGATCGTCGGTGCCGCCGTGGGGCTGTCCACCGCCGAGATGACGGTGCTGATCGGCGCCGCGCTGCTCACCTCGGGACTGGCCACCCTGCTGCAGACCCTGGGGGTCTGGAAGGTCGGCTCCCGGATGCCCTTCGTCAACGGGACGACCTTCGCGGCGGTGGCGCCGATGCTGTCGATCGCCGAGAACACCGCGCACGGGCACGCCCTGCCGGTGATCTACGGCTCCATCCTGATCGCCGGGGCGGTGACCGTCCTGGCCGCACCGTTCTTCGGCAAGCTCGGACGCTTCTTCCCGCCGGTGGTCAGCGGCACCGTGATCAGCCTGATCGGGCTCTCGCTGTTCCCGGTCGCGTTCGGCTGGATCACCGGCAGCGACCCGACCGCCAAGGACTTCGCCTCGGTCCACCGGATCGTCCTGGGCGCGGTGACCCTGCTCGTGGTGCTGCTGCTGAACCGCTTCCTGACCGGCTTCCTCCGCAGCATCGCGATCCTGCTGGGGCTGGTCATCGGCACCCTGCTGGCGGTCCCGTTCGGTCTGTTCGACGCCTCCGCGCTGAACAGCACCCCGGTCTTCGCGGTGCCCTCGCCGTTCCACTTCGGCGCACCCGAGTTCCAGGCCGGTGCGATCATCTCCATGCTGATCGTGATGGTGGTGTCGATGACCGAGAGCACCGCCGACATGCTGGCGTTGGGCGAGGTCGTGGAGATGCCGGTGACCGAGGACACCATCGCCGCCGGTCTGCGCGCGGACGGCGCGGCCACGGTCGTCGCCGCCCTGCTGAACGGCCTCGCGGTGACCGCGTTCGCGCAGAACATCGGGCTGATCGCGCTGACCAGAGTGCGCAGCCGCTACGTGGTCGCGGTCGGCGGCGGCATCCTGATCCTGCTGGGCCTGTTCCCGATCGCGGGCGCGATCATCGCGATCGTGCCGCAGCCGGTGCTCGGCGGCGCCGGGTTCGCGCTGTTCGGCACGGTCGCCGCCAGCGGGATCAGAACGCTGACCCGGGCGCGGCTCGACGACAGCGACAACCTGCTGATCGTTGCGGTGGCGCTGGGCTTCGGGCTGCTGCCGATCGCCGCCCCCGGCTTCTGGTCGCACTTCCCGCAGGTGGTGCAGACGGTGATGGGCTCAGGCATCAGCGCGGGCTGTCTGGTCGCCATCGCGCTGAACCTCTTCTTCCACCACCTGCCCGGACGGCGGCAGCCCGGCGCGCCGACGGCGGCGCCGCTCGTGGAGGAACTGCCCACGCCGGTGCACTGACCGCACGGCACTCACCCCCCCCGGGACTCACCCCCCCCGGACTCACGCCTGCGGACTCACACCGCTGGATCGGCCGCGCCTGCTCAGGTGCGGCCGATCCAGGTGGAGCGAGGCGGCAGCAGCAGGGACGCGCCGTCCGGCGCGCCCACCGTGGCCGGGAACGCGGCCAGCGTCGCGCGCGCGGGCGCTCCCAGCGGGACCAGCCGGGGTTCGTCGCCGAGGTTCACCGCGGTGCGGTGGCCGCCCCGGTGCAGCACCAGCCAGCGCTGCTCCTCGTCCGCCTCGGCGTGGACCGCCGCGAGGCGGGGGTCGGTGAAGGCCGGGTGGGCGCGGCGCAGCGCCAGCAGGGTGCGGTACCAGGCGAGCAGGTCCGCGTGCGGCTTGCGGTGCGGCTCGGTCCAGTCGAGTTTGGAGCCGAGGAAGGTGGACAACGCCTGCGGGTCGGGGACGTCGTCCGGGGCCCAGCCGTGGCCGGCGAACTCGCGGCGTCGGCCGGTGCGGACCGCCTCGGCGAGGGCGGGGTCCTGATGGTCGGTGAAGAACTGCCAGGGGGTGTGCGCGCCCCACTCCTCGCCCATGAAGAGCATCGGGGTGAACGGTCCGGTCAGCACCAGCGCCGCCCCGGCCGCGAGCAGCCGGGGGTCGAGGCCGGCCGAGATCCGGTCGCCGGTGGCGCGGTTGCCGACCTGGTCGTGGGTCTGCAGGTAGCCCAGCAGCCGGTGGGCCGGGGTGCGCTGACGGTCCAGCGGGCGGCCGTGGGTGCGGCCCCGGAACGAGCACCAGCGGCCGTCGTGGTACCAGCCCCGGGTCAGCGTCCGGGCCAGGCCGGTCAGCGGCCGGACGGCGAAGTCGCCGTAGTAGGCCTGGTCCTCGCCGGTGAGTGCGGCGTGCAGGCAGTGGTGCAGGTCGTCGCTCCACTGGGCGTCCAGGCCCAGGCCGCCGGCCTCGCGCGGGGTGATCACGCGCGGGTCGTTGAGGTCCGACTCGCCGATCAGGAACAGCGGTCGGCCGGTGCCGGCGGCCAGCGACTCCACGGCGGCGGACAGCTGCTCCAGGAAGTGCACGGCCCTGGTGTCGACCAGGGCGTGCACGGCGTCCAGCCGCAGCCCGTCGACGCGGTAGTCCCGCAGCCAGGACAGGGCGCTGCCGACCAGGTAGTCGCGCACTTCGTCGGAGCCGGGGGCGTCCAGGTTCACCGCCGAACCCCAGGGCGTGTGGTGACGGTCGGTGAAGTAGGGCCCGAAGCGCGGCAGGTAGTTGCCGGAGGGCCCGAGGTGGTTGTGCACTACGTCCAGCACCACGCCCAGGCCCCGGCGGTGGGCGGCGTCGACGAAGCGCTTGAGCCCCTCCGGGCCGCCGTAGGGCTCGTGCACCGCCCAGAGCGAGACACCGTCGTAGCCCCAGCCGTGGCTGCCGGGGAAGGGGCAGACCGGCAGCAGCTCCACCAGGTCGACGCCGAGGTCCACCAGGTGGTCCAGCCGGGCGGCCGCGGCGTCGAAGGTCCCCTCGGGGGTGAAGGTGCCGATGTGCAGCTCGTACAGGACGCTGCCGGGCAGGGACCGGCCCTGCCAGGGGGTGTCCGACCAGCGGAAGGCCCGGTGGTCGACCAGCTGCGACGGGCCGTCCGGCCCGTCCGGCTGGCGTGCCGAGCGAGGGTCGGGGAGCAGTTGCGGGTCGTCGTCCAGGCGGAAGCCGTAGCGGCTGCGGTCCGGGTCGGCGGGCGCGTCGGCGAGCCACCAGCCCGGGCGGTCCGGGTCGCGGCGCATGGGGTGGGCGGCGCCGTCCAGTTCCAGCAGCACCCGGTGGGCCACCGGGGCCCACAGCTCGAACCGGTGCTGCGGCCCGTGGTCGCCGTCCTGATCGCGGTCGGTGTCGGTGCTGGTGACGGCGTGGGTACCGGTGCTGCGGGAGGGCACGTCAGGGCTCCTGGGGGTCGCGGACGAGGAGGGCGACGGGGAGTTCGGCGAGCAGAGCGGCCAGCGGGGCCCGGTCGGCGGGCGCGGGCCGGCCGGTCAGGACGTCGGTCCAGCGGCCGGGTGGCAGCGGCAGCGCGGCGTCGCCCCAGCCGCCGTCCCTTCGCAGACCGTACGGGAGTCGGGTCGCGGCGGCCAGCACCTCGGTGCCGCGCAGGAAGGCGACCAGGTGGTCAGCGGCAGGGCGGTCGGCGGCAGGGTGGTCGGCGGCAGGGTGGTCAGGGGCTGGAGGCTCGGCGGCAGGGTGGTCGGGTGCGGGGTGGTCGGCGGTGGAGACGGGGGTGTACCCGTCGGCGAAGGCGTCCGGGCGCTTCCGGCGCAGCCGGAGCACGGTCGCCGTGAGTTTCAGCTTCTCGGCGGCGAGGCCGTCCACCGGGTCGCCGGCGTCCAGCGCGGCCAGGCGCGCGGACAGGCCGTCCAGGTCGACCGGGCGGCGGTTGTCCGGGTCGACCAGGGTCCGCAGCGGCTCCTCGCTGCCCTGGTAGAGGTCGGGGTTGCCGGGCATGGTCAGGTGCAGCAGGGCGGCGGAGAGGGTGTTGACCCGGGCGTGCGGGTCCAGCCGCGCGACGAACGCCCCGATCCGGGCGGCCAGCGCCGGGGTCCCGGGGATCGCCCTGGCCAGCTGTTCGACGGCCTGCTCGTACCCGGCGTCGGGCTCGGTCCAGGTGGTGCGCAGCTTGGCCTCGCGGACCGACTTCAGCGCGGTGGCGGCCAGCCGGTCCGCGTCGATCGGCCAGGCCGCCACGGCGGTCTGCCACAGCAGGTAGGCGGCGTGCGGGTGTTCCCGCGCGGCGGGGGCCAGCTCGGTCCAGGCGGCGAGCTCCGCGTGCCACTCCTCGGGGGCCTCGGCGAGGACGGCCAGCCGGGCCCGGGCGTCGGCGCTGCGCTTGGTGTCGTGGGTGGACAGCGCGGTCATGGTGCCGGGCCAGTCGCGCCGCATCCGGACGCAGTAGGCGTGGAACTCGGCGACGGTCACCCCGGCGTGGCCCGGGTCGCCGCCGACCTCGTTCAGCGAGAGCAGCGGGTAGCGGCGGTAGAACGCGGTGTCCTCGACCCCCTTGGCGGCCACGGCCGACGCAGTCTGCGCGAAGCGGATCCGGAACTCGTCCCTGGCCGGGCCGCGCCCGTACCGTCCCAGCGCCAGGTCCCGCACCAGGTCGGCGCCGGCGGCGTGGGCGGGTTCCAGCAGGGTGCGGGCGTCGGCGGCCGCGGCGGTGATCCGCTCGATGTCGGCGGGGTTGTCGGGCTCGCCGGGGACCGGGTAGGGGCGGTAGAGGTGGTAGGCGGCGAGGGTGTCCGCGACGGCCTGGCGCAGCGCCCAGGGCGGGTGGTCGCGCAGCGCCGGGTCCTCGCGTCCGGCCGCGATGGCGACCCGCACCAGCCGGTTCACCTCGGCGGCGAGTTCTCCGGTGGGTGCGGTCATCTCCTGGCGTCCACGCCGGGCCGCCGCGGTGGCGCTCTCCACCTCGATGCCAGGGCTGTTGCCGGCATTGCCGGACGCGCCGCCGTCGCAGTAGGCGGCGTACCCGGCGGTGAGCGCGGGCAGGCCCGCCGCGTCGGTGAGCACACCGTCGACGCGGCGCAGCGCGTCGTAGCCGGTGGTGCCCGCGCACGGCCAGTCCGGCGGCAGCCGCTCGTCCCCGGTGAGGATCTTCTCGACCACCACCGGGGCCCCGTCGGTGGCGTGCCGCAGCCGCCGGAGATAGCCGCGCGGGTCGGCCAGCCCGTCCGGGTGGTCGATCCGGAAGCCGTCGATCAGGCCCTCTGCGCGCAGCCGCAGCAGGGTGCCGTGCGTGGCCTGGAACACCTCGGGGTTCTCGACCCGGACCGCGACCAGCTCGGCGACGGTGAAGAAGCGCCGGTAGTTGAGTTCGGTCCGGGCCAGCCGCCACCAGGCCAGCCGGTAGTGCTGACGGTCCAGCAGTTCGGCGGTCGGCAGGCCCTCGGTGCCGGGGCGCAGCGGGAACACCTGGTCGTAGTAGCGCAGCACCGGCTGCCCGTGCCACCTGTCGGCCTTGAACCGGTCCAGCTCGGCGCCGAGCCGGTCGCCCAGCACCGGGAGCAGGATGCGTCCGTCCTGTGCCTCCCAGTCCACGTCGAACCAGGCGGCGTAGCGGGACTGCGGTCCGTCCCGCAGCAGGGAGAACCAGGCGTGGTTCAGGTGCGCGGGGACCGGTGCGGCCATGTGGTTGGGCACGGTGTCCACGATCAGCCCGAGACCGTGCGCCCGGGCCAGGGCGGCCAGCGCGCGCAGTCCGTCCTCGCCGCCGAGCTGGGCGCTGATCCTGCTGTGCTCGACCACGTCGTAGCCGTGGGTGGAGCCGGGCACGGCCTCCAGTACGGGGGAGAGGTGCAGCCGGGTCACCCCCAGCCGGGCCAGGTAGGGCACGGCCAGCCCGGCCTCGGCGAATCCGAAGCCGGGCTGGAGCTGCAGCCGGTAGCTCGCCGCCGGCATGTGCACTCCCGGGTCCTCGGCCTGTGGCTCGGCGACCTGTGGTTCAGCGGCCTGTGATTCGTGCACCTGCGCTGCGGTCATGCACCACGCTTACCCCGATCCGGCGGATCGCACGACCGCAGCGCGTACAGATGCGCCACCCGCGGCCGGTCCGGGGCGGGAATCAGGCCGGGCGCTGCAGCACCATCATCGAGCGGTCCGCCAGGTGCAGCCCGTCGCCGGCCCGGACCTTGGCGCCGGTGCCCGGCGGGATCACCCAGGGCATCGCGGTGTCCACGATCACCTGCCACTCGCGGCCGTGGTTGATCGGGACGGTGAAGTCCATCCCGGTCGCCCCAGCGTTGAACAGCAGTAGGAAGGAGTCGTCGGTGATCCGGCCGCCGCGCCGGTCCGGCTCGGAGATGGCGTAGCCGTTGAGGAAGACCGTGAGCGACTTGGCGAAGGACGCGCTCCAGTCCCGGTCGGTCATCTCCTCGCCGCCCGGGGTGAACCAGGCGATGTCGGTGAGGTCGTCGTGGGTGCCGGAGACCGGGCGGCCGTGGAAGAACCGGCGCCGCCGGAACACCGGGTGGTCCCGGCGCAGCCAGACCATGTGCCGGGTGAACTCCAGCAGCTGGGCGGTGTGGTCCTCGACCTCCGGGGTGTCCTCGTCGGCCTCGCTGGACATCCGGACCGGGCCGATCGCCGCGGACGGCCACTGCACCCAGGAGATCTCGCTGTCCTGGCAGTAGGCGTTGTTGTTGCCGCCCTGGCTGCGCCCGAACTCGTCGCCGTGCGAGAGCATCGGCACGCCCTGCGAGAGCATCAGCGTCGCGATGAAGTTGCGCTGCTGACGGGCCCGCAGGGCGAGCACCGCCGGATCGTCGGTGTCGCCCTCGACGCCGCAGTTCCAGGAGCGGTTGAAGCTCTCGCCGTCCCGGTTGCCCTCGTGGTTGGCCTCGTTGTGCTTGGTGTTGTACGAGACCAGGTCGCGCAGGGTGAAACCGTCGTGGCAGGTGACGAAGTTGATGGAGGCGATGGGACGGCGCCCGTCGTCCTGGTACAGGTCGGAGGAGCCGGTCAGCCGTGAGCCGAACTCGGCCAGCGCCGCGTTGTCGCCGCGCCACAGGTCGCGGACCGTGTCGCGGTACTGGCCGTTCCACTCGGTCCACAGCGGCGGGAAGTTGCCGACCTGGTAGCCGCCCTCGCCGACGTCCCAGGGCTCGGCGATCAGCTTGGCCTGGGAGACCACCGGGTCCTGCTGGACCAGGTCGAAGAACGAGGACAGCCGGTCCACCTCGTGGAACTGGCGGGCCAGGGTCGCCGCGAGGTCGAAGCGGAAGCCGTCCACGTGCATCTCGGTGACCCAGTAGCGCAGCGAGTCCATGATCAGCTGGAGCACGTGCGGATGGCGCATCAGCAGGCTGTTGCCGGTGCCGGTGGTGTCCTCGTAGTAGCGGCGGTCGGCCGCGAGGCGGTAGTAGGCGGAGTTGTCCAGCCCCCGGAACGCCAGCGTGGGGCCCAGGTGGTTGCCCTCGGCGGTGTGGTTGTAGACCACGTCGAGGATCACCTCGATGCCGGCCGCGTGCAGCGCCTTCACCATCGACTTGAACTCCTGCACCTGCTGGCCCCGGTCGCCCAGCGAGGAGTACGCGCCGTGCGGCGCGAAGAAGCCGATGGTGTTGTAGCCCCAGTAGTTGGCGAGGCCCAGCTCGACCAGGCGGTGGTCGTGCACGAACTGGTGCACCGGCATCAGCTCGATGGCGGTGACGCCCAGCTTCACCAGGTGCTCGACCACGGCCGGGTGCGCTATTCCGGCGTAGGTCCCGCGGATCTCCTCGGGGATGCCGGGGTGCAGGAAGGTCAGGCCCTTCACATGCGCCTCGTAGATCACCGTGCGGTGGTAGTCGGTGCGCGGCGGGCGGTCGTTGCCCCAGTCGAAGAAGGGGTTGACCACCACCGAGGCCATGGTGTGCGGGGCGGAGTCCAGGTCGTTGCGCTGCTCCGGCGAGCCGAAGTGGTAGCCGTAGACGGACTCGTCCCAGTCGATGGTGCCGCTCATCGCCTTCGCGTAGGGGTCGAGCAGCAGTTTGGCGCCGTTGCAGCGGTTGCCTCTGGCGGGCGCGTACGGGCCGTGCACCCGGAAGCCGTAGCGCTGGCCCGGCTGGACGCCCGGGAGGTAGGCGTGCCGGACGAAGGCGTCCGTCTCGCGCAGCTCCACCGAGGTCTCCGAGCCGTCCTCCCCGAGCAGGCACAGCTCGACGCGCTCGGCGACCTCGGAGAACACCGCGAAGTTGGTCCCCGCGCCGTCGTAGGTGGCGCCCAGGGGGTACGGCTGTCCCGGCCAGACCTGCATCGTCGTCAACAACTTCCGCTCGCACCGCACCGCGCCCTGCCCGCCAGGGACGGTAATCGTCACGTGGCCTATGCCCACGGGAAGGGCCTGCCATGTCCCTTGGCATGGTGTCGCAGCCGGGGGGAAACCATGGTGCTTTCACCGGTTCTTCGCCCGAACGGGTGTACCAGTACCTCCTGGTGACGGACCGGCACCGGGCCGAGGCCGAGAGCCGGACTGCGGCAGTCGGCGTATTCTTGATCGTCCGGAGTCACCCGGACGGCCTACCCGGCGGCCTCCGGCGCGGTACGTTGTCGTCGGCGAGCCACACGGGTGCGCACGTGAGGCACATGAGGATGGTGAGGTCCGGGATGGTCGTCCCCGACGGGGGTGCCGCAGGAGGCACGGCGCGGGGAGACGCCCCCACCGCCGTCGTCCGCAGCGGATCGGGCCGCACGGTACCGCACCAGCCGGGATCGATCGAACCCACGCTCGCCTGGCCCGCGGCGGCCTGGGACGAGGCTCGGACCAGGGTCCGCCGGGCCGGGCGTGCGTACGTCTGGCTCAACCTGGTCGAACAGCGGCTGCGCTCGGTCGTCGCCGAGGTGCTGCGCCCGGTCTACGAGCCGGTGCACGGCGAGGACTGGGTGATCGCTGCGGCGGGCCCGGCCGGCGAGGAGTGGGTGCAGCGGGCCGGCGCGGTACGCGAGGTCAGCCGCCGCAAGGGCTATCTGCTCGACCCGGACGACGACAGCCTGGTGGTTTTCCTCACACTCCCGCAGCTGCGCGAACTGATGGTGCAGCACTGGCCCTGCTTCGAGCCGTTCCTGAGCGACCGCAGGGAGGTCGAGCTGGCCCTGGACGAGCTGGAGGTGGCCCGGCACGTCGTCTCCCGCAACCGTGCGCTGTCCGAGAACGTGCTGGCGCAGGCCGAGCGCTCGGCGGCGCGGCTGCTGCGGCTGCTCGACGGGGGAGCGGACGACGGGCTGCTGCGCGCCCCGGTGGACGTGGTGGAGGAACTGGTCGGCGACCGCTACGCGGACGTGATCGGGGTGCACCCGGACCGGGTCCGGCTGCAGCGCGGCCTCCCGGTCGAGGACCTGCTGGCCGGCGCCCGCAGGGTCGACGCGGTGGGCATCTCGCTGAGCCTGCTCTGCCAGAACTTCACCGGCCGCCGGCTGGTCACCCTGGCCGACACCGGCTGCCGGATCCGGCTGCTGTTCCTCAACCCGGCCAGCAGCGCGCTGCGCCGCCGCGAGCGGGAACTGGGGATCGGCCGGGGCGAGTTGGGCAAGTCGGTGGAGACCAACATCATGCATGTGCGGCGGGTGCGGGCCCGGCTGCGGGACGCGGGATCGTTCGAGATCCGGGTCTACGACGAGATGCCCCGCTTCACCGCCTACCTGGTCGACGGTGACGGCCCGGACGGCCTCGGCGTGGTGCAGAGCTACCTGCGCCGGGCGCGCGGCATCGAGTCCCCGGCCCTGGTACTGCGCGGCGGCACCCCGGGACCGATCGTCTCCGGCCGCGTCCCCGAACCGGGCCTGTTCCAGGTGTACCAGGAGGAGTTCGAGGGCGTCTGGACCGACTCCCGTCCCGTCTCCTGACGTCCCGTCGCCGGTTCGCCCCGCCCGCACGCCCCGCGCCGGTGCCGGGCACGTGCGCGAAGCGCCCGTGCGGGGGCGGTGGCCGACCACGTACCCGGGCCGGGGCGTTGTCAGTGGGGCACGCGATGATGGGGGACCTGGACGAGAGGACGCGATCGTATGAGCTGGCTGCACGAAACGCTGGTCGGTTTCGACATGGAGACGACGGGGACGGATCCGGCGCAGTCCCGGATCGTCACGGCCGCGCTGGTCGAGGCGAAGGGCGGCGTGGTGGTGCGACAACGGGACTGGCTCGCCGACCCCGGCGTACCGATCCCGGCCGAGGCCACGGCGATCCACGGGATCGCCACCGAGCGGGCGGTGGCCGAGGGGCGGCCGGTCGCGGAGGTGGCCGACGAGGTGGCCGAGGCGCTGTGCGGCTACTGGCGGGCCGGGGTGCAGGTGGTGGTGTTCAACGCCGCGTTCGACCTGAGCCTGCTCAGCGCCGAGCTGCACCGGCACGGCCTGCCCTCGCTGGCGCAGCGTCTCGGCGGCGCCCCGGTGGGCCCGGTGCTGGACCCGCTGACGGTGGACCGCGCCATCGACAAGTACCGCAAGGGGTCCAGGACGCTGCAGAGCGCCTGCGGTGTCTACGGGGTGGAGCTCGCCGACGCGCACCGGGCCGGTAGCGACGCCCTGGCCGCGCTGCACGTGGCCCTCGCGCTGGGCCGCGCCTACCCCGCCGAGGTCGGCGACCTGGCCCCGGTCGATCTGCACCGCCGTCAGATCGACTGGCACGCCCACTGGGCCGAGGGCCTGCAGAGCTGGCTGCGCCGCAGCAAGGAGCCGCAGGCCGTGGTGGACGGCAGCTGGCCCCTGCGGGCTGTCCCCGCAGAGGCCAACTGAACACCTGAATCATCGGGAGGGATGACCTCGGGGGTCACTCTGTGGTGGGGGTCACACCGCGCTGGGTAGGGACGGCTCCAGCGGCGCGGGGGCGTCCGTCGGCTCAGCAGCGGCCTCGCCGTGCTCCAGCCGCGGCAGCCAGCCGAGCCAGCGCGGCAGGTACCAGTTGCGCTCGCCGAGCAGGGTCATCACGGAGGGCAGCAGCACGGCCCGGATGACGGTGGCGTCGATCAGTACCGCCACCGCGAGGCCGATGCCCATCTGCTTCATGGCCTGCAGGTCCAGGGTGCCGAAGACCGCGAACACCGCCACCATGATCGCCGCGGCGCTGGTGACCACACCGGCGGTGCTGGTGATGCCGTGGGCGACCGCCGCGCGGGTGGGCACGCCCTGGTCGTGCGCCTCCTTGATCCGGGAGACCACGAAGACGTGGTAGTCCATGCTCAGCCCGAACAGGATCACGAACAGGAACAGCGGAACCCAGGTCTCGATCGCGCCGACCCCCTCGGTGCCGACCAGCGACGCCCCCACGCCGTGCTGGAAGATCAGCGTCAGCGCCCCGTAGGAGGCGGCGACCGAGAGCAGGTTCAGCGCCAGTGCGGTCAGCGCGATGGCGATGGAGCGGAACGAGAGCAGCATCAGCAGGAAGGCGAATCCCAGCACGAAGGCGAAGACTGGCAGCATGCTGGCGCTCATCTGCTGGTTGAAGTCCTCCGAGCCGGCCGTCTGCCCGGTCACCTCGGCGTGGGCGCCGGGGACGGCGCCGAAGGTGTGCGGGACGACCGTGTCGCGCAGCGCGGCCAGGGCGTTGCTGCTGGCGGCGTCGTTGCCGGTGCCGGCCATCGGCACATCGACCAGTTCGAGGTGCTGGGCCGGGTAGGGAGTGACCGTGATCGGGTCGTGCAGCAGCCCGGTGGCGACGGCCTGCTGCTTGAACGAGGCGAGCGCCCGGGTCATCGCGGCGGAGTCGACCGGGTCGGCGCTGACCACCACGGTGGCCTGGTTGGGGTTGCCCGGGAAGGCGGCCCCGATCTGCTGCTGGGTCGCCACCAGCGGGGTGCCCTTGGGCAGTTGCTGGGCGAAGGTCAGGTTCGCGGTGTGCATCGACAGCATCGGCGCGGCCAGCGCCAGCAGCAGCGCGGTGGCGATCGCGGCCGACCACAGCGGCCGCCGCAGCACCCGGCCGAGGACGGCACGCCATACGCGGTTGCCGACCGGGGTGCCGGCGGTGCCGGGAGTGCCGGCCGGGGCG
Organism: Streptacidiphilus sp. EB129; assembly: GCF_041262645.1. Taxonomy (NCBI): domain Bacteria; kingdom Bacillati; phylum Actinomycetota; class Actinomycetes; order Kitasatosporales; family Streptomycetaceae; genus Streptacidiphilus; species Streptacidiphilus sp. EB129. The sequence goes on from NZ_JBGCCS010000017.1 coordinate 95,354, forward strand.
GGGGCGGTCCGGCGGCGCAGGAACGGCACCCGGCCCTTCTCGACCCGGTCGCCCAGCATGGAGAGCAGGGCGGGCAGCACCGTCACCGAGCCCAGCACGGCGGTGATCACCACCAGGATGGTGGCCATGCCCATGGCCTCGAAGTCGGCGATCCCGGTGAAGAACATCCCGGCCATGGCGACCACCACGGTGAGCCCGGAGACCATCACCGCCCGTCCCGAGGTGGCGGCGGCGATCTGCAGGGCGGCCTGCGGCGACCGTCCCCTGGCCCGCTCCTCGCGCTCGCGGCGCAGGTAGAACAGGCAGTAGTCGACCCCGACGGCCAGGCCGACCAGCAGCATCACCGAGGAGGCGTCGTTGCTGGTGTGCAGCAGATGGCTGCTCAGTGCGACCAGTCCGCCGGCCGCGATGAAGGCGGTGATCGCCAGCAGCACCGGCAGCACGGCGGCGACCAGCGCGCCGAAGGCGATCAGCAGGATCCCCAGCGCCAGCGGCACCGCGGTCCACTCGGCGCGGGCGAAGTTGTCGCCGAAGGCGTCGTTGACCGCCTTGACGGCACTGGCGTCGCCGAACTCCGAGACGGTCAGGTCCGGGAGGTGCGCCTGGACCCCGGTCACGGCGGCCAGCACCGGGGCGACCTGGTCCGGGGCCCTGTCGGGGTCGCCGGCCATGGTGACCTGGACCAGCGCCGAGTGCTGGTCCGGGGAGACCGCTCCGGTGTCGTAGGGCGACTTCACCGCGGAGGCCTTGCCGGTGCCCTGGACCGCGCTGACGGTCTCGGCGACGGCGGCGCGGAACCGCGGGTCGGCGACGGTGAAGCCCTTCGCCTGGATCAGGACGGTCTCATCGGCCGGGGAGGTGATCCCGGCCCGGTCGATCATCTGCTGGGCCCGGCCGGAGCCGCCGACGCTGTTGTCCTGGTTGGTGGTCTGGACGCTGCCGGCCATCCCCCCGAGGACGGTCGCCAGGACGACGAAGAGCAGCCAGCCAAAGACGGCGGTCTTGCGGTGCTGGGCGCTCCAGCCGCCCATTCTCGCGGCCAGACCCAGCCGCCGGTCCTTCCTGCTGCGGGTGCGGGCGTGCGTACCGGTACTCACGGTGTGTCCCCCTGGACTGGTCGGCGCGGACTGTGTGCTGCGCAGACATGACGCTACGAACTCCGCGTTCGACCGGACATCCGGCCAGCGGGCCGGGCGGCCCTGGACTTCTCCCCAGGGGGAGTAGGGGGATACCCCTACCCCGGCGGGCCGCGGATCTCCGCCCTGAGGGGGAGACGACTCCACCCGGGGGACGAGGAAATCCCCGGTCAGCGTGGGTGAAGATGGTGTGCGATCGGGATAGGGATCCGATCAGGGGGACAGGGTCCAAGGTAACGACTTGCCGCGCGGCTAGTTGCCTTCCTAGGATGCCTCGACAGCACTTACCTGCCGACCGGCTAGCTGGTCGGTCCAATCGCGCTGCCCGTGCGCCCTTGGCGGGCGGGGTGGTTCACGCCTTGGAGGCGCACTCGCATGTTTCACCGGATAGGACGCACCGTGGTGCGTCACCCGATCTGGACGATCGTGGCGTGGATCGTCGCCGCCGTCGTGATCGCCATGACCGCACCGACGCTCGCGTCCAACAGCGACGAGAGCAGCTTCCTGCCCAAGAGCTACGAGTCCATCCAGGCGATGGACCTGCAGCAGAGGGCGTTCCCGGCCGCGTTCACGCCGGCGGCCGAGATCCTCTACCAGCGCACCGACGGGCAGGCGCTGACCGCGGCCGACAAGGCCGAGACGGCGACCATCAACAAGGAGCTGGCCGCCAAGGGGGTCAACCTGGTCGAGGGTGTCATCCCCGGTCCGTTCTCCGCTGACGGCAAGTACGGCCTCGGCCTCGTCAAGATGGACCCCAAGAGTGCCGGCCAGCCCTCGCAGGCGGACGCGGCCAAGGCGCTGCGCACCGATCTGGGGACGCTGACCCAGGGCACCTCGCTGAACGCCAAGCTCGGCGGCTCGGCGGCGCAGGTCCTCGACCAGCAGGACGCGTCGACCCGCGGACAGGCGCTGATCGGTATCGGCACCTTCGTGATCATCATCCTGGCGATGCTGCTGATCTTCCGCGCCCCGCTGATGGCCATCCTGCCGCTGCTGCTGATCGGCGTGGTGGCGACCGCCGCGAACGGCCTGATCTCCGACATCACCAAGCTGCTGGGGCTGTCCTCGAACAGTTCGGTGTCCGGCATCCTGATCGTGGTGCTCTTCGGCGTCGGCACCGACTACATCCTGTTCCTGATGTTCCGATACCGAGAGCGGTTGCGCGCGGGCGACGAGGCCAAGGAGGCCATGATCACCGCGGTCGGCCGGGTCGGTGAGGCCATCGCCTCCGCCGCCGGTGCGGTCATCATCGCCTTCCTCGCGCTGTCGCTGTCCTCGGTCTCCTTCCTGAAGCAGATGGGTCCCGCGCTGGGCATCGCGGTCGGCGTCACCCTGATCGCCGGGCTCACCCTGGTGCCCGCCGTGTTCTCGCTGATCCCGCCGCGGGTGCTGTTCTGGCCGTCGAAGAAGTGGAAGATCGAGCCCACCGGTTCGACCTTCGCCTCGCTCGGCCGTGGCGTGCAGCGTCGTCCCGCCCTGGTCGCCCTGGTCTCCGGCCTGCTGATGGTCGCCCTGGCCCTGGTCGCCACCAGCTACAAGGCCAGCTTCGACTTCGCCTCGGGCTCGATGCCCAAGACCAAGGAGTCGATGGTCGTCCAGGACACCCTCGGCAAGGCCTTCAGCGCCGGAGCCGCGCAGCCCACCGACGTGTTCCTGACCACCAACAACGGCAGCCCGGTGGACCAGGGCGCGATCAACGCGCTGGAGGCCAAGCTGCGCGACGTGCCCGGGGTCGCCTCGGTCTCCCCGGCCCGCCTCAACACGGCCGGCGACACCGCCGACATCTCCGTGGTGCTGAAGTACGACCCGCAGAGCTCGCAGGCGATGAGCACGGTCGACAGCATCCGCACCGTCGCCCACGCCAACACCCCAACCGGGGACACGACCCTGGTCGGCGGCATCTCCGCGATCTACAAGGACATCAACAAGGCGATCAACCACGACTACCTCGTGGTGTTCCCGATCGCCGGTCTGCTGATCATGCTGATCCTGGGGCTGATGCTGCGCAGTGTCGTCGCCCCCTGGTACCTGATGGCCTCGGTCGGCCTCGGCTTCGCGGCCACGCTGGGCGCCACCGTGCTGATCTTCCAGCACCTGCAGAACCAGTCGGGGCTGATGTTCATGCTCCCGGTGTTCATGTATCTGTTCGTGGTGGCGATCGGGACGGACTACAACATCCTGATGATCGCCCGACTGCGGGAGGAGGCCCGTGAGGGCCGCAGTCCGCGTGAGGCGGCCGCACAGGCGCTGCGCCACGCGGGTCCCACGGTCGCGGCGGCCGGCGCGATCCTGGCCGGCACCTTCGCCAGCATGATGCTGGCCGGGAACACCCTGTTCGCGGAGATGGGCTTCTCGATCAGCTTCGGCATCGTGATCGCGGCCTTCGTGATGGCGATGTTCTTCACCCCGTCGCTCACCGCGCTGATCGGCCACGCCGCTTGGTGGCCGGGCCACGCGGACCGCGCCTCGGGCCACGGAGAGAGCCGCGTGATCGCGTCCCACACCGCGGTCCACGGTGACTCGGTCGGCGACGAGGTTGACTCCCGCCGCTGACCCGCACCCGAAGGGGCGCGGGGAACTGCGCGACCGGCCCTCCCCGGAGGTGCCTGGTCCGCACAGTTCCCCGCGCCCTTTTCGCTTGCGATGAGGCAGCCCGGATCGCCGGAAGCGGGGTCGAAAAGCGGACCTTCTCGTTAGAGTCGCAGCATGGACAGTGACAACCTCGACAACCTGATCAGGGACTACGAGGACCGTCACGGAGTGATCAGTGATCGCGACGTCGCGGCAGCCGAGGCCGAGCTGTTCGGCACGTCCACCACCGCCAGTGACGGGTCTGGCCGGCCGCCGGCTACCCCGGTCGCTGGGCGAGGTAGTGCGGGGGGACCGAGTCGGTGAGCCAGACGCCGTTGGCGCTGACCCGGAAGCGGTGGCCGTCGGCGGACATCGCTGCGGCGTCGACGGCCAGCAGCACGGGGCGGCCCCGGCGGGCGCCGACGCGGGTGGCCGTCTCGCTGTCGGGTGAGAGATGGACGGCGTGGCGCTGCATCGGGCGCAGCCCCTCGCGCCAGATCGCGGCCAGCGCGGCGGGGTGGGTGCCGTGGAACAGCACGGCGGGCGGTTCGGAGTCCTCGTAGCCGAGGTCGACCTCGACGGTGTGGCCCTGGCTGGCACGGATGCGGGTGCCGGTGGGGTCGAAGGCGAAGCGGCGCTTGTTGTTCTCGGCCACGATGCGGTCGAGCTGGGCGCGACTGAGCGGACGGCCGCGGGCTGCGAGAGCAGCGAGGAGGACGGGGACGTCGACCCAGCCGGCGGAGTCCAGGGTGAGGCCGAGCTTGCCCGGGTCGTGCCGCAGGACGAGTGAGAGGAACTTGGAGGTCTTCACCAACCACTTGCTGTGGTCGGGGTCGTGGGAACTGGACATGGCCGCGACGATAGCCCCGGCGGCGCGGTCCGTCCTCCGGTTTTCGCCCGAGTGGATCCAGGCGGGTGCACGGCGCGGCGGTGGTGGGGCGGACGCGGGCGGCGGTGTCGGTGCGGGCGGCGACGTGCGGGCGGCGTCGGTGCGGGCAGGCCGTGCCGGGGCCGGACTTGGACGGCGGGGGCGGGCTCAGGCGCTGACGGCCAGTGGGGGGACGGTGGCGGCGGCCTGGGTGGCCTGGTCGTGGCGGAGGAGCAGGAGCTGGGCCAGTTCCGGGGCCGCGCCCAGTGGGTCGGCGACGGTGTCGACGCCGGCGGCGGCCGCCTCGGCGGCGATGCGGTCCGGGAGCAGTCCCGGCGCCAGCAGGTACGGGGCGACGGCGATGTGCCGGACGCCGCGGGCGCGCAGCGCGGCGGCGGCGTCGGCGAGCCGGGGCGGGGCCGCGGAGGCGTGCGCCACCTCGACGCCGGCCCAGCCACGCAGCCGCTGCCAGTCGGCGGCGACGGCTCGGGTGACCGCGTTGGCGGTCGGGTCGGAGGAGCCGGCCGCGGCCAGGATCACGCCGGTGCCGGGGGAGGGGCGCACGCCCGCCTCGGCCAGCCGGCGGTCCAGGGCGTCCAGCAGCAGCGGGGCGGGCCCGAGCACCGCGGCCTGGCGGATCGTCAGCCGAGGGTGCCGGGCCGCTGCCTCGGCGAGCGCGCCGGGGATGTCGCTGCGGGCGTGGAACGCGTGGTTGAGCAGCAGCGGGAGGGCGGTGACCGCGCCGTCCAGGCGGCTGAGGATCTGGCCGATCCGGGGCGTGCAGTGGTCCAGGTAGCCGATCTCGACCGGCAGTCCGGGCCGCAGCGCCCGCACCCGCGCCGCCAGCGCGGTGACCGTGGCCGCGTGCCGCGGGTCCCGGCTCCCGTGGGCCACCAGCAGCAACGTGCCGTCCGCCGACCTGCCGGCCGCGGACGCACCCGCCGTCGACCTGCCCGATGCCGATGCACCCGCTGACCTGCCACCCGCCGCCGACCTGCCGGCCGCAGACGTGCCCGGCCCGGGCGATGCCGCGGGCGGGCGCGCGTCGGCGGCGGCGTGGGTGCGGGGGAGCGGTGCGCGGGTCATCGGCGGGTGACCAGGAGGCCGCGGGAGCGGAGCACCCGGCGCTCCAGCGGTGCGAAGATCAGCAGCTCGATGCCGACGCCCACGAGCAGGATCAGCAGGATGGTGGACAGCACGCCCGGCATGTCCTGGGCGTCGCGCGCGGTCTCCAGCGACTGGCCCAGGCCGAAGCCGAGCGCGGGCGAGCTGGCGATCAGCTCGGCGGCCATCAGCGAGCGCCAGGCGAAGGCCCAGCCCTGCTTCAGTCCGGCCAGGTAACCGGGCAGCGCGGCGGGCAGCAGGACGAACCAGACCCCGCGCAGCCCGGTCGCGCCGAGGGTGCGTCCGGCGCGCAGGTAGAGCGGCTGGATCTGGTCGATCCCGGCGACCAGGCCGTTGGCGATCGAGGGCACCGCGCCCAGCAGCACCACGGCGTAGATGGTGGCGTTGCTCAGCCCGAACCAGATGATGGACGCGGGGACCCAGGCGACCGAGGGGATCGACTGCAGCCCGGACAGGATCGGGCCGATCGCCGCGCGGATCGGCTTGACCTTGGCGACCAGCAGGCCGATCGGCGTGCCGATCACCACCGAGGCCAGGAAGCCGAGCGCGCCACGGGAGAGCGAGGTCCAGATGGTGCCGAGGATGGTGCCCTGCAGCCACTGGTCGCGCAGGCTGTTCCACACGTCCAGCGGGCTGGGCAGCAGGTCGGGCCGCTTGAGGTGGGCCGCGTAGGCGCCCTGCCAGAGCAGCAGCACCAGCGCCACGGCGATCAGCGGCGGAACGGCCTTGGTCAGCAGCACCCGGCCGAAGGGGGCGCGTTCGACGGCCTGAGTCTCCAGGGCGTCGAGCCCGGCGCCGAGGTCGGCGGCCTCGTCGCCCACCGGCGCGGGTGCGGCGGCCCCGTCGGGCGGGGTGGTCACGTCAGTGCTGGACGCGGTGGTCACATCAGTGCTGGACATGGCGGCGGATCTCCCCTCGGAGCTGGTCGGTGATCTCGATGGAGAGGTCCGCGACGGCGGCGTCCTCGATACGGCGCGGCTGCGGCAGGTCGATCCGCCACTCCCGGGCGATCCGACCGGGGCGTGAGGAGAGCAGCACCACGCGCTGTCCGAGGCGGACTGCCTCGCGCACGTTGTGGGTCACGAACAGGACCGAGACGCCGGTCTCGGCCCAGATCCGGGTGAGCTCCTCGTGCAGCACGTCCCGGGTGATGGCGTCCAGCGCGGCGAAGGGCTCGTCCATCAGCAGCACGCTGGCGTCCTGGGCCAGGGCGCGGGCCAGCGCGACGCGCTGGCGCATACCGCCGGACAGCTCGTGCACGCGCTTGTCGTGCGCGCCGCGCAGCCGGACCAGTTCCAGCAGCCGCTCGGCCTCGGCGCGCCGCTCGGCGCGGGGCAGGCCGCGCAGCCGCAGCGCCAGTTCGACGTTGCGTCCGGCGGTCAGCCACGGGAAGAGCGCGTGTTCCTGGAACATCAGCGCGGCCCGGCCGCCGGGCACCTCGATGCTGCCGCTGGTCGGCCGGTCCAGGCCGGCGACCAGGTTGAGCAGGGTGGACTTGCCGCAGCCGGAGGCCCCGAGGAGGCAGACGAACTCGCCGGGCGCGACGCTGAGGCTGATGTCGTCGAGCACCGGGAGCGCGCCGGCCGCGCTGCGGCCGAAGCTCTTGCTGACGTGGTCGAGCGTGACGGCGGGGAGTGCGGTGGCGAGTGCGGGGCTGGGCAGTGGGTCGGTGACTACCGGGGCCATCCGGTCACCTCCTGGGCTGGTACTGGCTGACGAGTGGGGGGAAGGGGGTTGCCGGGGCCCGTCCCGGCCCTTGGTGACTGGGCATCGACGCGGGGTCGGGACGGGCACCGGAGTCGGGCGGACCTACTGCGCGCCGAGGCCGGCCGCCGAGACGGGCTGCTGGCCCGCCGCGCTGAGGACCTTGTTGAGCAGGGTCAGGTCGTAGATGCCGGAGAGGTTCGGCTGGGTGATCAGGCCGGCGGTCACCGCGTGGTCCGCCTCGGTCTTCAGCGAGGCGGCCAACGGGTCGTTGGTGACGCTGAGTTCGGCCCAGGCGGTGTCCAGCTGCTTGGTGGGCAGCGGCTTCTTGGTCAGCACCGTCAGCGCCGCGTTGGCGTCCGCCTTGGCCTGGGCCGGGTTGGCCAGGATCCAGGCGTTGGTGTCGACCGAGGCCTTCAGCACGGCCTGGACCACGTCCGGGTGGGCGGACAGGAAGGTCTGCGAGACGATCACGTTGGTCGACACGAACTGGCCGCCGGGCCACAGGCTCTTCTCGTCGACGAGCACCTTCGCCCCCTCCGCGACCAGCTTGGAGGCGGTCGGCTCGGGTACCCAGGCGCCGTCGATGGAGCCGGAGGAGTAGGCGGTCGGGGTGAGCGAGTTGTCGGTGCGGATCACCGAGACGTCACCGGCGCCGGACTTGGCGTTGACCTTGTAGCCGTTGGTGGCCAGGAAGTTGAGCAGCGCCACGTCCTGGGTGTTGCCCAGCTGCGGGGTGGCGATCTTCTTGCCCTTGAGGTCGGCCACCGTCTTGATGGTGGCCGGGTTGACCACCAGTTCGGCGCCGCCGGTGGTGGCCCCGGAGATGATCTTCAGCGCCGAGCCCTTGGACTTGGCGTAGGCGTTGATCGCCGGGGACGGGCCGATCCAGGCGATGTCGACGGCGCCCGAGTTCAGCGCCTCGATCTCGGACGGACCGGCGTTGAAGATCTGCGTCTTGATCGTGGTCGCGCCCAGGTCCTTGGCGAACTGGCCGTTCTGGATGCCGATCAGCGGCGTCGCATGGGTCAGGTTCGCGAAGTAGCCGATGTGCACGGTGTCCGCCGACAGCTTCGCCCCCGAGGCGGAGCCGGATGCGGCGGAACCGGAGGAGCCCGCCGGGGCGGCGGCACCGGTGTCGGCCTTGGAGCCATAGCCGCAGGCGCTCAGCAGGCCGACGGCGGCGAGGCCGACGGCCACGGTCGACAGGGCACGTCTGGCGCGGAGGTGGTGACGGGTACGGGGCCGGGACAGGGCGGTCATGGGAGGCGTCCTCACGAAGGGGCGGAAGGGGCGGTCCGCGCGGCGCAGCCCGTTACGGGGCGGCGGCGGACCACGGGAAGGCGGTGCTCGGCGGCGGCGTCGTCGGGACGTCGCGGTGCCGGGGGTCTGTGCGGACCCGGTTCAGCAGCCGGTAGCCCGACAGCGGCCGATGCCGCCCTGGCCCGCCCCGAGCACGCCGCTGCCGACGCGCCCGCCTTCCTTCGCCATGCGGGAGAACGCCTCGCCGCCCATCGTGTGTCCCATCGTCGGTGGATCCTGGTCGTGCTGAGGTCCCTGAGGTCCGGTCATGCTGGTGCCCGGTGGGGCTAGAAGGCCTCGCCGGCCATGCCGGCGGTGAGGGTGGAGCCGTCGGCCTGGTCGATCAGCAGGAAGGAACCGGTGGTCCGGTTGGTCGCGTACGGGTCGAGCGCCAGCGGTTCGGCGGTGCGCAGCACCACCTGGCCGATGTCGTTGACCTTCAGGCCCTCGGGGCGCTCGACGCGCTCCAGGGTGTCGATGTCGATCCGGTAGGGGATGTCCTTGACGATCGCCCGCACGGTGCGGGTGGTGTGCTTGAGCAGCACCTTGTCGCCGACGGTCAACGGCCGCTCGTGCAGGTGCGAGACGGTCGCGGTGACGTCCTGGGTGGACTCGGGCGCCGGCCCGGAGGCGATCAGGTCGCCCCGGGAGACGTCGATGTCGTCGGTGAGCCGGACGGTGACCGACTGGGGCGCCCAGGCGATGTCGCTCTCGGTGCCCAGCACGTCGATGCCGGCCACGGTGGTGGTCAGCCCGGACGGCAGCACGGTCACCGCGTCGCCGGTGCGCAGCACGCCGGAGGCGAGCTGGCCGGCGTAGCCGCGGTAGTCGCGGTGCTGCTCGTCGACGGCGCCGCCCTGGGGGCGGATGACGTACTGGACCGGGAAGCGGGCCGGCTCGACCGAGCGGTCGGTGCCGACCGGCACCGTCTCCAGGTGCTCCAGCAGGGTGGGGCCGCCGTACCAGTCCATGTGCGCGGACGGCTCGACCACGTTGTCCCCGGCCAGGGCCGAGATCGGGACGGCGGTGACGTCCGGGACGCCCAGCGAGGCGGCGTAGGCGCCGAACTCCTCGGCGATGGCCGCGAAGACCGGCTCGGCGTAGTCGACCAGGTCCATCTTGTTGACCGCCAGCACCACGTGCGGGACGCGCAGCAGGGCGGCCACGGCGGCGTGCCGGCGGGTCTGCTGGACCACGCCGTTGCGGGCGTCGACCAGCACCACGGCCAGTTCGGCGGTGGAGGCGCCGGTGACCATGTTGCGGGTGTACTGCACGTGGCCGGGGGTGTCGGCGAGGATGAACCGCCGCCGGGCGGTGGCGAAGTAGCGGTACGCCACGTCGATGGTGATGCCCTGCTCGCGCTCGGCGCGCAGGCCGTCGGTGAGCAGCGCCAGGTCCGGCGCCTCCTGGCCGCGCTGCTGGGAGGCGTGGGTGACCGCCTCCAGCTGGTCGGCCAGGATCGACTTGGAGTCGTGCAGCAGCCGGCCGACCAGGGTCGACTTGCCGTCGTCGACGGACCCGGCGGTGGCGAAGCGCAGCAGCGCGGTGGCCGAGCCGGTCTCCAGCGTGGGAGCGGTGGGGTGCAGTTCGGTCGACATCCTAGAAATACCCCTCGCGCTTGCGGTCTTCCATGGCGGCCTCGGAGACCTTGTCGTCGGCCCGGGTGGCGCCCCGTTCGGTCAGCCGGCTGGCGGCCACCTCGGCGACCACGTCGGCCACCGTGGTGGCGTCGGAGTCCACCGCGCCGGTGCAGGACATGTCGCCCACGGTGCGGTAGCGCACCTGGCGCAGCTGCACCGGCTCGTCGTCCCTCGGGCCGCCCCAGGCGCCGGCGGTCAGCCACATCCCGTCGCGCTGGAACACCTCGCGCTCATGGGCGTAGTAGATCTCCGGGAGCTCGATGCCCTCGCGCTCGATGTACTGCCAGACGTCCAGCTCGGTCCAGTTGGACAGCGGGAACACCCGCACGTGCTCGCCCACCGCGTGGCGGCCGTTGTAGAGCGACCACAGCTCGGGGCGCTGGCGGCGCGGGTCCCAGGCGCCGAACTCGTCGCGCAGCGAGAACACCCGCTCCTTGGCGCGGGCCTTCTCCTCGTCGCGGCGACCGCCGCCGAAGACCGCGTCGAAGCGGTTGGACTCGATGCCGTCCAGCAGCGGCACGGTCTGCAGCGGGTTGCGCAGCCCGTCCGGCCGCTCGCGCAGCCGTCCGCTGTCGATGAACTCCTGCACCGAGGCGACGTGCAGCCGCAGCCCGTGCCGGGCCACCGCCGCGTCGCGGTAGGCCAGCACCTCGGGGAAGTTGTGGCCGGTGTCCACGTGCAGCAGCGCGAACGGCACCGGCGCGGGCCAGAAGGCCTTCAGCGCCAGGTGCAGCATGACGATGGAGTCCTTGCCGCCGGAGAACAGGACCACCGGGCGCTCGAACTCGCCGGCCACCTCGCGCATGATGTGGACGGCCTCGGCCTCCAGCGCGTCCAGGTGCGACAGGGTGTAGGGGCTGTCGGCCTCGCCCCGGGTGCGGATGTCGGCTGCGGTGGTCACGCCAGTCCCCTCTCGGTCAGCAGTGCGCGCAGGGCGGCGGCCGACTGGGCCACCGACTGGGTGTGGGCCTCGATCCGCAGGTCGGGTGCGGTGGGGACCTCGTAGGGGTCGTCGACGCCGGTCAGTCCGGAGATCTCGCCCGAGGCCTGCTTGGCGTACAGGCCCTTGACGTCGCGCACCGAGCAGACCTCGACCGGGGTGGCCACGTGCACCTCCAGGTACGCGGTGCCCTGTTCGGCGTGGCGGGCGGCGACGGCCGCGCGGGAGGCGGCGTAGGGGGCGATCACCGGCGCCAGCACGGTCACTCCGTTGGAGGCCAGCAGCTCGGCGACGAAGCCGATGCGCTGGATGTTGGTGTCACGGTCGGCGGGGGTGAAGCCGAGACCGGCGGAGAGGAAGGTCCGGACCTCGTCGCCGTCCAGCACCTCCACCCGTCGGCCCTCGGAACGCAGCTGCTCGGCCAGTGCCAGGGCGATGGTGGTCTTCCCTGCGCTCGGCAGTCCGGTCAGCCACACGGTGGCGCCGCACTGCTGCACGGCGGCCGCCGTGGCGGGCGGTGCGTCGGCAGTGGTGGTCATCAGGTCTGCTCCAAAGGTCGTGCGGTCGGCAGGAGGTGAGTACATGTCAGATATGAGCGTAGGTCAGAGATGAATGCCGCATTCGGTCTTGCCGACTCCCGACCAGCGCCCGGAGCGGGCGTCGGCCCCGGCCAGGATCCGCCGGGTGCAGGACTCCGGTGCGCAGCCGACGGACGCGTAGCCGTCGCTGAGCAGCAGGTTCAGCAGGATGCCGTGCTCGGCGACATAGGCGTCCACGTCCTCCTGGGTCCACCGGGCGATCGGGGCGATCTTGACCTTCTGCCGCTTCGGGTCGAAGGAGACGACCGGGGTGTTCGCCCGGGTCGGCGACTCGTCCCGGCGCAGGCCGGTGGCCCAGGCGTCGTAGCCGGCCAGGCCGCGGTTGAGCGGCTCCACCTTGCGCAGCGCGCAGCACAGGTCCGGGTCCCGGTCGTGCAGCCGGGGTCCGTACTCGGCGTCCTGCTCGGCCACGGTCTGACGCGGCGTCAGCGTGATGACGTTGACCGGGTAGATCTCGGCGACCGCGTCCCGGGTGCCGATGGTCTCCGGGAAGTGGTAGCCGGTGTCCAGGAAGATCACGTCCACGCCGGGCAGCGCGGTGGAGGCGAGGTGGGCCACCACGGCGTCCTCCATCGAGGAGGTGACCGCGAAGCGGCGGCCGAAGGTTTCGGCGGCCCAGCGCATCACCTCCTGCGCGGAGGCCTCCTCCAGCTCGCGCCCGGCCCGGGTGGCCAGGGCCTCCAGCTCGGCCGGCGTGTACCGGCCTGTCTCACTCGTCGAAGTCTCACTCGTCGAAGTCTCAGTCGTCGCGGTCATCTGACGGCCCCCCAGATGTGGATGAATGGGCGGAAAGCAGGCCAAGGAACTTCAGCGAGAACGCCCGACGGCAGCTCGCGCATTCCCAGCTCCCGTGGCCGGCCTCCGCGCTGGGGCGCAGATCCTGGTCTCCGCAGTAGGGGCAGAAGAACGGTGCGGCACGTTCACTCACGTGAGAGCCTCCTCGTTCGCACGCAGCGCCCACTCGGCGAAGCGCTCGCCCTCGGTGCGCTGCTCGTCGAAGCGCCGCAGCACCCGCTCCACGTAGTCGGGGAGCTCGTCGGCGGTGACCTTCAGGCCGCGCAGCTTGCGGCCGAAGCCGGCCTGGAAGCCCAGGCTGCCGCCCAGGTGCACCTGGAAGCCCTCCACCTGCTCGCCGTCGGCGTTCAGCACCAGCTGGCCCTTGAGGCCGATGTCGCCGGTCTGGATCCGGGCGCAGGCGTTGGGGCAGCCGTTGATGTTGATGCTGACCGGCTGGTCGAAGTCCGGCAGGCGCTTCTCCAGGTCGGCGATCAGGTCCGCGCCACGGCCCTTGGTCTCGACGATGGCCAGCTTGCAGAACTCGATGCCGGTGCAGGCGATCGTGCCGCGCCGGAACGGGGACGGCTTGACCTGCAGGTCCAGCGACTCCAGGGCGGCGGTCAACGACTCGACCTGGTCCGCCTCGACGTCCAGGACGATCATCTTCTGCTCGACCGTGGTGCGCAGCCGGTCCGACCCGTGGGCGGCGGCCACGTCCGCGATCCGCGCCAGGGTGGCACCGTCGACGCGGCCGACCTTCGGCGCGAAGCCGACGTAGAAGCGGCCGTCGTTCTGCGGGTGCACGCCGACGTGGTCGCGCCAGTCGGTGCTGGGCTCGGCCGGGGCCGGGCCGTCGACCAGCTGGTACTTCAGGTACTCGTCCTCCAGGATCTGGCGGAACTTCTCCGGGCCCCAGTCGGCCATCAGGAACTTCAGCCGGGCCCGGGTACGCAGCCGGCGGTAGCCGTAGTCGCGGAAGATGCCGACCACGCCCGCCCAGACGTCCGGAACCTCGTCCAGCGGCACCCAGGCGCCGAGGCGCTCGGCCAGCCGGGGGTTGGTGGACAGTCCGCCGCCGACCCACACGTCGAAGCCGGGGCCGTGCTCGGGGTGGACCACGCCGACGAACGCGATGTCGTTGATCTCGTGCACCACGTCCTGGACCGGCGAGCCGGAGACGGCGGTCTTGAACTTGCGCGGCAGGTTGGAGAACTCCTGGTTGCCGATGTAGCGGCGGTGGATCTCGTCGACGGCGGGGGTGCCGTCGATGATCTCGTCCTGGGCGATGCCGGCCACCGGGGAGCCGATGATCACACGCGGGCAGTCGCCGCAGGCCTCGGTGGTGGACAGCCCGACGGCCTCCAGCTTCTGCCAGATCGCCGGCACGTCCTCGATCCGGATCCAGTGCAGCTGGATGTTCTGCCGGTCGGTGATGTCGGCGGTGCCGCGCGCGTAGGTCTCGGAGACCTCGCCGATGGCGCGCAGCTGCGCGGTGGTCAGCCGGCCGCCGTCGATGCGGACCCGGAGCATGAAGTGTTCGTCGTCCAGCTCGTGCGGTTCCAGGATCGCGGTCTTGCCGCCGTCGATGCCCGCCTTGCGCTGGGTGTAGAGGCCCCACCAGCGCATCCGGCCGCGCAGGTCGGCCGGATCGATGGAGTCGAAGCCGCGCTGGGAGTAGATCGTCTCAATGCGTGTCCGCACATTGAGACCGTCGTCGTCCTTTTTGAACTGCTCGTTGGCGTTCAGCGGCGTGAAGTGGCCCATGGCCCACTGGCCCTCACCGCGGTGGCGGGTCACCTTGCGGGTGGCCGCCGGGCGGCGCGCGGCGGCGTCGTCAGCTGTGGGGGTGGTGGCCATGGTGCGATCCTTCTGCTTGGGAGGCGGAGCCTTCCCGATCGGCACAGCAGCACTGACCTGCATGGATACATGCGGATCGCGGGCGGTGACCTGACCGGGCCGGCTAGCGGCGGGCGGAGCGTCGAGGTGGGCTCAGGTCGCCGGACAGATGGCGCTGGACATGCGGCCGAGATCGACGTGAAGTCGACCGACCAAGGCAGTTCCGGCACCAGACATGGCAGAAGAGTCGCACGCCGATCTTTGCGGCGTCCACCACCATCCAGATACTGAACAGATCAGTCTCTGTATCTGGGACCCGAACGGGAAGTGCCGGGTGCGGGGCCCGGCGGGGGCCGTCGAGGACGATCGGGGATCGGCCCTCGGAGGCCCGCGCGGCGGGCTGTTCCCGCTGCTCAGGCAGGATGCCACGGCAGGCCGTCCAGTATGTGGACACGACGGTCGGTGAAACCTGGACACTGCGGCGGCGGGTGTGGGCTGCGCCACTGCAGGTTCCCGCAGGCCCAGCGGGTCACCACAGGCCGCTGCCCGCCACTGCGGGCGGGCAGCGGCGGGCAGCAGGGGGCACTGGCGTGCGGCGTCAGCCCAGGTTGAAGCGGGCGGCGGTGCGCAGCAGGCCGGGGGAGATCCGGCCGATCAGCCGGGCGGCCCTGGCCTCGACGGTGACCGGGACGAACGGGCGGTCCCGCCGTACCGCGCGGACGATGGCGGCGGCGACCTTCTCCGGGGGGAAGTTGCGCCGCGCGTACATCCCGGAGACCTTCTGCCGCTGCGCGGACTGCGCGGCCTCGTCCAGCCCGGAGAAGGTGGTGCTGCGGGTGATGCCGGTGTTGACGATGCCCGGGTAGATCGCGGTGACGCCGATGCCGGAGTCGGCGAGTTCGGCCCGCAGGCAGTCGGAGAGCATGGAGACCGCGGCCTTGCTGGTGGCGTAGGCGGCCAGCATCCGGGACGGCAGATAGGCGGCGGCCGAGGCCAGGTTGACGATGTGCCCGCCCTCGCCGCGCTCGGCCATCAGCGTGCCGAAGGCCCGGCAGCCGTGGATCACGCCCCACAGGTTGACGTCCAGCACCCGCTTCCACTCCGCCTCGGTGGTGGCCAGGAAGGTCCCGGAGTGGCCGATGCCGGCGTTGTTGACCACGACGTCGGGGACGCCGTGCTCGGCCGCGACCTTCGCGGCGAAGGCGTCCACGGCGGCGCCGTCGGAGACGTCCACCTGGTAGGCGTGCGCGTCGGCGCCCAGCAGCCGGGCCAGTTCGACGGTACGGGAGGCGGCCTCCAGGTCCAGGTCGCAGACCACCACCGCCATGCCCTCCTCGGCGAAGGCCAGCGCGGTGGCCCGGCCGATGCCGCCACCGGCCCCGGTGACCACGGCCAGCCGCCGGGGGCGCGGTGGCAGGACGGCACCGCGGTCCGGTTGCGTGCCCTCCGGCCGCGCGCTCTCCTGTTGGGCGACGAACTCGCGGACCATGCGTGCCACGGTGCTTCCCTTCTCCAGCAGTGCCGCCCAGTGCCCGGCGGGCAGGGTGCGCCGCCAGAGCTGCGGCGCCCACCGCTCCAGGCCCTCGGTCAGTGCCGGGCTCACGTAGTTGTCCCTGGTCAGGGTGACGACCTGGACCGGGATGTCGGTCGGCCGCTGCCCGGGCCGCAGCAGTCGCGGCAGCATGTTGGCCCGGTACAGCGAGATGCCGCGTACCGCGTCGCCGACGAGTGTCGACTGCGGGTGGGCCCGTTCTCCGTCCTCGGGGCGCGCCCGGACCCCCTCGACGACCCGCAGCACGGTGTCCCAGCGCCGGCCCAGGCCGTGCTGCCAGGCGGCGGGGGCCAGGCCCGGCAGGTGGAACGCCACGATGTACCAGGAGTGTGCGGCCTGGCCGAGCAGCTGGGCGAGGTGGCGCGGCGTCGGCCTGGTCAGCCGGTGCCGGGCCCAGTGGCCGATGTGGTCCAGGCAGGGCCCGGAGATCGAGGTGTACGAGGCGATCCGGTCCCGTGCGCCGGGCCGGGTCACCGCCTCCCAGGACTGGATCGAGCCCCAGTCGTGCGCCACGACGTGCACCGGGCGTCCGGGGCTGACCGCGTCGGCGACCGCGAACAGGTCGTCGGCGAGCAGCTCCAGCCGGTAGTCGCGGGTGCGCTCCGGATGCCCGGACCCGCCCGCGCCCCGCACGTCGTAGCGGACCACGTGGTGGTCCCCGGCGAGGGCGGCGGCGACGTCGTCCCAGACCCGGTGGGTGTCGGGGTAGCCGTGCACCAGCAGCACGGTGGGGTGGGCGGGATCGCCCTGCTGGTGCACGGCGAGCGGCAGCCCGCCGCCGCCGAGCACGGTCGACCGCCGCACCGCTCCCGCGCCGGCGGAAGTCGCGCCGGCGGAAGTCGCGTCGGGGGTGATCGCTGCGGGGGTGGCGGGGGTCCCGTCGGGGGTGGTCGTCGCGCGAACGGTGGGCGCCGCGTCGTCGGGCGTGGCTGCGTCGGGGGTCATCGGGTGGCTCCGGCGGACTCCCAGCGGCGGACGTGCGGGAGGTCGTCGTCGAGCCAGTAGGCGTCGTCCTCGGTGACCACCAGCAGCTCCTCGAACTTCAGGCCCACGTCGCGGAAGCCGACATGCGGTTCGACCGCCCACAGGCCCGGCGTCGGCGCGTGCCGCGAGGAGCGGCCGTCCGCCCACAGCGGGGAGCGGCCCTGCAGCCGCTCGCTGACCAGCTCGCGGCCCAGCGTCTGCAGGGTGCGTACGCCGAAGCCGAAGAGGTTGACCCCCGCCGGGCCGCGTGCGGTCATCCGGGTCACCTGGTGGCCGATGACCCGGCCCGGGTAGACCCGGTGCCGGTTGTCGTAGCCGTGCTTGGCGATCAGCGCGTCCACGGCCGCGTACACCTCGTTCAGCGGCCGCCGTTCGCGCACCTGCTGGACGATCAGTTCGCGGTACTCGCGCAGGTCCAGGGCGATCCGGTCCCAGATCGGGTTGTCGCCGATCTTCCCGGCGTAGCCGATGTCGGCGGTGTAGCCGTCGACGACCGGGGCGCAGTCCAGCACGAAGCACATGCCCTCCTCCAGCCGTCGGCCGCTGGCGAAGAACTGCAGCGGCGTGCGGAAGTGCCGGAAGGCGGTGCGGTCGCCGAACCAGGCGAACGGGACGTGGAAGAAGTCCTGCACGCCCGCGTCGACCAGCTCCCGGCGCAGCCGCCGCGCGGCCTCGCGCTCGGTCACCCCGGGCTCCAGCCAGGCGGCGACGTTCTCGGCGCAGCGGTACGCCAGTTGCTGGAGTTCGCGGAAGCGGTCCAGGTCCTGGGCGTCGAAGGGGAAGCGGGGGGTGTCGGCTGTGGCGCCGGTGGTGGGGGTGGTGGCAGTCATGGGGTCATCCGTCCAGTTCCAGGCATTCGCCCTCGGGGGCGCGGGACACGCAGACGAGCATCTGGCCGGCGGCCCGCTCCTGGTCGGTCAGCTTGCGGTCGCGGTGCTCCACCGTGCCGGACCTCACCTGCCGTCGGCAGACACCGCAGAAGCCCTGCCGGCAGGAGTAGGGGGTGGCCGGGTCGTACTCCCTGAGCACGTCCAGGGCGGTGCGGTCGGCCGGGACCGGCAGCTCGGTGCCGCTCCGGCGCAGCCGGAGGGTGAACGGGCGGCCGTCGGTCACCGGGGCCGCGGCGAAGCGTTCGAAGTGCAGCGCGGTCGCGCCACTGGCGTCGAACGCGGTCCGTACCGCGTCCAGCATCGGCGCGGGTCCGCAGACGTAGACGGCGGCGCCGGGGGCGGCCCGGCCGAGCAGGTCGGCGCCGTCCGGGGTGCCGTGCTCGTCGTCGGCGAGCAGTTCGACGCGGTCCGCGCCGAGTCGGGCGAGCTCGTCGGCGAAGGGCATCGAGGCGCGGGAGCGCCCGGCGTGGACCAGCCGCCAGTCCAGGCCGCGGGCGGCGGCCTCGCGGGCCATCGGCAGGATCGGGGTGATCCCGATGCCGCCCGCGATCAGCAGCACCGAGCGGTCGCCCGCGAACGGGAAGGCGTTGCGCGGTCGGCTGACGGTCAGCCGCGCGCCGGGGTGGAGGGCGTCGTGCACCTCGACCGACCCGCCGCCGCCGTCCGGCAGCCGGCGTACCGCGATCCGGTAGCCGCTGCGGTCGGCCGGGTCGCCGCAGAGCGAGTACTGCCGCCGCCGGCCGGAGGGCAGGTCCAGGTCCAGGTGGGCGCCGGGCTGCCAGGGCGGCAGCGGTCCGCCGTCCGGCGCGGCCAGCCGCAGCGCCACCACGTCCTCGGCCGCCGCCTCGCGGTCGGTGACGACCAGGCGCAGCGGGCCGGGCTCGGGCGGGAAGACGCGGCGCCCGTAGCGGTCGCTCCTGGTGCTGATCGGCAGGTAGAAGCGGGTGACGGCGTCGAGGAAGCGCAGGAAGCGGTCGTCGCGTCCGCGCCCGTAGAGGTCGGGTGGCAGCGGGACTTCGTGGCTCATGGGGTAGTGGTCCTTGTCCGTGCGCCGGGGCGGGGTCCTGGGTCCCGGGGCGGGGTCCTGGGTCCCAGGGCGGGGTCAGACGGCGGCGGCGCGGGCCGCGGGGGAGCTGCCGAGGTAGGCGACGGCCTGCCGGGTGGAGCCCTCCTGGGTCGGGTGGTACCGCGGGCGGAGGTAGCGCGCGGCCGAACGCGAGGCCCGGCCGAGTTGGGGCAGCAGCCCGCGCCGGGAGGCGTCGACGTACCCGCGCCAGGTGGGCCCGCTGCCGGGGGCGAGGTCCGGGTCGGCGGCCATCAGGAAACGGGTGCCGCGGATCCAGAGGTGGAACAGCACCGGGCCGGTGATCGTCATGGCGCGGATCCGGCGGACGTAGCCGGGGTCGAGGTGCTGCAGCAGGTCGTACGCCACGCTGCGGTGCTCGACCTCCTCGGCGCCGTGCCAGCGGATCAGGTCGAGCATGGTCGGGTCGACGCCGGCCCGCTCCAGCCCGTCGGCGTTGAGCACCCAGTCACCGAGGAAGGCGGTGAAGTGCTCGACGGCGGCGATGATGGCGACCCGTTCGACCAGGTTCTCCCGGGCGGCGGTCCCGGTCAGCTCCGGATGCTCGCCCAGCACCCGGTGGAACAGGAACTCGGCCTGGCGGACGTACGGGCGCGGGTCAAGCCCCTTGGCCAGCAGGTGGTCCAGTACGCCCTGGTGCGCCTCGGCGTGGATGGCCTCCTGGCCGACGAAGCCGAGCACCTCCTCGCGCAGCCGCTCGTCCCTGATCAGCGGCAGCGCCTCCTTGAAGGTGCGCACGAACCAGCGCTCGCCCTCCGGGAGCAGCAGGTGCAGCACGTTGACGACGTGGGTGGCCAGCGGCTCGCCCGGGATCCAGTGCATGGGCAGCGCGGACCAGTCGAACCGGACGTCCCTGGGCTGCAGCACCAGGCCGTGGTGCTCGTCCTTCGGCGTGATCGGGGACATCGGCACCCGCCCTCCTTATTGATGGTTACTCAACAGTAGGGCCTATTGAGGGCAAGTCAATAGGATGGGCGCATGGCCCGTATCGAAAGTGCCCGGCTCGCAGGTGCCCGGCTGTCGCCCACCGACCGCAAGGTCCAGATCCTCGCCGCCGCACGCGGCCTGCTGGAGCGGCGGCCCATCGACGCGCTCTCGGTGGAGTCCGTGGCCGAGGAGGCCGGGGTGTCGCCGGGACTGCTGTTCCACTACTTCGGCTCGCAGCGGAAGCTGCGCCAGGCCGTGCTGCGGGCGGTGGCGGACGAACTGCTGGACCACGTCCGCCCCGATCCCGCGCTCAGCCTCGGCGAGCAACTGCGCTCCGGCATCGAGGCCTTCGTCGACCAGGTCTCCCGGCACCCCTCGGTCTACCTGGCCGTGGTCCGGCTCACCAGTACCAGCGGCAACCCGGAGACGCGTGCGCTGCACCGGGCCATCCGGGCCACCTTCACCGTCTGGATCACCGACGGGCTGACCGGCGCGGGGCTGCCGCCGACCCCGGCGGTGGACCTGGCCCTGCACGGCTGGCAGGCCTTCGTCGAGGAGGTGGTGGCGGCCTGGCTGGACCAGCCGGCCGGCGACCGGATGCCCCGCGCGGACCTGGTCGACCTCTGCGAACGCGGCTGCTACCAGCTGGTCATGCTCGCCGTGGACGATCCGGGGCACTGGGAGCGGATCGTCCCGCTGCTCGGCCGCCGCGCCTGACCTTGGCCGGGTGGGGGCGGGGTCCTGGCGGGGTCGTTCGGCGTCGTTCGGGGGACCGATCGGGCGGTGACGTGGCGAGGGTGTGGCGAAGTCCGGGCGGGGCCGAGAAGTTCCAGGTCGTGGGCTTGGACGAGGTGCCGGATTGGATACCCTCACAGGTGTGCGACCAGCAGGCGAGAACCCACCGAGAGCCCGGCACCGGGCCCGTGCCCGGCGTGCCGCCGGGCGCCGGGCCAGGGTGCCGTACCGGGTGGTCGCCTGGCAGCTGGTGAAGGACACCACCAACACCTGCATGGAGTACCGGGTCACCGGGCTGGCCGCCGAGGTCGCCTTCTTCACGCTGATGTCCGTGCCGCCGCTGCTGCTCTGCGTGGCCGGGACGCTGGGCTACCTCAGCGCGGGCACGATCAGGGTGGTGGAGCAGGACATCCTCAACGCGGCCAGCACCGTGCTGTCCCAGTCCTCCATCGACCAGACCGTGAAACCCCTGCTCACCAGCGTGTTCAGCGGCGGCCGGCCGGACCTGATCTCGATCGGCTTCCTGCTCGCGCTGTGGTCCGGATCCCGCGCCCTGTACGTCTTCGTCGAGACCGTCACCATCATGTACGGGCTGGAGGGCAAGCGCGGCATCATCCATACCCGGCTGCTGTCGCTGGGCCTGTACGTGGTCGCGCTGATAGTCGCCACCGTCGTGCTGCCGTTGCTGGTGGCCGGCCCCGGCATGGTGGTGGAGGCCGTCCCGATGGCCGAGGGCACCGTGCACGCGCTGTACTGGCCGACCGCGATGGTGCTGTCGGTGGTCTTCCTCACCACGCTCTACCACGTGGCCGTCCCGGTGCGGACGCCGTGGCGGGAGGACCTGCCGGGGGCGCTGGTCGCGCTGATCATGCTGGTGGTCGGCAGCGGGGTGCTGCGCTTCTACCTGGTGCACGCGGTCGAGGGCCCCACCGTGTACGGGTCGCTGGCCGCACCGGTCGCGGTGCTGCTGTGGATCGGGGTGACCGCGTTGTCGGTGCTGATCGGCGCGGCGATGAACGCCGCGATCGACCGGATGTGGCCCAGCCGCGAGACCGCGCTGGCGCGCGCCGAGAACGAGGCCGCCCGCGAGGAGGCCGCGGCCGAGCTGATACGGCGCGCCGAGGCGCGGCGCGCCGCGGTACGGAACCGGGCGGCGAACCCGCCGCCCGAGGGGGAGGAGGCCGAGGGCGACGCCCCGGCCGAGTACCCGGAGCGCTGGGCGGACTTCCTGGCGCCGGGCAACCTGCGCGGCAGGTTTCAGCACCGTGGCCAGAGCCGTCGCCGGATGCCCTACCCGCCGCCGGAGTCCCCGGAACCCCCGGACACCCCGCGCAAGCCCCCCGCCCCCTGACGCTCCCGCGCCCCCTCGTGCAGCGGGGTTCCGCTCGCGCTGTGACGGGACGATCCTGGGCTGACGCCCCGTCGTGAAGGGAAGTCGCCCGGTGACCCTGCTGCCGCCCGGAATGCCACGCCGCATCAACTACCCGCCCTGTTCCGTCGGAGACATCCTGGCGGGAACCGCGCGCCGGCACCCGGACCGGGTGGCGCTGTGGGACGGCGAGGAGGCGCTCGACTACGCCGAGCTGTACCGACGGGCGCTGCGCCTGGCGCGGGGACTGCGCGAACGGGGGATCGGGCCGGGTGAGGTGGTGGCGCTGCACCTGCCCAACTCGCTCTGGTTCACCGTCGGCTACTACGGCGTGCTGCTGTCCGGCGCGGTGGTCACCCCGATCAACCCCGCGCTGCCGCCCGCCGTCCTGGCCGAGCAGCTGACCGAGGCCGGTGCGGTGGCGGCGATCAGCCATCCGGCGACGCTCGCGGCGCTGGCCGCCGCGGCGGTGCCGCTGCGCCTGGTCGTCACCGTGCCGGCCACCGAGGCCGCGCCCGCCGGGGCGGCGCCCCCCGAGACGGCGCCTGACACGACAGCGCCGGACAGGACGCCGTCCGGGGATCTCGCGGAGCGGGCGGTGCGGGTGGAGCGGCTGCTCGCCGGTCCGGCGCCGGCCGCGCTGGAGCCGGTCTCTCCGGAGGCCCTGGCCCATCTGTCCTTCACCGGCGGCACCACCGGCCGGTCCAAGGCGGTCCGGGTGCTGCACCGCCAGGTCGTGGCCAACTCGCTGCAGATGGGCTGCTGGCGCAGCGCCTCGCTGCCGCACCTCGACGACCGGGGCGGGCTCTACCTCGACCACGTCCCCGGGGCGATCCGGCCGGACACCGTGCGGATCGCCGAGGGCAGCCTGCTCGCGGTCGCGCCGATGTTCCACGCGATGGGCCTGGTCACGCAGAACCTGTGCACGGCCGGCGCGGTGACCGTGGTCGTCGCCGGGCGGTTCGAGCCGGGCCGCTACCTCGCGCAGCTGCAGCGGCACCGGGTCAGCACCCTTGCGGGTTCGCCCGCGCTGTTCCACGCGCTGCTCGCGGTCCCCGGCATCGAGCGGGCCGACCTCTCCTCGGTGCGCCTGGTCAGCTCCGGCGCCGCGCCGATGGACTCGGCCACCCTGGCCCGGCTGGGTGAGCTGATGCCGGAGGCGGCGGTCACCGAGGGCTACGGCCTGACCGAGTGCACCATGGGCCTGACCAGCCATCCGCCGCTGCTGGACGGGACCGCCCCGCTCGGCAGCGTCGGGGTCCCGGTGTTCGACACCGAGATCGAGATCCGCGACCTGGTCGACGCCAAGCCGCTGCCGACCGGCGAGGTCGGCGAGGTCTGGGCCCGGGGCCCGCAGGTCGCCGACGGCTACCACGGGCACCCGGAACTGACCGGGCAGCAGTTCCAGGACGGCTGGCTGCGGACCGGCGACCTGGGCCGGACCGACCCCGACGGCTGGCTGTTCCTGGTCGGCCGGGCCAAGGACATGCTGCTCTACAAGGGCTACAACGTGTATCCGGGCCCGCTGGAGGAACTGCTGCACCGGCATCCGGCGGTGGCCCTGGCCGCGGTGGTCGGCGAGCCCGACCCGGAGGCCGGGGAGATCCCGGTCGCCCATGTGGTGCCCCGGCCCGGCCACCCGCCCACCGAGGGCCTGGCCGGTGAGCTGATCGCCTTCGTGGCCCGGCAGGTCGCCCCCTACCAGCGGGTACGGGTGATCAGGTTCGCCGAGTCGCTCCCGGTCTCCGCCGCCGGGAAGGTCCTCAAAACCGAACTGCGGCGCGGCAAACCCGAGTCGGACGGGTCGGCCTGAGCACCCGGCCGCCGGTCCCGCGGCTGTTGCGGGACCGGCGGCGCGTGCGGGCCGGAGCGTCGGTTGACCAGCCGAGCGGTCAGGAGCCGGACGGGCCCTCGACGTCGACGGTGCCGATGTACTCCTGGGTCTCGGCGGCGGGAAGCCGCACGGCCTGGGCCCAGTAGTAGATGACCAGGCTGAACACGGCGACGACGCCGATGTCCCACCACAGCGGGATGCTGTTGGAGGCGCCGCACGAGGTGGTGGAGGCCGGGCCGCCGCTGCAGAAGCCGCCCCGCCAGGAGATGATCCCCATGCCGAGCAGGTAGACCGGCAGCCACTGCGCCGACCTCCAGTCCAGGTGCGGGGTACGGGGGTTGAGCTTGAACAGGGCCGAGCCACCGAGCAGCAGGTAGCCCAGCACGATGCCGATGCCGAGGCGCCACAGGGTGTCGAAGCCGGACCAGTAGATGATCAGGTTGGCGACGATGAACGCCACCGGGGACCAGAAGCCGCCTGCGGGCAGCCGGTAGGGACGGATCCGGTCCGGGTCGGACTTGCGCAGCACGCCGAAGGCCAGCGGGGCTCCGGCGTACATCAGCACGCTCGCCGAGGTGATGAAGCCGACCAGCTTCTGCCAGGTCGGGAAGGGCAGGAAGACCACCAGTCCCATCACGAAGGCGAACAGCAGGCCGAACCACGGCACTCCGCGCTTGGTCGTGCGCTCGAAGACCTCGGGCACATAGCCGTTGCGTGACAGTCCGTAGGAGACCCGGGAGGTGGCGGTGGTGTAGATCAGGCCGGTGCCCGCCGGCGAGATGACCGCGTCGATGTAGAGCAGGGTGGCCAGCCAGCCGAGGCCGATGGTGGTGGCCAGTCCGGCGAACGGGCCCGCCTTGGCCGTGAAGGTCAGGTTCGCCCACCCGTGGGCGAAGGCGCTGTGCGGCAGTGCGCCGATGAAGGCGACCTGCAGGGCGATATAGATGAACGAGCCGATCAGGATGGAGCCGATGACCGCCAGCGGGATGTCCCGGCGCGGATTGCGGCTCTCGCCCGCGAGTTGGTCGGCCTGCTCGAAGCCCAGCAGGGCGAAGATGATGCCGCTGGTGCTCACCGCGGAGAGCACGCCCTTGGCGCCGAACGGGGAGAAGCCCTGGTAGCCGAAGTTGCTGCCGTGGAACTGGGTGATCGCCAGCGCGAAGATGGTCAGCAGCGGAATGCCGATCTTCCACCAGGTTGCGGCACTGTTCGTGTGCGCGAGGATGCGGATGCCGAAGAAGTTGACGATCACGAAGAATGCCATGAAGGCGACGGCGAGCGCATAGCCGCCACCGGTCAGGTGGCCCTTTCCCGATTGGATCCAAGTGGCGTGCACGCTCAGGTAGTTGAGTGCTGCCAGAACCTCGATCGGGGCCACGGTCACGGCCTGCAGCCAGGAGAACCAGCCGAAGGACGCGCCGGCCGCGGTGCCGAAGGCGTAGTGCGGGAATCGGCCGGTGCCGCCCGAGACCGGATATGCGGCGCCCAGTTCCGCGTGCACGAAGGCGAGGATGATGATCGCGACCGCCCCGATACCCCAGGAGATGAGAGAGGCGGTGCCGGCGGCCTGGGCGGCGAAGAGTGCTCCGAACAGCCAACCCGAGCCGATGATGGAGCCCACAGAGGTCCAGGTCAGACCAATAAGACCAATGTCACGCTTGAGGCCCACCGGGCTGTTCCCGGTCGGCGCTGTCGTTGTTGCCATGAGCGGGGTACCCCACTTCCGACCCGTGTTCCAGTCGGCGATATCAGCGATATCGGAGTAGGGAATAGAATATGCTCTGTATAAAGGCAGCGCGACCCATGCCGTCTGTGCAATTGCATGACATCCGGTTAGACCCCGCCCCGAGCGCCGTCAGCCGGGCGTGGAGTCGACCAGATGTGCGAAGACCACGACGTTGCCCTGGTACCCGGTCGCCGTGCTGTATCCGCCGCCGCAGGTGATCAGCCTGAGCTCGGCGCGCCGGGTGGGCCCGTAGACCAGCCGGTCGGGGAAGGCGGTGCGGGGGTAGACGGCGACCCGGTCGATGACGAAGGTCGCGGTGCGGTGGTCGCTGCGCAGGACGTCGACGGTGCCGCCGGGCTGCAGCGAGCCCAGGCCGTAGAAGACGGCCGGTCCGTGGGCGTTGTCCACGTGACCGGCGATGATCGAGGCCCCCGCGCTGCCCGGGGCCGGGCCCGCGCGGTACCAGCCGGCCAGGTCGCGCTGCTCCGGCGGCGGCGGGATCAGATGGTGCCGGGCGTCCAGGCCGAGCCCCGCCAGCGGGGCGTCCACCCCGATGGCGGGGATCCGGATCCGCTGCGGCACCGAGGGCGGCAGCGGCGGCGCGGCCGGCCCCTGGGTCCAGTCGCTCTGCGACAGCGCGTCCTGGGCGGCCGAGGGCTGCGGGGGGCCGCCGCCGACCAGTCCGTGCTGGATCAGGACCAGGCCGAGCAGTACCGCGCCGACCAGCTTGCCTGAGCGCCTCCCCGGTCCGGTGGTGCGGCCGGCGTGGTCAGCCGGCACCGCCACCGCCCTGCGCCCGGCGGCGCCACAGCATCACCCCGCCGGCGCCGACCACCAGCGCTCCGCCCAGGGCCACCTGCAGCGGGCTGCCGGCGTTGCTGCCGCCGACCCCGGTGTGCACCGGTCCGGTGATCGACTGGTCGTCGCCCTTGGGCTCGGGCCGGGGGTGGCCGCGTTCGCCGCGCACGGTCAGCGTCGCCTGGAACGCCGAGGCCCGCTCGTCGGAGCGCTGGCAGGAACCGGTCACCGTGTAGTCGCCGGGGTCGATGGCGTTGTTGATGGTCGCCGCCGCGGCGAACATCCCGTTCTGGCCCGGCACCGGGTTCAGTTCCACGCTGGTGCTGAACGCCTGCGAGGAGACCAGGGTGGGCACGGGCGTGCTGTACGCCGTGCAGTCGACGGTGATCGCGACGGTGGACTTGTCGCCCACGGTGGAGGGGCGCAGCGTGATGGTGGCCGCGCTGCCGCCGCTCGACGCGACTGCGGCGGGGACGGCCGCACCCACGGCCAGGAGCGCTGTCGCCGCGCCCACCGTCACCGCTCTGGTGGTCGCTGTGTGTATCCGGTGCATCCGGACCTCCGACGCCCGGCGCGGACCACGGGCACCAGGCCCGGGTACGGGGGACGCGCCACGGCAATCCCGAAGACCATCACCATCGGTGATCGGCGGATAACAGTATGGTCATATGCATCACCTGTATGGTCCAGCGATGCGACGACGGAGCCCGCCGCCCCCGGGATCCGGGGCGGCGGGCTCCGTCAGTGCGGTGCTCCGTCAGTGCGGGGCGGTGTTGCGGGCGGCGATCAGAGGCCGGCGGCGGCGCCGCAGACCGGCCAGGCGCCGGGGCCCTGCGCGGCCAGGACGTGCTCGGCGACGGTGATCTGCTGGTCCTTGGACGCCTGGAAGGCGTTGGCGGAGAACTGGGTGCCACCGAACGCGGCCCAGGTCGAGGGGGTGAACTGCAGGCCGCCGGAGAAGCCGTTGCCGGAGTTGACGGCCCAGTTGCCGGTGCTCTCGCACTGCGCGACGGCGTCCCAGACGGAGGGGGTGGCGGCGGAGGCGGTGGTCGCCGTGACGAGTCCGGCCACCGGCAGGACGGCGACAGCGGCGCCGGCCAGGATGACGCGCAGGCGCTTCGGCTTGCGGGTGCTGGTGGTGGTGGTGGCCGTGGTGGTCTCGTTACGGAAGATCATGCGTGTCCTCTCGGCAGTCCCCGGACGGAGGCAGCCGGAACCAGGCCCCGGGGAAGGGGCCGGTTTCGATTCGGCTGCTGTGCTCGGTCAGCGGTCGGTCACGGTGTGGACCGTGTCGCCGCACCGGCCGCTCCGTCTGGCGCCACTGGAAGGGGGCTGCCCTGGAGCGGGATCCGGGAGGTGCTCGTTGCACCGGGATCCAACGTAGGATCCGGGTCGGACGAAGTCGAGCCTGTCCGCATAACAGCAGCTCAGAGCGCTGTTACTGCCGGTAACTCAGTCGGAGTTAGGGATGGCCGCCCGGTTCTCCCAAGGGCCCGCGAATCGGCTAAACCTGCCAAAGTGCCGCAGACCACAGGAAAATCTGCCAAATCCCTCACGCACCGTGCATCAGGAACCACGCAGCGCGGTACCGCCCTCCTCGGGGAGCCCCACGCCGGTGGCCTGGGCCACATGCGGTCAGATCGGCTGCGGTTCGAAGTCCCAGTACGGGCGGTCGCGCCGGCGTACGGCCACCGTGTGCGGGTGCTCCGGGCCCAGCACCGTGGACATCTGCTCCAGCACCTCGCGCTCCCGCGCTTCGGCCTCGTCGGTGCGGCGAACCGCCCGCAGGTCGGCGGAGAGCGCCGCCGCGCAGGCGAAGGCGAGCGGGTGGTCCGGGCCCAGCGCGGCCCGGGCCCGGGTCACGGTGTCCTCGCTGAGCGCCAGTGCGCCCTGCTCGTCGCCGGCCAGGTGCCGGGCACCGGCCGCGTTGACGGCGCAGCCCAGCGTCCACGGGTGGTCCGCGCCGACCGCGGCGACCATGCCCTGCCAGGAGGCCTCGCCGATCCGCAGCGCCTCCTCGCGCTCGCCGTAGGCCCAGTGCACCAGGCCGATGTTGCCCAGCGTCCCGGCCGCGTAGGGGTGCTCCGGGCCGACCAGGTCGCGGTAGCGGTCCGCCACGGTACGGGACAGCTCGGCCGCCTCGGCCAGGTCGCCGCGCTGGCGCAGGAAGGACGCCCAGTCGGCCTGCACCATCAGCGTCTCCGGGTGGCGCTGGCCCTGGACCCGGCGGGAGCGGGTCACCACGGTGCGCATCAGCCGGGAGCCCTCGGTCAGGTCGCCGCTGCGGCGCAGGCACTGGGCCAGGTTGTGCTCGGCCCGCAGGGTCTCCGGCGCGTTGTCGTCCAGGAGCTGGCGGTGCAGCCGGGCGTTCAGCTCCTGCCGGGACACCGCCTCCGGGTAGCGGCCCAGCAGCCGCAGCAGCCAGGCGTAGGCCTGGCCGGACTGCAGGGTCAGCAGGTGCTCCCGGCGCAGCAGCCGTTCCCGGATGGCCAGGATCTCGCCGTGCACCACCAGCGCCTCGCGGTAGCGCCCCAGCAGGCCCAGTGCCAGGCCCAGGTTGCTCCTGGCCTGGAGGGTGCTCGGGTCCTCGGGGCCGAGCCGGTCGCGGAACTGGGTCCAGATCTCCTCGTAGAGCTCCGCCCCCTCCTTCAGCTCGGCCAGCGCGAGCAGGGTGCCGCCCAGGCCGTTCTTGGCGCGCAGCAGCTCGGTGTCGTCGGCGGGACGGTCGGCCAGCTGGCGCAGCACGGCCCGGCCGATCGCCTCGGCGGGGCGGTAGCGGCCCAGCCGGCGCAGCAGGTTCGCGTGCTGGTACTCCAGCAGCAGCATGTCCCGGTCGGTGGGCGGCAGCCGGCGCTGCCAGTGGCTCCGCGCGCGCTCGCACAGCTCCTGGCCGGTGGTGAACTCGCCGCGCAGCTTGAGGTAGTCGATGCAGTTGAGGATCAGCTCGCGGACCGCCGGGTCCGGGCTCTCGAACGCGCCCGAGGGCTCCAGCTGCGGGATCAGCTCCGCGTAGATCGGCCACTCGCGGTTGTCGGCGGGCCGGCGCGGATCAGCGCCCACCAGAACCTGCCAGGCGGTGGTGGTCATCGCGTCGCGTTCCTCATCAGGTAGTTCCGTGCGCAGGAAGGTGTGGTAGAGCCGGTGCATCCGGACGCTGTCGACGCCGGCGTCGGTGGTGGGCCCCGCCTGGTAGTCCAGCCGTACGGCGGTGGAGTCGGAGATCCGGGCCAGTGCCGAGTGCCAGCTGATGGGGTTGGCCGCCAGCGCCGCGAGCGGGGCCGGCAGGTCACCGGGGCGGGCCTGCTGGACCAGGTGCACCGGGATCCGGTCCGGGGAGAACTGCGAGAGCAGCTTCAGCAGTTCGGCCGCGGCGGGATGCTGCTCGCGCAGCGTGTTCAGGGTTATCGACCAGGCCGTCTGGAAGCCCTTGGGGTAGTCCTCGTCGATGCCGAAGCCGATCCGGGCCAGCTCTCCGCCGCGGATCTGGGTCACGTAGTCGGCCACCGGCATGGTGTTGGTGTTCAGCCAGGAACTGGTCTGCGCCAGCATCAGCGGCAGGTCCTCGACCGCGTCCGCCAGCAGGTCGGCCTCGTCATGGGTGAGCCGTGGGGCGCGGCGCCGGGCGTAGGCGACGCTCTCCTCGCGCAGGAACGGCCCGACCGCGATCTCCGGGAAGCCGCTGGCGGCCAGCCAGGCCCGGTTCAGCGTCGTCAGCAGCACATGGCCGGGGCCCTCCGGCAGCAGGTCGGTCACCGACTCCGGGGTGTCGGCGCCGTCGAACACGATCAGCCAGCGCTGGTACGGGCGGCCGACCCGCAGCGACTCCTGGACCGCGCGGGTCCGTGCGCCGATCTCGCGCCCGGCGGACAGCTGCAGCGGTACCGCCAGGTCGGCCAGGTGCTCGCGGGCGGTCGGCCGGGAGCGGGCGTCGATCCAGTGCACCACGTCGTAGTGGTTGCCGAAGCGGTGCGCGTACTCGACCGCGATGGCGCTCTTGCCGACGCCGCCGGGCCCGTGCAGGGCCAGCCGGGACCCGCCGGTCCCGCCGGCGCTCAGCCGCTCGTACAGCTGCTCCAGCAGCGGGTCGCGGCCGGTGAAGCTCTGCGTGCGGCGCGGGATCCGGCGTACCACCGGCGGGTCGAGCGGGAACTTGGGCGCGCCCGCGGGCACCCCGTCGGTCCGTGCCGGGGCGCCGGCCGGGCGCAGCCCGAGCCGCTGCAGCAGCAGCCGGCGTGCCTCGGTCTCCTCCAGGTCGCGCAGGTCCACCGGCCGCAGCACGGCGACCGCGGTGGGCATCGCCTGGGTCGCCACGCTGACCGCGGCGAAACGGTCCAGGTGCTGCGGGACGACCTCGTGCAGCGCCGCCGACCACTCCTCGGCGCTGCGCGGACCGAGCCGGAAGTACCAGTCGTCGAGGACCAGCAGCACCCGGCCGTCGGCCAGCAGCAGATCCCGCAGCGACTCGGCGAGCGGGGGCTTGGAGCCCGGGTCCCAGCGCAGCATGGTGGTCTGCTGGCCCAGCACCGACAGCTGGTGCGAGATCCAGGCGGCCCAGGGCCGGTTGAAGCCGGCGTAGCTGATGGTGAAGTGCTGGCCGGGGCCGCTGGGCAGCGGGTGCGTCTGGGCCTGGGACTGGTCGGCCACGTCACTCACTCCTGAGGCTGCGGGCGGCTCGGCCACCGGATCGGGTGGCCAGGTTAGGGCAATCTGGCTGGGGGTCAAAAATACCGCTCCAGCGGCGTTTTGGGGTGTGGCACGGGGCCTGCCGGGCCCTCTTGCAGTGCTTTTTCGAGCGACTGCGCCACATGGCGGATCAGCCGTTCGAGATCGGCGCAGTACACGGAAGGGTTAAGGAAACCCTCCCCCCGGCGGTAGCGGTGGGTGTAGTTGCCGCCGCCGCAGACCCGCACCAGCGAGCACTGCCGGCACTGTGCCGACAGGCCCGCCAGGCCGAGCTGTCGGGCGGCGACTCCGGGATGCTCCAGGGCGGCGTCGAAGCTGTGCCGGAACACGTCGAGACCGGTGCCGGCGGCACCGTGGTACGCCGAGCGCAGCGCGTCGACCTGCTCGATCGATCCGTCGGTGTCGACGATCACCGCGGCCACCGGGGAGAGCCCGACCGCCTCGGTGGTGCTGGGGCGGCCCAGCAGCAGGCCGACGATCTCGCGGAACAGCCGTATCGGCGGCCCGGGAAGCTCCGCGCCCCACCACAGGTCGAACACCTCGGCCAGCCAGTCCCCGTACCGGCCCGGAGCGCCGGGCGGCCGCGCGCTCCAGTTGGCGTGCGGCAGCAGCAGCGCCAGCGACGGCGGACGCAGCGCCAGCAGCGAGGTGAGCACGGCCTCGGGGGGACTCTCCACGTCGATGGTGGTGAGCACCCCCGCGTAGCTCTCCGGGTGTCGCTGCAGCAGCCGCGCGGCGCGGGCGGCCGCGGGCCAGGACGGGCGGCCGGCGTGGTCGATCCGGTGCCGGTTCAGCTCGGCGGTGCCGCCGTCCAGGCTCAGTCCCACCCTGATCCCGGCCTCGGCCAGCCGGGCCAGGCCGCGTTCGGTCAGCAGTGTCCCGTTGGTCTGCACGGTGATCCTGGCCGTGCACCAGGGCGGCAGCGCCGCGCGCAGCTGGTCGGCCAGCGCCACCAGCGGGCCGGCGCCGCGCAGCAGCGGCTCGCCGCCGTGCAGTTCGACCCGGATCGCGGTCAGCCGGTGCGTCCTGACGTGCTCGGCGATCCGGGCCACCGCCCGCTGCCCGGTGCGGGCGGACAGCTGCACCGGGCGGTCCCGCCAGGTGTGGTCCGCGCTCTCGTAGATGTAGCAGTAGTCGCAGGCCAGATTGCAGCGGCTGTGCAGCTTGAGCACGAACTGGTTGAACGGCACCGGGGCGGTGCCGGCCCGGCGCAGTGCCGGTACGTCCAGCAGCGTGAGCGGCCAGGGCGCGGGGGAGGGCCCGGTACGGTCGTCTGGCGCGGATGGACCGGACATGCCGGACTGGCCCCCCGTCGGTGTCGGTGCGGCCGGTCCCGTCCCGGCCGCGGACGTCAGCCGCGCGGTGCCGCGGCGTGGTCGGACGGGCCGTCGGCACGGGCGGTCGCGGCACGGGCGGTCGCGGGGCGGGCCGGAGCGGCGTCGGTGGTGGCGCCGTCGTCGAACTCGGCCACGGCCTCCTCGGGCGCGGGCCACCACGACAGCAGGTCGGTGAGCACGGCGGACAGCACCGGGTGGGGGGTGTCGTCGGCCACCGCGGCCAGCGGCACGCCGCTGAAGTCGGGCAGCGGCTCCCGCAGCCCGGTCCGCAGCCCTGTCCGCAGCCCCGTCGGCGGCTCCGTCCGCACGTCCGCCTCCGGCTCTGTCGTCGGCCGTTCGGTCTGTGCTGTGCTCACGGCGTCCTCCCCCGTACCTCGATGCTCCCGCGTCCGGACACTCCGGCGCCGCGACGCCCTGACGCACCGTCGCAAGAACGTTTCTGTGCCTCAGCGTTTCGGTGCCCCGCTGACCGAACGTTCCGACGGCTCGGCGTCTCAGCCTTCATGTTCCCCGTACATCAGGGTTCCAGTCCGCGAATGCGCTGTTCGGTCAGCAGCGCCTCCGGGTCGCCGGTCGCACCGGCCGCCTGCCACTGCTGCCAGGCCCTGCGGTAGGCCTCCCTGGCCCGCCAGGGACCCGCGACCACCTCCAGGACCACGCCGCGCCGGTGGTGCGCGCGGGCGGCGAGCAACGGCAGGCCCGCGCGCTGGGCCGCGTCGGCCGCGCGCAGGTAGCCGAGCGAGGCCGCCTCCAGCAGTTCCCCGGAGTCCGCGCGCCGGCCCAGCTCCCAGCGCACGTCGCCCAGTTCAAGTCCGGCCCGGGCCTCGATCGCGGGTTCGGGGGCGCCGCGCTCGGCCTGCTCCAGCGACCACTGGGCCTCGTAGAGGTCGGCCAGCCGCCCCGCGGTCCGGTAGCGGGTCCGCAGCGCCTGGGCGAACATCAGCCGCCTGGCGGTCAGTTCGGGGTCCTGCTCGGTGGTCGCGGAGACCGCCTCGCGCAGCGCCTTGACCGCCTCGTCCAGGCCGGGACCCGCCGGGTTCAGCTCCAGCAGCACCCGGCCCCGGCTCGCCAGCAGCTCGGCCCGTTTGGGCGCGTCCAGCGGCACCAGCAGCAGCGCGTCGGTGAGCACCTGTTCCGCCGTCAGCAGCCGGTCCCGGTCCACCGGGTGGCTGCCGTTGGCGAGCAGCAGCCGTCCCAGCCGGTGCAGCGCCTCGGCCTGCAGCGCGTCGTCCGCGCGCTCCCGGGCCAGGTCGACGACCCGCCACAGCACCTGCTCGGCCCGCTCCACGGCCACCGTGCCGGCCGGCAGCAACCGGTCCTGCAGCAGCAGCGCCTCGGCCAGGTCCAGCAGCGCCTCACCGTCCTCAGGGCTCCGTACCGGTGCGGAGCCGTCCGCCGGTTCGGGGTCCTGCTGCTCCAGCCTGGCCGCGCCGGGGAAGCTCAGCCCGAGCCCGGAGCCCAGCAGCGCGACCGCGCGGAGCACCAGCTCCTGCTGTGCGCCGGGGTCCGGCTCGGGCTCCGCCGCGCGTACCCGGTCCAGCAGCACCCGCCCCAGCGTCAGTGCCAGCCGGGGCGGTCGCGCCGGCGGCGGCCACTGCGGCAGCAGCGCGTTCAGCGTCTCCTCGGCCTGCTCCAGCAGCCGCAGCCGCTCGCGCCGGTCCGCGGCCGACTCGCCGTCGCCGGCCAGCAGTTGCTCCTCGGTCCGGTACTGCAGCCGCAGCACCTCGGCGTAGCCGACGCCGGCGGCGGCCAGCCGCGGCGAGGACGGCTCGGCGGCGGCCAGGTCGATCCGCCACAGCTCCTCCGAGCGCAGCAGGTCGGCCTGCGCCGCGTGCCAGTCGCCCGCGGCATGGTGCAGCCCGGCGCGCTCCAGCAGCACTCCGGCCAGCACGCCGGTCACCGCGTCCCGGCGTTCGTCGTCGGCGTCCAGGGCCGCCTGCGCGACCTGCTCCGCCTCGTCCAGGACCGCCGGGTCGTGCCACACCAGCCAGGACGCGGCCAGCGCCTCGGCCAGCGGCAGCTGGCCCCGGGGCCCGGCCGCGCGCAGCAGTTGCACGGCTTCGAGCAGGTCGCGGCCGAAACCGTCGCGCCGGTAGCGGTCCAGCCTGGCCTGGCCGGAACGGGCCCGGTCGTCCAGCGGGGCCAGCGCCGGTTCGAAGCGGCGCAGCACGCTCTCGGAGACCCGCGCGAACGCCTCCGGCACCGCGCCCGCTCCGCTGCGCGCCTCGCGCGGGCTGTCGGAGAGGTAGGCGACGGCGACGGCCGGAAGATTGCGGGCGCCGTGCCCGAAGGTCCGTTCGATGTAGAGCGAGCAGTGCTTGAGCACCAGTGCGGCCTCACTGACCGTCAGCCGGCTCAGCAGCAGGTCGCGCACGCCGGGGGCGAAGTCGAACCAGAGCTCGCCGTCCGGCTGCGGCCCGTTCCCCCGCCGGGGTGTGAGCAGATCGCTGATCAGCACCTCGGCCAGCTCGGTGGGCCCGGTCTGCGGCAGCATGGCGCGCTGCACCAGCAGGATCACCGGCATGGTCAGCGCGGCGGCGGACAGGTGCATCGCCAACTGCCGGGCCGGCGGCGAGGCCTGGCGCTCGAAGCGGTGCAGCAGCTCCTCGGCCTCGTCCGGTACCGGCTCCGGGCGGGGCAGCGGTGTGCCGCCGCCGTTCGCGCCGATCCAGGCCGCGGCGCAGCGCACGGTGAGCCCGCCGCTGCCGCCGGCGAGCCGGGACCAGGCGCCGAGCGCGGCCGGCTCCGGGCTGAGTACCGGCAGCGGCAGGGCCGGCCCGAGCCGCTCCGGCGCGCGTGGGCCGAGGAACTCCGGGGCCCGGTAACTGCCGCCGCGGCGGCGCAGCCGCCCGGCCGCCACCGGCAGCGCGGTGCGGTCCCAGAGCCGCTGCGGCAGCGGCTGGATCAGCGCGACCGGGGTGTGCGCGGCCCAGCGGCAGAGCAGTCGCTGCAGCGCGCCGCCCTGCCACAGCGCCCCCATGCAGTCGCTGACCACCAGGCTGACCCGGCGCCCGGTGGGATCGTAGAGCTCTTCGGCGGAACGGGGCGGCTCCTCCCGGTTCCTGGCCGCGCCGACCCCCTCGCCGTCCGCGGTGGGACGCAGGTAGTGCACCGAGACCTTGCGGAAGGCGCCCACCTGCTCGGCGATGTCACGGAGCTGCCACAGCATCGGCTCCCAGACCGCCATCGCCGTGGAGCCGTCCATCAGCAGCTGCAGTTCGGCCTCGCGCCGCGGCACCTCGCGCAGCACCGGCAGCACCAGCCCCAGCCGGGCACTGCGCTCGGCGGTGGCGTCCTCGTCCAGCTCGGTACGGGCCGGGCGGATCCGGGGCAGGTAGCGCTGGAACGGGCGCAGCGCGCGCTGCAGCGCCAGCGGCGCGGGCAGCGGGGTGCCGGAGGGGACGCCGATGTCGCCGAGCGCGGCCACCGGAGTGGCGGCGAGCAGGCCCGCGGCGCGGCGCGGCAGCAGTCCGATGCCGCGCCGGGACGGCGGGCCGCCGTCCCGGGACCGGCCCTGCTCAGCCGGAACGGCCCCGGTCTCGGCCGACCCGGCCCGGCCCGGGGCCTCCGTCGTCGAGGGCAGATCGGCCGGAAGCCACTGCGACAGCCAGAAGGCGTCGGCCAGCTCCTCCGCGTCGAGGTCGATCCCCGCCTCCCGCAGGGTGCCGACCAGGTCGGACAGGGATCGCCGCGGCGCCGGATCCGGCATCGACGTTCACCGGGCCCGGTCGAGCGGACGGAGCAGCTCCGAGGTCAGCCGTTGCCTGGTGTCGTCGCCCTCGGGCCAGTCCGCCTGCTGGGTCAGGTGGATGGCGTTGAGCAGCTGGTCGATCGCGCGCATGTCGCCGGGGGCCCTGGCCAGGAAGCTGTCGATCACCGGTTCGTGGCGCTCGGCGGCGGTGTCGCCGAAGTGCGCGCGCACCATCCCGGCCAGCCGCTCCTTGTCCGGCGGCTCCAGTTGCAGGTGCAGGCAGCGGCGCAGCAGCGGTATCGGGAAGTCCCGTTCGCCGTTGCTGGTGAGCACGATGAAGGGGAACGCGCGGCAGCGCACCCGGCCCTCGCGTACCAGCACCGTGGTGCCGTCGTCGCAGAGCACCCGCACTTCGGGTGTCCGGTCCGCGATCCGTTCCAGTTCCGGAATCGTGAACTCGCCCTCCTCCAGCACGTTCAGGAGGTCGTTCGGCAGGTCGATGTCGCTCTTGTCCAACTCGTCGACCAGCAGCACCCGGGGCTGCGCGCTGGGCAGCAGGGCGGTGCCCAGCGGACCGAGTCTGACGTACCGTCCGATTCCGCCGTCGGGTTCGTCCGCGTACCGGCCGGGCTGGCCGGCCACCCGCTCGAACTGCAGGTCCTGCAAACGTCCCAGCGCGTCGTACTGGTAGAGGCCGTCCCGCAGCACGGTGCGGCTGACGATCGGCCAGCGCAGCACCCGGCCCAGGCCCAGCTCGTAGGCGACGGAGTGGGCCAGGGTGCTCTTGCCGCTGCCCGGGTCGCCGGTCACCAGCAGCGGGCGGCGCAGGTAGAGCGCGGCGTTGACCAGTTCCCGCTCCCGGGTGCCGGGGCGGTGGTTGCGGGCCTGCCGGCGCTGCACGCCGAGGCGGCGCTCGGTGGCGGCGTCCAGCGGGGCGGCCGGCGGCACCAGCGGGCCGCCGTCGAAGTCACGCCAGGGCGGTGCGGGAGGCAGGTCGGAGATCCCGTCGTGGGGTGCGCCCGTGCCGCGGTAGATCAACCACTCGCTCACATCTCGCTCCTCGTCGCCCACGCCGTCGTCGCTCCCCGTACTCACTACCGTAGGGCAGCGTATGCGCCGTACCAAGACGCCGCCCGGGCACAACTCCGCGACAATCGCCGCGTCACGGCAGCGGGTTGCCCGGGTCGTCGTAGAGCAGCACCAGGCTCCGGGCCCAGGCCTGCCCGGGGTCGTGCCCCTCGTGCGCCGCGCTGCGCAGTTCCTTGAGCCGCCAGGGCAGTTCGCTCACCTTGTGCTGCTCGATCCAGGTGCCGACCAGCTCCTTGAACTCCGCGCAGTGCGGGTCGCAGTCCGGGTGCGCGCCGATGTGCTCGCGCCAGACCGCGACCGCGTGGCCGTCGTCCAGCACCGCCCGTACCGCCGCGGCGTCCGCCCCCGGGCGGTCCCGGTGCCGGCACAGCACCGGGACCTCGCCGTCCAGGAACGACTGGTCCGGATCGCCCATCGCGCGGGCCCGCAGGTGCTCCGCGGCGGCGAGCCGCTGCCAGTGCCGGACCCAGCGGCTGTCCGGCTCGCCCCGGCGCGCGGAGTGCCGCAGCACCACCTCCCGGTCCGTGCCCAGCAGTCCGTCCCTGGTGCGCCAGGTGTGGGCGGGCGTGAGCAGCTGCTCCATCGGCGCGGCGATCTCCAGCCGCACCGGGAAGGCGTCCCCGTCCGCCTGCTCCAGCACCTCGCCGAGCAGGTCGCGGACCTCGCCGAGGGCCTCGTCCAGAGTCAGCTGGGCCCAGTCGTCGCCGACCCGGGCCGGTTTCCACTCGCCCGAGCCGTAGCCGTTGCTGATGCTCCAGCGGTAGTACGTCGGCTGGTTCTCGTAGCCGATCAGCGGTTCGATCTCGACCAGTATCGAGTTCGGCAGCCAGTCCATCGGACCGATCCTGATCCGCTCGGTCCAGTCCAGCGCCCGGCGCCGTTTGCGGATCCAGTCGGCCAGCCCCTGGGTGGCCTGGCTCGGCTGCGCGCCCGAGCGGCGCTCGGCCAGTTCCACCTCGCGGACCACCTTGCGCAGGTAGTTGAGGTGCTCCAGCTGGCGGTCGCCGAGCAGCGCGTAGCCGTCGCGCCAGGTACGCAGCGGGAACGGCCAGTCGCCCACCTCCCGGTCGTGCGAGGCCGGCATCACCCGCTCCACCACCCGGGGATGGGACGGCGGGGCCAGCCGCGACAGCCAGTCGAGCTCCTCCAGCCGGTCCAGCGGGTCCCAGGTGCTGGCCTGCCGGGCCAGCCGGCGCCGTACGTCGGTCCAGGTCGCGCCGGTGCGCCGGTCCAGGTCCTGGAGCTCCACATGCCAGGCGTCGTGCAGCCGCAGCAGCTCGTGGTACGGCTCGGTCCCGAGGTCCGGGGCGCCCGGCCGGCCGTGCTCCGGGCCCAGTCGGCGCAGCTCGTCCAGCGGCAGCACCATGCCGACGGTGGAGCCCTGCCTGGCCTTGACCACGCCCACCAGCTCGCCGCGCAGGAAGTCCACCAGCGGGCCGCCGGAGTAGCCGTTGCGCAGCAGCGTCACGTCGGAGACCAGGGTGGCGCGGCCCTCCTTGCCGCTGACCCGGCAGGTGGAGTCCACCGCGTCGAACGCGGTCGCCCCGGCCCGGTCCTGGTAGCCGAACAGGTGGGCGTTCTCGCACAGCACCGGGTCGCGGTCGCCGAGCCAGGCGACCGGCTGACGCGGCGGCGGATCCCGCAGCGCCACCAGCGCCAGGTCCGGGTCGTGCCGGGAGTCCGGGCCCTCGTCGCCGAGGAAGTAGGCCACCCGGCCGCGCAGCGTCTGTCCCTCTATCTGGACGCCGATGTCCTCGCGCTCGCCCAGGCCGCGGGTACGCCCCTGGTCGGCGAACACATGCGCGCAGGTGAGCACCCAGCCGGGGGCGACCAGCACCCCGCTGCCCCACACCACCCGGTTCGGAGCGCCCGGCGGACCGCCGATGCCGACCGTGGCGGCCCGGGCCAGCCCGACCAGCTCACCCGCCGCCCACTCGGCGTCCTGCTCGTCAGCCCCCGCCCCCACCACGGGCTCAGCCGCCGGTCTGCGGAGGGCCGGACTCCCGGCGCCAGGTGAGGGTGACCGACAGGTTCGCGCCCACGCTGCCGTCGGCGAGCAGGGCCACCGCCTTGCCCGGCCTGGCCGCGAGCTCGACGCCGAAGGTCACCTGCCACTCGTCCGGTGCGGCGTCCTTGGCCGCGTCCCGCAGCCAGTGCGCCACCCCGGTCACGATGTCGCCCAGACCCTCCACCCTGGCCACCACGGTGTCCCAGGCGCCGACGTTCTCCCAGCCGTGCGCGGCGGGCCCGTCGGCCCCCGGACTCCGGCTCCCGGGGACCCCGGCCGCGGGGGCCGGAGTGCCGGGATACGCGACCTCGGGAGGCGCGGGCTCGGAGCCCCAGCCCTGAGAGCCCCCCGCCGCGCCGCCGGCCGCCTGCGCGCCGAAAAGGTCGTCCGGCGGGTCCAGCCGGGTCACCCTGGCCATGATCCGTGCCCCGTCCGGCAGTTCGATGATTCTCGGCTGCTCGCTCATGGCGCTACCCCTCCCACTCCCGCCCCACGTGACGCTCTGTCAGGTTAGTCCACGGACTGTTGGAGTGCGAGGGCGCCGCCACCGCGCCGGAGCCGCCCCCGGAAAACCGGTGGCGCGGTCCGCAGGGGCGCCGGTAGGGTCATCGACGTTCGAGGGGCCGCCTGGGGGCGGCCTTCGTCGGAGCGTTCGGTGACCGAGCGTGGATGCAGGAGGTGAGGACATTGATGACTGTCATTGCGGTGGGCGTTGCCCGCACTGAGGAGTTCGTCATTCCCACCCCTGTGGTCTCCGGTTGACCTGAGCTGACTTCCGCGCGCTGTGCGCGCTGCCGGGGCCACCCTTCGAAGGGTTTCCCGTGTTCAACGCATTTCCCCCATCCGCTGCTTCGCACCCGCTCGCCGGCTACGGCTGGGACGACAGCTGGGCGGCCGAGTTCGCCCCGCACGCGGACGCGG
Source organism: Streptacidiphilus sp. EB129 (assembly GCF_041262645.1). Taxonomy (NCBI): domain Bacteria; kingdom Bacillati; phylum Actinomycetota; class Actinomycetes; order Kitasatosporales; family Streptomycetaceae; genus Streptacidiphilus; species Streptacidiphilus sp. EB129. The sequence continues at coordinate 135,480 of NZ_JBGCCS010000017.1, forward strand.
CGCTGCTCCCCGGCCGGATCGTACGGGTCGACCGCGGCCGCTGTGAGGTCGTGGTCGCCGAAGCCGACCGGACGGTCTCGGTCCGTGCGGACATCGCCCCGGTGGTCGCGCACGATCCACTGGACTGGGCCTGCACCGGCGACTGGGCCGCGGTCTCCGTCTCCGCGGCCGGGACGTACGTGCAGGCGCTGCTGCCGCGGCGCACCGCGATGGTGCGGTCCACCTCGTCCAAGCGCTCCGACGGCCAGGTGCTGGCGGCCAACGTCGACACCGTGGTGATCGCCGTCTCGCTGGCCGCCGCACCCGACCTCGGCCGGGTCGAGCGCTTCATGGCGCTGGCCTGGGAGTCCGGCGCGCAGCCGCTGGTGGCCCTGACCAAGGCGGACCTGGCGACCGACGCCGTCCACGTCCGCGAGGACGTGGACGCGATCACTCCCGGTGCGGACGTGATCGTCGTCAGCGCCGTCACCGGTCGCGGCATCGAGGTGCTCGCCTCCTGCCTGCCCGGCACCAGTGCGCTGGTCGGCCAGTCCGGCGCGGGCAAGTCCACCCTCGCCAACGCGCTGGTCGGCGCGGACGTGATGACGGTCCAGTCGATCGCCGGCGACGGCAAGGGCCGGCACACCACCACGGCAAGGGAGTTGCTGCCGCTGTCCGGCGGTGGAGGGGTGCTCATCGACACCCCCGGGCTGCGCGGCGTCGGGATGTTCGACTCCGCGGACGGGCTGCAGCAGACCTTCTCGGAGATCGAGGAGCTCGCCGCGTCCTGCCGCTTCGCCGACTGCGCCCATCTCGGCGAACCCGGCTGCGCGGTCCAGGAGGCGATCGAGGACGGCCTGCTGACGCAGCGTCGACTCGACAGCTACCGCAAGCTGCTGCGCGAGAACGCCTGGATCGCCTCGCGCACCGACCAGCGGCTACGGGCGGAGCGGCTCAAGCACTGGAAGGCCATCGGCAGGGAGGGCGCCGCCGCGATGCGGGCCAAGGGCCGCCGTTGACCCCTGCCCGGTGAGGTCGGCCGCAACGGGGGTAGGTAGACGTCAGGGCGCCGCAACGGTGCCCTGACCGCCTGCCGGCAGAGGAGAGCATCCATGAGACCTGTCCGTGGCGACCCGGCGACCGAGCGGCCGGCCGAGGTCCGCGAGCCCCGGTACCGGCGCCGACGCGTCCCCTGGTACGTCTCCCTCCCGGTCACCTTCGCGGTGATCGCCGCCCTGTTCATCGCGGCCGGGAGGTTCAACTGGCTTCCGGGGCTCCCCAATCCCTTCGGCACCCGGCAGGTGGACCGCAGCCAGCCCGCCGTGCTGCAGTCGATCGAGAACATGAGCCGTTACGACGCGGCGGCGGGCAACTTCCAGATCGTCGTCGACCTCGACTCAGAGGCCAGGTTCCTGCCCTCGGCTCTGCTCGGCCACCGGACCCTGTATGTGGCGGCCGGAACCGTGGACTCCTATGTCGACCTCGGCAAGGCCCAGGTCACCGTCAACGCCGACCGGACCAGCGCCGTCATCGTGCTGCCGCATGCCCAACTCGCCCAGGCGGCGCTGGATCCCAAGCGGTCCTACGTCTTCGCCGAGCAGCGCGGATTCTTCAACCGCGTCGCCGACTTCTTCTCCGGCGACCCCAACGACCAGCAGCAGCTCAACATCCTCGCCGTGCAGAAGATCCAGACCGCGGCCGGTGCCAGCGGCCTCACCGCCCGCGCCGAGGTCAACACCACCGCCATGCTCCAGGGTCTGCTGCGCTCGCTCGGCTTCAGCACGGTCTCGGTGGGCTACTGACGACCCCGTCTGCGTCAGCAGGCGCAGGCGATGCCGGAGGAGGGGGCGGTCAGCGGGTCGATCGGGTTGGTGACGGAGGTGGTGCCGGCCAGGGTGTCGAAGCCCTCGCGGACCCAGTACTCGTAGCCGCCGAGCATCTCCTTGACGCTGTAGCCGAGCCGGGCGAAGGCGAGCGCGGCGCGGGTCGCACCGTTGCAGCCGGGGCCCCAGCAGTAGGTGACGACGGTCAGCGAAGGGTCGACGAGCGTGGGCGCGAGCTCGGCGATCTGCGCGGTGGGGATGTGGATCGCGCCGGGAATCCGGCCCTGGGCCCAGGAGGCCGCACTGCGCGAGTCGACCACGACGATGCCGGGGGCGCCCGAGGCGAGGTCCGCGTGCACGTCGGAGACGTCGGCCTCGAACGCCAGCCGTGCGGCGAAGTGGGCGGCGGCCTCGGCGGGGGCGGCCGGGGCGACGCCGAGGACGGCGCCGGCGGTGTGGGCGGCGGTGGTGGTGTTGGCGGTCATGGTCGGGGCTCCTGGTTCCGTCGTACTGACGAGTGGCGATGTGCCCGACGCTCACTGCGTCGATGGATTGATCGTCGCGTGCCCGGGCCGGGGCGGACGAGTGGCGTGAACGCCCCCGTCCACCAAGATCCCGCCAGCCCGCATCAGGACCGCCATCGGGCGCCATCGCCATGTCCGATCGCCGCTAGTCGCACCCTTCCGGATACCGCAGACTGGACCCTGTGATTGACGAAGAGACCAGCTACCGGGCCGTGAGCAGCCGGGACGCCCGCTTCGACGGGGTGTTCTTCACAGCAGTCCGCACTACCGGCATCTACTGCCGTCCCAGCTGCCCGGCGATGACCCCCAAGCGTCAGAACGTCCACTTCTACCCCTCCGCCGCCGCCGCGCAGGGCGCCGGCTACCGGGCCTGCCGTCGCTGCCGTCCGGACGCCGTGCCCGGCTCGCCGGACTGGAACCTGCGGGCGGACCTGGTCGGCCGCGCCATGCGGATGATCGGGGACGGTGTCGTCGACCGGGAGGGCGTCACCGGTCTCGCCGCGCGCCTCGGCTACAGCGAGCGCCACCTCACCCGCGAGCTGGTCGCCGAGCTCGGCGCCGGGCCGCAGGCGCTGGCCCGCTCCCAGCGCGCCCACACCGCGCGGCTGCTGTTGCAGACCACCGACCTCAGCGTCACCGACACGGCCTTCGCCGCCGGTTTCGCCAGCGTGCGCCAGTTCAACGACACCATCCGCGACGTCTACGGGCTGACCCCGAGCGAGCTGCGGACGAAGTCCGCGCGGCCGGCCGCGACCACGGTGCCCGGCACGATCGCGCTGCGGCTGGCCCACCGCGAGCCGCTGGACGCCGAGCACCTGTTCGACTTTCTGGCGCTGCGCGCGGTCCCGGGCGTCGAGGAGATCGTCCGGCACGGCACCGGGCTGCGCGGCTACCGTCGCACCCTGGCGCTGCCCGGCGGTCCGGGCATCGCCGAGGTGGACGAGCCGCGCGGGCGGCAGGCCTGGCTGGACTGCCGGCTGCAACTGGCCAGCCTCCGCGACCTCGCGGCCGCGGTGCAGCGGCTGCGGGCCCTGTTCGACCTGGACGCCGACCCGGACGCGGTCGACCGCACCCTCGGCGCGGACCCGTACCTCGGCCCGCTGGTCGCCGCCCGCCCAGGGCTGCGCTCGCCCGGGCACGTCGACCCGCACGAGCTGGCCGCCCGCGCCGTCCTCGGCCAGCAGGTCACCGTCGCTGCGGCGCGGACCCTGGCGGGACGGCTGGCGGAGCGCTACGGAGAGCCGCTGGCCGCCCCGAGCGGCGGCCTGACCCGGCTCTTCCCCACGGCGGCGGCCCTCGCCGAAACCGATCCGGCGGACCTCGCCATGCCCGGCGCCCGGCAGCGGGCGCTGCGCGGCATGTGCGCGGCGCTCGCCTCCGGTGACGTCGACCTCCGGCCGGGAGTGGACCGGGAGGCGGCCTCGGCGGCACTGCTCGCCCTCCCCGGCATCGGCCCGTGGACGGTGTCCTACGTGCGGATGCGGGCGCTCGCCGACCCGGACGCCTACCTGCCCACCGACATCGGCGTGCGGCACGGCCTGCGCGCCGCGAACGCACCCGACGCGCCGGACACCGCCGCCTGGCGACCCTGGCGCTCCTACGCCGTCCACCACCTGTGGGCCGCGCTCTCCAGCCCGCAGGCCTCCACTCCGCAGCCCGCCACCGCGCAGCCCGCCACCACGCAGGCCCCCGACCCTTCTGCCACCTCTTCCCGGAGCGACCGATGACCCGCTACACCACCATGGACTCCCCGTTCGGCCCGCTGCTGCTGGTCGCCGACGAGCAGGGCCGGCTCACCCACGTGCTCGCCCCGGACACCAAGGGGCAGGTGAGCAGGCCCGACCCGGACTGGATCGCCGACCCCGCCCCCTTCGAGGAGGCGGCGGCGCAGCTCACCGCGTACTTCGCCGGCGACCTCAAGGAGTTCGACCTGCCGCTCGCGCCCAGCGGCACCGAGTTCCGCCGCCGGGTCTGGGAGGCGCTGGACTCCATCCCGTACGGCACCACCGTCACCTACGGGCAGCTGGCGGCGGCAGCGGGCCAGCCGCCGAACGCGGTACGCGCGGTCGCCGGGGCGATCGGCGCGAACCCGCTGCTGATCGTCCGCCCCTGCCACCGGGTGATCGGTGCCAACGGCTCGTTGACCGGTTTCGCGGCCGGGCTGGACGCCAAGCGCCATCTGCTGCGGCTCGAAGCGGCGGACCAGACACTGTTCGGCTGACCGGACGGGGTCGCCGGATCCACCGACCGACCGGGGCGCTACTCCGACGGATGCTCGACCTGCTGCTCGACCTGTTGCTCAGCGCCGAGCGCCGCGGCGAGACGCTCCAGGCCGCCCAGGGCGTTCATCACCGCCGCGCTGTCCTCCGCCGACAGGGCGGCCAGCGCGGCGGCCATCCGCCGTTCGTGCGCCCGCTGCCAGTCCGCCAGCTGGCGCAGCCCGGCCTCGGTGAGGGCGATCCGCGCGGTGCGGCGGTCGCCGGGGTCGGCCTGACGGTCCACGAAGCCCGCGTCCAGCAGCTTGCCGATCAGCCCGCTCACGGTGTTCGGAGCGAGTCGCTGACGGGTCGCCAACTCGCCCACCCGCAACGGCCCCGCCGCGAGCGTCTGCAGCAGTTCCACCTGCGCCATCGGCAGCGACTCCCAGGGGTAGTCGGTGCGGATGCTGCTCCGCAGCGCTCGGCGCAGCCGGGTCACCACGTCGGTGAGGCGCTGGACCTGATCGGGAGCGGCGGTGATGGCGAGGTCGGGGTCAGACATGCGCAAAGGATAACGACCAGCACCGACAGCAGACGTCGCTGATCAGGTGCGCGCCACCCAGCCGCGTTCGAAGGCATGCCAGCCGAGCTGCATCCGGGTGGTCACCGAGGCGATGTCCATCAGCCGCTTCACCCGCCGTTGCACCGTCCGCAGGCCGAGGTCGAGCTGCTTGGCGACGCTGGCGTCGGTCATTCCCACCAGCAGCATCGACAGGATCTGCAGGTCGACCCCGTCCGGCTGATCCCCGGCCTCGACCACCACCGTGGCCTCCGCCGGACCGGTCCCGTCCGCGGAACCCGACGGGCCCGCGGAGCGTGCCGGGTCGGCAGAGCCTTCCGGGTTGTGGCTGAGGCTGTGGCTGTGACTCAGGCGCAGCGGCAGGGCCTGTGCCCACACCGATTCGAACAGTCCGACCAGGCTCTCCAGCAGGCCACCGGCCCGTACCACCAGGGTGGACGGCTCGCCGCCGGGCGCGGCCAGCGGCCGCAGCGGCACCATGGCCAACGAACGGTCCGCGACCAGCAGCTTGGTGGGCACCCGGTCCGCGACCCGAACCTGCTCGTTGCGCTCCAGAGCCGCCGTCACCACCGGCAGCCCGCCCGGTGCGTCCAGTGCCGCCCGTTCGATGACCACACGGTAGTTGACCCCGCGCGCCACCGCCGCCGGCTCGGCGTTGTTGTCCCGGCCGCTGACCACCATGGGGGAGTGCGTGACCAGCGCCAGCAGTTCGCGCTCCGCGCCGAGTTGCAGCTGCTCGAACCGGTGCCGCACGGCGTCGGCGCCGACCACCGGTTCCACCAGGTCGTTCGGGCCGAGCCCGACGGCGTTGCGGCGGTACTCCTGGGCCAGGCTCTCGACCGCGAGTTCGGCCTGCTTGAGCTCGTGTCTTCGTGCCGACAGCACCGCCCCCAGCGCGACCGCCGGCGGCGCGGCGACATGCTGCCCGGGCAGGGTGGGCGACACGGCGACCAGCCCCAGGCGCTCCAGGCCGGCGAGCGCGCGGGCGACGGCCTCGCCGGGCAGCGCGAGCTTGTGCGCGAGTTCCTCGCCCGAGGCGGCGCCGAGCCCGACCAGGAGGCGGTAGACCTCTTCGCCCTCCTCGTCCAGTCCGACGAAGCCCAGCATCTGATCACCCGGTTCAGGATGTGGCCGCGGGCTGATCCCTGCGGCGCCTTGCAGCACGAGGGTGGTGCCGGTCGTCATCATGCCTGCTGGGAGCGGTTTTGCGTAGCCGGACGGGCGCGCCGGGAGTGTCAGCGGGGAGGTGCGGGGAAGGCTGGACGGGGGTCCGGTGCTGCTCCGTCGGTGTTCTGATTCGTCAGTTCGCCCTGGCTCGGCGGGGTCCTGCATGGAGAATGGCATCGGTCCAGGCATCCCACGGATCGCTGAGGAGACGCAGATGAGCAGCCAGGGAGCACGGCCGCCGGGAGAGGCGGACGGCGCGTGGTGGGACGCGGTCTACGCGGACCCGGAGGGCGAGGCTCCGGACGCTCCTGGGGCGGATTCCGGGCCGGGGAGCCTGGACGACTGGTTCGAGTCCGCCAGCGGCATGATCGCGGGCATCCATGCCGCGGACGCCGAGGCCCCGCGCGGACGTTCGACCCAGGACGGCCCGCCGACGCTGGTGGACGAACCTGTTCCCACCCTGCCCCTGCGCCCCCCGGCCCAGCGGCCCACGTCCTCCCCGTCCGCACCCCCCGTGGCGCCCCCGAGGGGGGTCCGGCCGCCGGACGCCCGCCCAATCGTTCCGCCCCAGGCAGCACCGCCCCAGACTGCACCGCCCCAGGCAGCGGCCTCGCCGGACGCCGAATCGCCTTCCACGCCCAAGGCCCCGTCCGCGTCGTCCGCCCCGTCCGCATCCTCCGCGCCGTCCGCGGCGTCACCGTCACCGTCCGCATCGCCCTCGGCGGAGTTGCCGCCGCTGCCGGTGCGGCCGCCGCGCATCCCGGCGGTCAGGGCGGACCCGCGCATCGTCGCCGCGCGTCCGCCGGAGCCGCCGACCGACGCGGTTCCGCCTGCCTGGGACGACGACGCCCCTGACGATCACGAGGCCCCTGACCAGTACGACGACGGCCATGACGGATACGACGACCGCGACGCGCACGAGGACGGCGACGGCGACGCCGACGTCCAGCCGGCCGCCCCCGCAGCGCCGTTGCCGCACGTCGGCGACCGCCCGCCCACCTACGACCCCGAGCCCACCGCGCTCCCCGCTGCCGACCCGGACCAGCTCGCGGGCACGGTCCCGGACACCGCCCTGGACGGCGCCCGCTACGGCACGATGACCCTGCGCGCCGCCTCGGTCCGCGGCGACTCGGCGCGGCACCGGGGCGACCCGCGCACCGACCGGCTGCTCGTGGTGCGCTTCGGCGAGGGCAGCGACGCACTGCTGCTGGTCGTCCTGGCCGCGCCCAGCGTCACCGACGACCCCGCCGCAGCGGAGGAGGCATGCCGACAGCTGGCCGCGTCGGTCGGACGCAGCCGACCGGAACTGCTGGCCGACCTGCGCGTGGGCGCGCAGGAACGGCTGCGCTACGGGCTGCAGCGGTTGACCGCGCGCGCCGCGCTGCGGCTGCAGCGATCGGAGACCGCGGGGGCGCTGCATGCGCTGATCGCGCCGCTCGACCCGACGAGCCGGCTGCGCGCCGGCTTCGGCCTGGGCCCCGGCGGGCTGCTGCTGCTCGGTGACGACGCCTGGTACGACGCCTACGCGGGCCGCCGACTCGCACCGCAGACCCCGCGCAGCGTGGCGCCGGATCCGCAGGAGACCGACCGCTTCCGCTTCCGCGTGGTGGTCCCGGAGCCCGGCGACGTGCTGCTGCTCTGCACCGACGGGCTGGCGCTCCCGCTGCGGGAGGAGCCGGCGGTGTCCGACTTCCTCGCCGAGCACTGGGCGCACCCGCATCCACCGGGCACCGTCGACTTCCTCCGCCACGTCCAGGTCCGCGCGAAGGGCTACGCCTCCGACCGTACGGTGGCGGCGATCTGGGAGGACTGACGAGCCGTCGGTCAGCCCTCCCGGGGCTCGGCCTCGGGCTCGGCCTTCCCGAGCTCGACGGCAGCAGCCGCAAGCTCGGTCTCGGCCGGAGCGTCGGACACGGCCGCAGTCTCGGCTTCGGCGGGGACCTTGGTGAGTACGAGCGTGGCGGGTACCGGCTCGGCGGCAGCCGCGGGGTCGGCGACGGCCTCCGGCGCGGGCGCCGCGACGGGCGCGGGCGGTGCGTCGGCGGGCGTGGTGGCGGGGACCGTGACCGGGGCGGGGACCGCGTCGGCGGGGGCCGGGGTCAGCGGGCCGGTCAGCGGGGGGACGGCCTGGTACGGCTGGGCGACCGCCGGGGCGCTCTGCGGCGGCACGGGGTACTGCGGCTGCGGGTAACCCTGCGGGTAGCCGGGGGCGGCAGGCATCTGCATCGCGTAGGGGTGGCCCACGCCGGGCCCCTGCAGGATCCGCAGCTGCTGCATGGTCGTGATCTTGCGGATCATCAGGATCGCGAGGACCGCCGCCGCCGGGTTCACGAGGTCCACCGCGACGCTGAAGCAGATGCTCGCCTGCTGCTGGCCCAGCGACGGGGACGCGCCGAAGGCCAGCCTCGCAACAACGCTGGCCACCGCGCAGACCCAGTACAGGCACCAGCAGGCCCACCACGCCGAGACCAGCCCGGCCCGGCGGTTGAAGCGCTCATGGGCGGCCGTCGACCCCAGCGGGCGGCTGGACACCCAGATGTCCCCGGCGACCAGGCGCGGCAGCCAGCAGAAGCCGACCGGTACGAACCAGCCGCCGATCGCCCAGCCACGTCCCAGGCGGCGCGGCATGTTCGGCTCCAGGACCTCCGAGAGGACCCGCGCCTTGTGGAACCAGACGATGAACACGATCACGGTGGCCAGCGCCGACGGTGCGGCCAGCAGCGCGCCGAACCCCTCGACGAAGGGCCCGGCGGTGCCCGGGACCCCGTCGTTGTGCAGGGATATCTCGGTGAAGGCGTCGCCGACGACGGCCATGACACTCGTGAACACCTGGACGGCCAGCAGGATCTGCGTCGCCAGCCCGACCCCGCTCGGCGCGCTCGGCGCGGTGTAGGCCACCGGGTAGAGCCCGGCCCCCTGGGCGCCCATCGGCGGCGCGGAGGCGTATCCGCAGGCGGGGCACCGTCCGTACGGATCGAGGTACGCGGACGAACAGGACGGACAAGGCACCGGGGGCTCCACCTGGAAGGCCCGCTCCTGAGTGGCGGGGCGGCTCAGGCTATGCGACCGGTATGACAACAGTCCATCGACTTGGCAGGCCCTCGAAGCATCGTCAGGGCAGGTGCAGGGTCTCGTCCAGGTATTCGCCGATGTGTGTCAGGGCCGCCTCCCGGCTCGTCTCGGGCAGCCCCGTGACGATGGGCGTCCCGAAGCCGTCCAGCAGCGCGCTGAACCGCACCGCGAACCGGTCCACGTCCACCGCGCGGAACTCACCGCCGGCGATCCCCTCGCGGAGCAGCCCGATCAGGTCGGCGCGCCAGACCGCCTCCAGTTCGACCTGGCCGCCGCGCATCGCCTCGACCGAGAGCGAGCGGCCCCACACCTCGATCCACAGCGTCCAGCGCGGGTCGCCGGTCCCGGTGGGGAGATAGAGCGCGACATAGCCGGCCAGCCGCTCGGCGGCGGGGACCGGCCGGGCGAGTACGGCGCGGCGGCGTTCGCCCAGCTGGCCCTCGCTCCAGCGCAGGGTCTCCAGCAGCATCGCGTCCTTGCTGCCGAAGTAGTAGAGCAGATGGCCGCCGCTCATCCCGAGCTGGCGGCCGAGCCCGGCCATGGTCAGCCCGGCGAGCCCGTGCTCGGCGATGGCCGCCATGGCGGCCGCGAACACCTCCTCGCGCGGGCGTGCGGGACGGCGACTCGCGCCCTGCTGCGGATGCTCCGCCACCACCGCACCTCCCTCGGGCCCGTCGGCCGGCTGCCGGGACCCGCAGCCTGGCTCACCGGTTCTCTGTCGACCGCCGTTCGAATGTCGTTCAAACCAGTAAACCAGCAGTCCAGAACCCGTGGCTCAGCCATCCGGCTCCCGCCCGCGCAGACACCGTCGGTCTGACGCACAGTGGAGAGCATGAGCCAGGAACTGACCCAGGAACTGACCGAGTACGTGAGCGGGGAGCAGATGAACGAGCAGGACATGGGCGGCGACCACCTCGATCAGTCGTCCGAGCCGCACCTCGTCGAGGTCGCGGCCTACCAGACCGACAGCCGGTACCGGCTGGTGCGGTTGAAGGGGATCGGCTGGGAGCCGATGGGGGAGAACGAGTTCCGGCTCAGGGTCCGGCAGGTGTTTCCCGAGATCGACTTCGACGATCCTGAACAGGTCCACTGGGCGGATCGCCCAGGCGAGTGGCCCCGCTGAAACGGCTCCGCTGAGACGGCTCACACGAACGCGAGCTGCGGATACTCCTGGCCGAGGACCTGGGCCGGATCAAAGTCCAGCACCTGGTGCAGCAGGGTGGCGTAGACGGATCTGAAGTCGGTGCTGTACTTGAGGTCGCCCGCGTCCAGGTCGGTGAGGCTGGGCTGGGCGCCGTAGAAGCCGCCCCGTACCGGTGAGCCCGCGATCAGCACCGGCCCGGCCGTGCCGTGGTCGGTGCCCTGGTTGGCGTTCGCCTGAACCCGGCGGCCGAACTCCGAATAGGCGGCCAGCACCACGGGGTTGGGGCCGTTCGCCACCTGGCCCAGGAAGGCGGTGACGGACTTGTCGAACTCGCCGAGCAGCTGCTCCTGGGTTCCCCGCTCGGCGGCGTGGGTGTCGAACCCGCCGAGGCTGACGGAGTAGACGCGGGTCGGCACCCTGGCCTGGATACAGGCGGCGACGATGTCCAGCTGGGACGCCAGCGGGTTGGTGTACTGCGTCGTCGCCAGGGTGAGGGTCGCGGGTGTCGAGGGCGTCGAGGGCGTCGAGCCGCTGGGCACCGGTCCGGTCGACGGCGTCGCGGACGGTGCGCCGGCCGCCTTCCCGGCCTTCGCTCCGGCCTTCGCTCCGGCCTTCGCCCTGCTGTCGAGCACGGCGCCGAAGGTGTGCGCCACCGTGAGCAGGTCGCGGTCGCTGGTCGTCGCCTGGGCCTGCGGCCCGGCGTCGGCCGCCGACGGCGTACCCAGCGCGGTGAAGGCCCGCAGGCTCTGCCCGCCGGGCAGCCGGAACGCGCTGGTGGGCAGCGCGGACCCGGCGGTGGACGCCCCCGCCAGCAGCGGCGGCAGCACCCCGCCGAGGGAGACCGCGCGCAGCGGGTCCTTGCCGGTGGCGTCCAGCCAGCGGCCCAGCCAGCCGGTGCTCTGCGGAGCCTCCGGGGAGGCGGTCTGCCAGATGTCCATGGACTGGAAGTGGCTGTGGCTCGGCGTGGGATAGCCGACCCCGCGCACCACCGCCAGCTGCTTCCGGCCCCACAGCCCGTGCAGGCCCTTCATCGCCGGGTTGAGGCCCAGGCCGTCGCCGAGGTCGAGCACCTGCTCAGGGGAGTAGGCCAGGTCGGGCCGGGCGTCCTGGTAGGCGTGGTCGGCGGCCGGGACGACCGTGCCGAGGCCGTCGTTGCCGCCGTACAGGGTCACCAGCACCAGGACGGCGGACTGGGCCGGCAACGGGTTGCTCGCGGCGCCGTGCGCGAGCTCCCGTATGCCGATGACGGTTCCCCCGGCGGCCAGCGCACCCGCGCCGACCACTCCGGAGGCGAGCAGGAACCTGCGCCGGGTCCACCGGTCCATCGCAGTCCTCATTTCTCTCCCCGCGCCGGGGGATGGTCACTGGGGAATCGTCGCTCGGGGTCGTCACTGCACCGCGTACTCGGGGGAGACCAGCGCCAGCAGCACCAGCTCCTTGGGATCCGCCGCGACCTGCTGCAGCGCGGCCCGGGTGCGCGGGGTCCACGCGCCCAGTCCGAGCAGCCGCGCTGCCGCGTCCACCCGCGAGGCGGGCGGGGCCGAGGCCACCGGCCCCAGGTCCCCTCCGGACACCGCCCAGCGGGCGAAGCCCAGCCGGGCCTGCACCGCCGCCGAGGTCAGCCAGGCGTTCCCGGCCGGCCAGCCGCCGACGTTCGGGGGCGCGAACGGAAGCTGCCCGAGCGCGTTCAGGGTTCCGAGCAGCGTGCTGCGGCTCCGTCCCGGTCCGGTGTCCACCCGGATGTTCAGCGCCCGCAGCGTGCCCACCACGTACTCGACCGGCTGCTTCACCAGCGCGCCGCGCACCTGGGTGCTGCGGAACACCGGGTCCAGCAGCAGCGCCTTGATCAGGGCGGTGACATCGCGCCCGGTCCCGTACGCGGGGAGCAGCCGCCCCAGCACGTCCGCGGGCACCGGTCCCGGCGCCGCCAGGCGGTTCCACAGCCGGGTCAGCAGGTAGGCGTGGGAGGCGGGCTGACTGATGATCAGGTCGACCAGGGAGTCCGCGTCGAAGTCGGCGGTGTGCCCCAGGATGGTCTTGGTTCCGTCGTCGTGTGCCGCGGGCACGAAGACCAACTGGTCGTTGGCGCGGTCGAGTCGCCAGCCGGTGAGCGCCCGCGCGGCCTCCCGTACGTCGGTCTCGGTGTAGTTGCCGACGCCCAGGGTGAACAGCTCCATCAGCTCGCGGCCGAGGTTCTCGTTCGGCGCCTTGCGGGTGCTGCCGGACGCGTCCAGCCACAGCGCCAGTGCCGGATCGCGGACCATGGCATGTGCGAGCACCCCGAAGTCGCCGCCGCCGAGGGTGCGCAGGGTCTGGTTCTGTCGGAGCATCAACTGCGGGCTGCGGACCTTCTGTTCCGAGGTGGCCCAGTGGCCGTGCCAGAAGAAGGTGCGCTTCTCCACCAGCGGGGCGGTGACCCGGGTCATCCGGTCCAGCCACCAGGCGACCAACTGCTGCTCCTGCTGCGCCCGTTGCTGGTCGGCGGCCTTCCGTGTGGCCGGATCGCGCCCGGTGTCCCGGATCTCGGGGCCGAGGTCCGGCAGCGGCGTCGCCGCAGCGCCCGGATCCCCGGCCGCGCCCGGTCCGGCGATCAGTGCGTCCACGGTGGCCGCGTAGCCGTTGCCGGCTGCGGCGTCGATCTCCTCGGGTCGCCCACCGAACCCCGCCCTGCGCAGCAGATGCGCGGCGTCGCCCCACGGATCCCCCGCCGGCGCGCCGGACGACACACCGGCTGTCGGTGTCGGTGCCGGTGTCGCCGCCGTGGTGCTCGCCGCAGCCGTCACCGTCGTCGCCGTTCTCATCGTCGCAGTCAATGCCACCCACCCCGCCGCCGCCACGCGCACCCGTCGCCGGGCAACCACCCGACGCGCCACCGACGTTAGGTCGCCTTCTTGTGGCTTTCCTGTGGCCCGCTGACCTTCCCGGAGGGGGTCGGCCCGCTGCTGAGCTGGACATTCGGGCACTGGACCGCCGCTCGCCCGGATGGTTCACTACTACCCTTGCGTTCGAATATCTGTTCGAGAGTGGCGTAGGCTGAGAGGGTCGAAAGGGATATGTCGGGCATCCGGTGGACTGGAAGGAGGGAGGCGCTGGTGTGTTTACGCATCTGCAGGTCGCCTCCGGCTTCTCCCTGCGCTTCGGTGCCTCCCACCCGGACGCCCTGGTCCGCCGGGCCGCCGAGTCCGGCATGGAAGCGCTGGCACTGACCGACCGCGACACCGTCTCGGGGGTGGTGCGGTTCGCCAAGGCGTGCCTGAAGGAAGGGGTGCGTCCGGTCTTCGGAGCGGAGCTGGCCGTCACCGCGTTCGAATCCGACCGGGGCACCGGTGCCCCGGTCCGCTCGCCGGCCGGTCCCCCGCGTCGTTCGCCGGTGCGGGGCGGGACGTTCGTGGACGAGTCCGCGCCGCGGGTCACGCTGCTGGCGCGGGACCGGACGGGGTGGGCGGCGCTGTGCCGCCTGCTGACCGCCGCCCACGCCGACCCGGACTCCCGGCGCCCGCTGCTGCCCCGTGCCGCCCTGGAACGGTACGCGGACGCCGGCGGCCTGACCGTGCTGCTCGGCCCGGACTCGGAGCCGCTGCGGGCGCTGGCCGCCGGGCGCCCGGACCGCGCCACCGTCCTGCTCGCACCCTGGCGCGAGCTGTTCGGCGACCGGCTGCGGCTGGCCGCGGTCGCCCACCACCAGGGTGATGCCGGGCCCGGATCACTGCGCCTGGCCGCGCGGACCGTGGGGCTGGCCGCCGACCTGGGCATCGAGGCCGTGCTGAGCAACGCGGTGCGCTACGCCGACCGCTCCCAGGCCCCGGTCGCCGACGTCCTGGACGCGGCCCGTCGGCTGGTGCCGATCGACGAGCGGCACCGTGACCGGGGGCAGCGCTGGCTCAAGCCCGAGACCGTCATGGCGCAGATCGCGGAGCGCGTCGCCGCGGCGGCCGGCCAGGAGTACGGGGGCGCGGCCCGGCTGCTCGCGGCGACCGAGCGCACCGCGCTGGAGTGCCGGATGGATCCGCACGCGGACCTGGGTCTGGGCGAGACGCACCTGCCCGAGCCGTTCATGGTGGGCGCGGACAAGCGCCCGGCGCACCGGGTGCTGCGGTCGAGGATGGTCACGGCGATGCTGCGGCGCGGCTACCACCACGACCACGACATCTGGGAGCGGCTGGAGGAGGAACTGAGGATCATCCGGAACCGGCGCTTCGAGACCTACTTCCTCACCGTGGCGGCCGTGGTCGACGACGCCCGCGGCCGGGGCATCCGGACCGCCGCCCGGGGCTCGGCGGCCGGGTCGCTGGTGGTGCACCTGCTGGGGATCGCCACCGCGAACCCGGTCGAGCACGGCCTGCTGATGGAGCGCTTCCTCTCCACCTACCGCCGCACGCTGCCGGACATCGACGTCGACGTGGAGTCCGCGCGGCGCCTGGAGGTCTACCGGGCCGCGTTCGAGCGGTTCGGCCCTGAGCGGGTGGCCGCGGTGGCGATGCCGGAGACCTACCGGGTCCGCCACGCGATCCGCGACGCCGGTGCCGCCCTGGGCATCGACCCGGACGAGACCGGGCGGCTCGCGAAGGCGTTCCCGCACATCCGGGCCCGCGACGTGCGCTCGGCGATGGCGGAGCTCCCCGAACTGCGCGCGGTGGCCGCCGACGCGGACCGGTACGGACGTCTCTGGGACCTGGTGGAGGGTCTGGACGCGCTGCCGCGCGGCATCGCCATGCACCCCTGCGGGGTGCTGCTGTCGGACGCCACCCTGCTGGACCGCACCCCGGTACTGCCCACCCCGGGGGAGAACCTGCCGATGAGCTTCTTCGACAAGGAGGACGTGGAGGATCTGGGCCTGCTCAAACTGGACATCCTGGGAGTGCGGATGCAGTCGGCGATGGCGCACGCCGTCACCGAGATCGCCCGCACCACCGGCCGTCGCGTCGACCTGGACGACCCCGCCCAGGTCCCGCCGGAGGACCCGGCCACGTTCGAACTGATCCGCAGCTCCCAGACGCTGGGCTGCTTCCAGGTCGAGTCGCCCGGTCAGCGGGAGCTGATCGGGCGACTGCAGCCGGAGACCTTCCACGACCTGGTCGTCGACATCAGCCTGTTCCGGCCCGGCCCGGTCGCGGCGGACATGATCAGCCCGTTCATCGCGGCCCGGCACGGCAGACGCCGCCCGTACTACCCGCATCGGGACCTGGTCCCCGCGCTGGAGGGCACGCTGGGGGTGGTCGTGTTCAACGAGCAGGTGATGCAGATCGTGGCCACCATGACCGGCTGCGACCTCGGCTGGGGGGACGTCACCCGGCGCACCATGGGCGACACGGAGCGTCTGCCCAAGGTGGAGGCCTGGTTCCGGTCCTGCGCCAGGGAGAAGGGCTACTCGCGCGAGGTCGTCGACGAGGTCTGGGAGATCCTGCGCGCCATGGCCTCCTACGGCTTCGCCAAGGCCCACGCCGTGGCGTTCGCGGTGCCCACCTACCAGTCCGCGTGGCTCAAGGCCCACCACCCGGCCGCGTTCTACGCCGGACTGCTGACCCACGACCCGGGGATGTACCCGGCGCGGCTGATCCTCTCGGACGCGCGCCGGCGCGGGGTGCCGATCCTGCCCCTGGACGTCCAGTACTCGCAGGCCGACTACCGCACCGAGCCGGTCGACACCCCCGAGGGCCGCCGCTGGGGGGTGCGGCTGTCGCTCTCCGAGGTACAGGGCATCTCGACCGAGCAGACCGCCCGGATCGTGGCCGGCCAGCCCTACGTCTCGGTGTCGGACTGGTTCACCCGCGCCCGCCCCGCCCTCCCGGTGGCCGAACGGCTGGCCCGGGTGGGCGCCCTGGCCTCCCTCGGCCAGGGCCGGCCCCGCCGCGACCTGCTGCTCCAGGTCGCCGAACTGCACCGGCAGCACCGCGGCACCGCCATCCCCACCCAGCTCACCCTGGCCGACGACGACAGTCACGGTCACGGCGGTCACGGCGGCCACGGTCACAGCGGCGGTGGCGGACCGGCCCCCACCGGCCTGCCGGTGATGACCGCCAAGGAGGAACTCGGGGCGGAGCTGTCCGTCCTGGGCCTGGACGCCTCCCGGCACCTGATGACCGACCACCACCGGCTGCTCACCGAACTCGGGGTCGTCCCCGCCCACCGGCTGCCCGAACTGCGGACGGGCGAGCAGGTCCTGGTCGCCGGTGCCAAGGTCGCCAACCAGACCCCGCCGAACCGGACCGGCAAACGCATCCTGTTCGCGACCCTGGACGACAGCACCGGCCTGGTCGACCTCGCCTTCTTCGACGACGCCCAGCACTGCGCCCACACCGTCTTCCACAGCTTCCTGCTGCTGGTGCGCGGCACCATCGCCCGCCGCGGACCGCGCAGCCTCAGCGTGGTCGGCGCCCAGGCCTGGAACCTCGCCGAGCTCGCCGCCGCACGTGAGAGCGGCGGCCTGGACGAGGTCCGCCGGCTGCTCGCCGCCCACCCGGCGCCGAACGGCGCGACCGCCGCCCCGACCCCGGGCACGGACCGGGTGCTGACGCTGCCCAGCGGCTACACCCTGGCGCCCTGGGCAGACCTGCAGCCCGCCGGTGACGACGCCGCGGCCACCCGCAAGCTGTGGACCTCCAGCCCGGGGAGCGCCGGATGACGCACTCCGCAATGACGCACTCCACAATGACGCGAACCGCCAGGACCGTTGCCTACATGCACCTGCACCGGGTCTCCGACGAGACCTACCGGCAGCTGTTCGGCGTGCTGGCGGACGTCACCCCCGTGGTCCAGGCGCTGCCGTCCGACGCCGCCCTGCTGGACCTCACCGGCGCGCTGCGCTACTTCGACAGCACTCCGGCCGACCTCGGCATGCTGGCGCAGATCAAGGTGCTGGCCCGCTACGGCGTCGAGAGCACCGTGGGCATCGGCCCCAACCGCATGCTGGCCACCCTGGCCGCGCAGACCGCCGACCCCACCGCCGTCCGGGTCCTCCCCGACGACCCGGCGACGATCGCCGCCTTCCTCGGCCCGCTCCCGGTCCAGGCCCTGCCGGACGTCGGCCCCCGGACCGGCCGCGCGCTGGCGACCTACGGGCTGACCACCGTGGCAGACCTGCGCACCGTGCCACTGGCCACCCTGCAGCGAATCACCAGCGCCGGCACCGGGCGCCTCCTGGCCGAACGCGCGCACGGCCACGACCCCCGGACCGTCCAGCCGGGCGGGCCGCCCTCGACCCTGTCCGTACGCCGCGACTTCGACCGGGACACCCTCGACCCCGACACCACCCGCAGGGCCCTGCTCTCCTGCGCGCTGGAGCTGGGGGCCAGGCTGCGCGGCAGCGGCCAGGTGACCGGCCGACTCGAACTGGAGATCCGCTTCGCCGACCGTTCCAGCACCAGCCGCTCCCGCACCCTGCGTGAGGCGACCGACCACACCGCCACCCTCCAGCTCCAGCTCTACGACCTCTTCGAGAGCCTCGGCCTGCAGCGTGCCCGGCTGCGGACCATGAGCGTGCGGGCCCGGGGTCTGCGCCCGGTGGAGTCCGCGTCGGTGCAGCTCACCTTCGACCGCCGCACCGAACTCAGGCGACGGCTGGACCCGATCATGGACAAGGCCACCACCTGCTTCGGCCCCGGCGCCCTGACCCGGGCGGCGCTGCTGCTCGGCGGTGCGAGGCCCCGTCCCGCCGGTCACGCCGGGGCGTTATCCGTGACCGGAATGCTGTCGTCCACCACCGGGGAGCTGACGCTTCGTCAAGAACTGGTACGAACAAATGTCGCTGATCGTGCAACGGAACTGTGGTCCATGGGAGTCGTGGTGAACGGGGGGCTGTTGGTACGGAGCTCGTCCGCTGCGCGGCAGATCCGGATCAGCTCTCCCGGCCGCGAGCGGGCGCCACAGCAAGGACACGACAGTGACGCATGTCATCCGGAGGCGCCTGGCCTCCGCCGCGATCGTCGCAGGGCTGGTCTGGACCGGGGGTGCAGCGCTGACCGCGCCGGCGTTCGCGGCCCAGCCGGTCGCGGCACACAAGACGGTCGCGGCGCACAAGACGGCCGGCCGGTCGGCCACCGCCGAGTCGCCGCTGGACGCCGTGACCCGTGCCATCGCCGTCAACTACGCGCAGCAGCACTGGAACTGGACGTCCTGGAACGACAGCACGCCGGTGGCCTTCGGCAGCGGGCAGCCCAACTACCAGTGCGCCGAGTTCGTCGCCCGGTCGCTGGCCGCCGCCGGGCTGATCCCCGGCCTGTCCGCGGACGCCCCGCAGAGCGACTACTTCACGTACGCCGCACCCAATGGGAAGACCTACGACCTGCTGCTGATCTCGGATCTGCCGCAGTACCACAACCTCTATGACTTCCTGATGGACAGCGGTCTGGGCACCGACGTCGGCGACCACCCGGAGCAGGCCCTCCCCGGCGACATCGTCGTCACCTACGCGGGTCCCGGTGGCACCAAGAGCCACACCGGGCTCGTCGACACGGCCGCGACGGCGACCACCGAGCCCACCGTGGACGCGCACAACAACGCGCGCCTCCAGTACGGCTACCACTACTACGCCCCCTCGCACCTGGTCCGCCTGGTGCCGAACGCACTGGAGGAGGTGTGGGCCTGGGCCGCCGAGCAGGAGCTCGTGCACGGCACGCCCACCCAGCCGGCGCCCACCGCGCCCACCGGGCCGCAGAAGCTGCTCCGCAGCCCGGTCATGTCCGACCCGGCCGGCCCTCAGGTCTGAGCCGGGCCCGAGCAGGTCTGAGCAGGGCCTGAGCGGGCTCCGAGAGAGCCCGAGCAGGGCCGGGCAGGTCTGACTGTGAGTCTCCGGAGGCCCGGAGGTTCCCGCGGCGGCGGGACCTCCGGGCCTCCGGCATGTCCGAGGCCGCCGACCCGCCCTCCCGGCCCGACGTCATGATCCGGCGTCATGGTCCGGCCTCATGATCTATCGGCATGGCGACAAGTCGACGCACCGTCACGTTTGGTCGTCGCCCGGTTGCGGAGGGTGGTCGTGGCTCGCACTGTGATCACGTCACCTGCTTACCGCTGTGAAGGGAACCCCCATGCTCATGTCCCGCAGAGCCGGCATCGTCGTCGCCACGATCGCCTGCGGCGCGCTCACCCTCGGCACGGCCGGAACGTCCGCCGCTGTCGGCCACCGTCCCGCGCCCTCCTCTGCCGTCCCGACTACCGGTACCCGGCTGCCGACCCCGGACGCCTCGTCGGCCGTCGCGCTGCTCAGCAACCTCGGCGTGGTGGGCCCGGTGGCCGACGCGCTGAAGGCCGCCCTCGCGGTACCGCCCGATCCGACCAAGGTGACCGGGCTGGTCGCCACCGCGAAGACGGCGCTCAACGCGCTTCTCGCCGTCGCCCCGGTCCCAGTGCCCCCGGTTCCCGTCCCCGCTCCGCCCGTTCCGGTCCCGCCGGCCGCGGCCCCGCACCTGGCGCCGAAGGGCGGTGCCGTGGTGCCCAAGGGCGGTGCCCACGTGGTGTCGAAGGTCAGCACCCATGTGACGCCGCCGGTGCCGGTCCCGACGCCGCCGACCCCGGACCCGCAGGCGCTGATCACCCAGGCGGTCGCCCAGGTGACGTCGGCGCTGGACGCGGTCGTCACCGCGGTCACCTCGCTGGACCCGACGAAGATCCTCGCAGCGGTGACGGCCACGGTCCAGGCCGCGGTCAACCTGGTGACGTCCGTGCTGCTCGGCGGCGGCCTGCCGGTGCCGAACCTGCCCGGCCTGCCGCCGCTGCCGGTCTCCGTGCCGCCGCTGCCGGTTCCGACGCCCCCGCTGCCCGTCCCGGTGCCGCCGCTGCACTCCGCGCCGGGGCACTGACCACACCGCGCGAGCACAGCCGGACGCGAGCACGGCCGGACCTGAGGGATCCGGCCGGCCGCATCGAAAGCCCCCGTGGTCGAGCGGGGGCTTTCCCGCGCACTGGCCGGCCGCCGGAAGGCGCCGGGACCGCGACGGCTGACGGCTGACGGTCAGTCGGGAAGCGGGCGTGCGGAGTCGGGGGCGAGCAGGCCGGCCAGCTGGTCGCCGAGGTCGGCGAGGCGGGTGAGGACCTGGGCGGGGGTGAACGCCAGCTCCGCCGGTGAGCCGCAGCGCTCGATCTCGGGCCAGGTCAGCGGGGTGGAGACGCCGGGTTCCGGGGTGGCGCGCAGGGTGTAGGGGGCGGCGGTGGTCTTGCTGGTGGCGTTCTGGCTGTAGTCGAGGAAGACCCGGCCCCTGCGCAGCGCCTTGGTCATCTTCGCCACGACGAGCTCGGGGTGGTCGGCTTCGAGACGCTGGGCGACCGTCCTGGCGTACCCGGCGGCCTCCTCCCCGGTCGAACCGGTGATCGGCGCGTACAGGTGCAGGCCCTTGGAGCCGGTGGTCTTGGCCCAGCAGCCCAGCCCGTCCTCGGCGAGCCGCTCGCGGACCAGGAGGGCCACCCGGCAGCAGTCGGTGATGTCCGCCCCGTCGCCCGGGTCCAGGTCGATGACGAGCCGGTCGTGCCGTTCCGGCCCGGCGGTGGCGGTCCACTGCGGGACGTGGATCTCCAGGGCGTAGAGGTTGGCCATGACGACCAGTTCGGCGAGGGTGCCGACGACCACGTGATCCTTGGGGCCCTCCTTGCCGGGCACGGGTGCCGTGGTCACCCAGTCGGGCAGGCCGGCCGGCGGGGTCTTGGCGTAGAAGCGGGGGCCGTCGACGCCGTCCGGGAAGCGCACGAAGGAGGCCGGGCGGTCGGCCGTATGGGGGAGCAGCGCGGGGGCGATCTGCGCGTAGTAGTGCAGCGCCTCGCCCTTGGTGAAGGTCGGCCACAGGGGCTTGTCGAGGTGACTGAGCGTGAGCGTGCGGCCGTCGACCTGCACGGGTACCCGATCCGGCATAGCGTGATAGATCCCCGCAGAACGCAGGAACATGCAGTGGAGCGGCCATGCGGTCCATGTGGAAGGGCTCGATCACGTTCGGCCTGGTCAGTGTGCCGGTGGCGCTGTTCAAGGCCACCGAGGAGCACGCGGGCCCGGCCGCGCACATGGTGCACGAGAAGGACGGCGGACGGATCAAACTGAAGCGGTTCTGCGAGGCCGAGGACACCGAGGTGCCGTACTCCGAGATCGCCAAGTGCTACGAGTCCGACGACGGCCGCGAGGCGGTCATCACCAGCGCCGACCTGGCCGAGCTCCCGCTGCCCTCGAAGAAGGTCATTGACGTGCTGGCGTTCGTCGACGCGGACAGCATCGACCCGCTGCGGCTCTCCTCCCCGTACTACGTCGCCGTCGCGGACAAGTCCCCGGCCAAGCCGTACCTCCTGCTGCGGGACGCGCTGACCGAGGCAGGCCAGATCGCGGTGACCAAGGTGACCCTGCAGACCCGGGAGTCCCTGGCCGTCCTGCGTGTCTACGGGGAGCTGATCGTGCTGCAGACGCTGCTGTGGCCGGACGAGATCCGCGAACCGGAGGGGCTGGCGCCGCAGGGCGAATCCGAGGTGCGGCCGCAGGAGCTGAAGATGGCGCGCTCGCTGATGGACACCCTGTCGGAGGACTTCGACCTGGACGCGCTGCACGACACCTACGGCGAGGCGCTGCAGCAGGTCATCGAGGCGAAGCTGGAGGGCGTCCCGGTCGTGGCCGGGGAGCCGGCGGCGACCGGCGGTGCCAAGGTGCTGGACCTGATGGAGGCGTTGCGGTCCAGCGTGAAGGCGGCGAGCGCGGGCCACGCCAAGGCGTCGGCGCGGGCGGAGTCCCCTGCGGGGACGGAGGCGGCAGCCGAGCAGCTCGCTGCGCCGAAGACCACTGCGGCGAAGGCACGTACGTCGACGGCACGAGCCTCGACCGCGAAGGCCCCGGTGGGGACGGCGACCAGGACTGCGGCCACGAGCAGGGCCAAGGCGGCTCCAACGAAGACCACCGCGAAAACGGCCACCAAGACCGCCGGCGCCAAGACCACTGCCACCAAGACCACTGCCACCAAGACCGCCGCCAAGGCGGACGCGGCGAAGTCCACGGCCAAGAAGTCCTCCCCACGCCGGGCGTCGTGATGCCGCGCCGGACCGCACCCGTCGTACCGGTGGACCTGCCGGTGCTGGAGCCGATGCTGGCCTCGCTGGGGACGCTCCCGCTGCCGGGCGACCTGGACGACCGGGCCTGCGAGGTGAAGTGGGACGGCCAACGGGTGCTCGCGTACCTGGACGGTGCCGGTGGGCTGCGGCTGCGCTCGCGCACCGGCAACGACATCACCGCCCGGTACCCGGAACTCGGCGTCCTGGTGGATCTGCTGCCGGGCCAGGACCTGATCCTGGACGGTGAGATCGTCGCGCTCGACGAGCAGGGGCGCCCCTCGTTCGGCCGGCTGCAGGAGCGGATGACGCTGCGCGGCACCGGCGAGATCCGGGCGACCATGCAGGGCGTGCCGGCCACGCTGATGCTCTTCGACCTGCTCTGGCTGCGCGGCGTCCAGATCACCGGCCTGCCGTACGCGGAACGCTGTGCGCTGCTGGGTGAACTGGGGATCCGCGACCACCACGTCCATGTGCCGCCCGGCTGGCCCGGGGGTGCCGCGGCGGAGGCGCTGGCCTGGACGAGTGCGATGGGGATGGAGGGCGTGGTCCTGAAGCGGCTGGACGCGCCGTACCGTCCGGGCGCCCGGTCCGGCGACTGGGTCAAGATCAAGCACATCCGCTCGCTGGACGTGGTGATCGGCGGCTGGGTGCCGGGCGGCCCTCGCGGCACGATGGTCAAGTCGCTGCTGCTGGGCGTGCCGGACTCGGTCGGCCTGCGCTACGTCGGTGCCGTGGCCGGCGGCCTGTCGCAGTCCGAACGCCGGGCGCTGGCCGCCCTGTTGAACCGCCTCACGTCCCGTACCTCGCCGTTCTCCGGCACCCCGACCGGTCTGGAGCGCGGCGAGCCGCTCCGCTTCGTCCGCCCCGACCTCCGCGGCGAGGTGGAGTTCCTGGAGATCACCACCGCCGGCCACCTGCGCAACCCGGTCTGGAAAGGCCTACGCGGCGAACAGGCCGACGAACCGACGTTCTGACTCCGGCGGCGCCGTACGGGCCTTCACCCCAGGGGGCGCTCCGCGGTGACCGTGAAGTAGTCGAGGATGCCTTCGTCGAAGGCTCGCAGGAAGTTGCGGGGCCAGGTGCCCGGCTCCCAGGTTCGCGCCAGCCAGCGGTCCCAGCCAGGCCACACCGACGCCCCGATCGAGGTGACACGCACCCCGGCCAGGCCGGCCCGTTCGAGACTGCCGACCACCGACGGAATGGTGTGTGCGACGTCGAGGCCGCTGGCGAACGTGTCGAGCATCCCGGCCAGCTGACCTGCGCCGGCCGCATCGGCGCCGGGGACGAAGAAGCTGGCCACGACGGCGCGGCCGCCAGGCCGCAGCACGCGCGCGGTCTCCCGGGCGAACGCGCCGAGGTCGCGGAAGTGCTGGGCGGCTTCGACGCTGTACAGAAGATCGAACTCGCCATCGGCGAAGGGCATCTCCTCGGCCGCGCCGTGTGCGAGGCACAGCTGCGCGGGGCGGCGGTCCAGCAGGTCGGCGTTGGCCCGCGCGGCGCGCTCCAGTTGCTGCGGATGGATGTCCATGCCGGTGACGTGCGCGAAGCCGTGCGCCTTGATCGCCACCGCGGCGCCGACCCCCAGCCCGCAGCCGACCTCCAGGGCCCGTAGTCCTCCGGTGGGTGCCAGCGTGTCGAGCACGTGCCGGTACATGGCCTGTTGACTGCTGATCCGGTCGTGTTCGGTCAGCGGCCGGTCGAGGTCGATGCCCTGCCAGTGGCCGAAGTTGATGAACCCTCCGCCGAACAGGGACAGCGAGCTGAGATCGGCCGGACCGTACGCCTCCTGGACCGCGGGCGGGATCGGGTGCTGTGTCGCCCCGGAACGCTGGGTCATCTGCGCCACCTCCATGATGAAGAGCGCGCCGCCGCTCGACGGACCGCACACTCAGGTATCGGCGCTGTCCGGCGCCGGCACAAGGCCTGTGGTGGGTTTTTGCGTGACCGATGAGTTTCCGGGCGCGGGATCGTCTGACGGGTGAGGGCCTGTCCGTCGTCGCATGTCTGGAGTGAGAGAAGTGAGTCTTCCGGAAGTCGTCACCCGAGAGCAGTGGCTCGCCGCCCGCGAGGCTCTCCTGGTCAGGGAGAAGGCGTTGACCAGGGCGCAGGACGCCTTGAACGCCGACCGCCGCCGTCTGCCGATGGTGCGGATCGACAAGCCGTATGTCTTCGAGGGGGCCGACGGGCCGGTCGGCCTGGCGGACATGTTCGGAGCGAGCCGCCAGCTCATCGTCCAGCACGTCATGTTCGACCCGGGATGGGAGGAGGCGTGCGGGGGCTGCACGGCCTCGGTCGACGAACTCAGCGACCGGCTGCTGGCCCACATCGCCGCCCGGGACACCAGCTTCGTGCTCATCGCCCGGGCCCCGTACCCCAAGTTCGTCGCCTATGCGGCCAAGCGCGGGTGGACGGTGCCGATCTACTCGTCCTTCGGCAGCCCCTTCAACTACGACTTCAACGTCTCGATCGACGCCTCGGTGATGCCGATCCGCTTCAACTACCGGGATCTGCCCGCACTTGAGGAGGCGGGCCAGAGCTGGATCGCCGACGGCCCGTCCGAGCAGCCGGGCCTGAGCTGCTTCCTCCGCGACGCCGGGGAGGTCTTCCACACCTACTCGACCTACGGCCGCGGCACCGACTTCGGCGGTTCGTACAGCTTCCTGGACCTGACCGCGCTGGGTCGCCAGGAGGAGTGGGAGGAGCCCAAGGGTCGCGCGGTGGACATCAAGCCCACCGCGCCGATCTTCGACTGACGCTCATCAGTCGAAGAGCGCGCTCCGGCGGGGGCCGAGCAGCCGTGTGCCGGCACGGCTGCGCCCCTGACAGGTCAGGCCCCGCGAGCGAGGCGGTACGGGCCCAGGTAGTAGCAGAGCGCGGTCAGCGACGGACCGTCAGGGACCTCACCGTGCGTGATGAGCTTGACGACCTCGGCCTCCGGGATCCACTCGATGCGGCTGGACTCGCTGGAGTCCTCGGGCTTCCCGACGTACTCGCAGCCCGTCACATGGAAGCTGCGGAAGTGCATGGTTGAGATCCCGGCCAGCGCGTCGTACTCCACCATCGGCACGACGGACCCCGGCCGCCAGCCAGTCTCCTCTTCGACCTCGCGGCGAATGGCATCCGCTGGATCCTCGCCGGGGTCGGCCCACCCGGCCGGGACCTCCCATCCCCACGTGTCGGTGATGAAGCGGTGCCGCCACATGAGCAGGAAGCGGCCCAGGTCATCGGTCACCACGGAGGTTGTCGATGCACGGGGCATCGTCAGGACGTGGTGCTCGACTCGCCCGACGCCTGGGATGTCGACATCGTCGAGCCACACGTTCACGTAGTCGCTGCCGTAGACGAGACGGCGGCCATGGCTAACCCAGCGCACCAGCGGCTTCCTCCCGGTCGAGGATCTGACACTGTGACTCTCTCATGTGCTCGGCCAGCTGAATCACTGGCGCGCTCTGTCGCCATGGCTCCAGCGCTCGTTGTAGAGCCTGAGCTCGGATGATGGTGGGCTGCACGATGCTGGCCGAAAGCATGTCGAGGGCCCTGTGGGCCAGATCGCAGGCTTCGTCGGGTTCGCCCTGGCCGATGCGGCACTCGGCCAGGTCGAACGTGAGCAGCGCGTTGCCCTTGACGTCGGCCCTGTCTCGGCGCAGCAATGCTTCGTCCAGGAGACGGCTGGCAGGGTCATAGTCGCCGAGGAGGAGCCGGGTAGTCCCAGCGATGCCGTCGAGGCGTGCCGGGGTGAAGAAGTCGATGCCGGCCACATCGCCGCCGGCTTCGAGATGGGTGGCGGACTTGTCGAGCGCTCGCAATGCTGCGCTGCGGTTCCCGCAAGCTGCTTCGGCGCGAGCCAGGTTCGCGCTGACCCAGGCCCGCCGGCGTGCTGGGGCGTCTGCGGCCACGAGGTCGGCGCGGTTGAGGAGTTGCGCAGCTTGCGCGGTGCGGTTGGCGGTGTAGAGGCCGATGCTCTGTATGGTCAGTAGCCACGCGGCCAGCGCATCGTCCTCAGCCTCGGTCGCGGCAACCTGCCCAAGGTGGATGAGGGCGCTCGACTGCATGGTGTCGCCGGTGTCGAAATAGGCCAGGCCCATGAGACCGGACAGGATGCCGAGGAGCCGCACGCACCGGCGCCTGGTTGTGACGGCCTGAGGATGGTCCAAGAGCTGGTGCAGCTTGGCGAGTTGCCGCGTCATGGAAGGAAGGAGCCTGTCAGCAGGCATCGAGGGGTAGAGGGCGGCGTTCTGAAGGACGGCAGCCTCCAGATGGAGGAGTACGTCTGAGCTCACGGTTGAGCGGGTGAGGGTGTCCAGGATCTCCCATGTCTCCGTGCTGACATCGTGATCGGCGAGTTGCTCCCAGGGCTGATCGACTTCCCACGTTCGGCGGGCGAGGCCGAGGAGGTGTCCGGGGATGCGCAGTCCGTCGGCGATGCGCTCGATGACCTGCATATTCGTGATGACACGGCCCCCGCTCATGTACTCGGTGACGCGGCTTGTGGTGAGTCCCGTCAGGCGCGCAATGCGGGCAGGGTAGATCCCACCTCGGAGCTTGAGGAGGAGGAACACTTCGCCGATTCGGCGGTTTTGGCAGGCGGCGGTGAACCCGGGGTCGTTGAGGAGTTGTGCGGGGAGGGCGGTGGGTTCACTCATTCCCGGCTCCCTGGTCGGCGGTTGGGGGTGGATTGAGGCTACCGCTCACATGGGGGGACGGAGTAAGTACTCACCGTGGCCTTCCTCGGATCGGGCCGTTGTGACGACTCTGTGTTCATGCACGATGGATCAATGGCCCCTTTGACGCCTGCGGTGGGGCTGCCGGTGACGGTCACTCAGTACACCCATGCCCAACTCCACGCCCTCGCGTGCATGGTGTGCGGCAAGGATGGCGGTGAACTGCTACCGAACGGCCACGTCCGGACGGAGGCCCGTCCGGGCGAGCCCCTGGCGTGGCCTGTGGTGGCGTGCCCGGAGCATCAGGGCGGCGGTTCGTGACCGTGCTGGATCGGCGGTCGGTCGAGGCCGGGGTGTTCTGGGATGTCGTGGCGATTCCCGCCGACCGTGGCCTGCCGCTGTTCGGGCGGCTGTTCGCCGACGACAACGATCGGCAGCACCTTGGTCCCGTCGCTTACTCCGAGCGCTCCGCCATGACGT
Organism: Streptacidiphilus sp. EB129; assembly: GCF_041262645.1. Taxonomy (NCBI): domain Bacteria; kingdom Bacillati; phylum Actinomycetota; class Actinomycetes; order Kitasatosporales; family Streptomycetaceae; genus Streptacidiphilus; species Streptacidiphilus sp. EB129. The sequence continues at coordinate 163,117 of NZ_JBGCCS010000017.1, forward strand.
ACTGGCAGATCCCCACTGGCAGCGGCCCCGCAGCGTGGCTGCCCGGCTGCCGTTCCTCACTCGCGGCTCGTTCGTGGCCCTGCCGATGCTGGGCCTCGACCGGAGCGTGGCGTGCTGGCTGTACCGGTCGGCCGCCGACAACCTCCTCACCGGCGCCGTATGGCTCGCCGCCGCCCTCCATCACACACCTGGGGATCCCTCATGAAGCTCCACCCCGACGACACGGCTGCCCTCGATGCCCTCCGCTGGTCGCAGGGCGCCTGCGGCATCTGCTCCAAGTCGCGCTCGGTGGCTGGGGCCGGTGAGGGCCCTGCGTGCCGCTCCTGTCTGGAGTACCGCCTGTTCCTCGACCGGGACTCCGGGATGGCCCTGCGGTCCCTCGCCCAGGCCGCCGGCGGTGCCCGGTGACGGACTCCAATAACCTCCCTGTCCCCTCGGCCGGCCACGCCGAGCCGGACACCCACGGCGTGGCGCGGCTCGCGCCCTCGTCACTGCAGGGCGCGATCGGTGACCTGCAGCAGGTATGGAACGCCGTCACCGCCCTGGATGCCAGCGGCTCCACGGCGGACGTCTCGACCATTCTGCACGCCGGGGTGGAGTGCGTGGGATCGACGGTCGCTGAGGCGCTCCAGGTGGCGCTGGCTTTCGTGCTCCGGTCGCCGCACGTCGAGGTCACCTCCCTTCCCTATGCACGCGTGCCCGGCCCGGTCGAGGGCACGTGGGAGTACCGGGTGACGGTCTTGGTGTCGTATCCAGACGCCAACGGCGAGATCGGCGGGGCGACGCATGTGGCGGACAGGCGACGGTGAAGCGTGCGCCTGTCGGCCTAACATGCCAGTTTGCTAGGCGCGGGGCTGCTGTTGGGTGATGCAGTGGATGCCGCCGCCGTTGGCGAAGATCTCCCTGGCGTCGACGAGTTCGACCTTGCGGTCCGGGAAGTGGTGCGCGAAGACCTCGGCGGCCTGCTGGTCCCGGGGGTCGCCGAAGGCGCAGAGGATGACGGCGCCGTTGCACAGGTAGTGGTTGATGTAGCTGTAGTCGACCGGTTCGCCGTCCTCCTCGAAGAGGACGGTGGGGGCCTGGAGTTCGACGACCTCCAGCCGGCGGCCGCGGGCGTCGGTGGCCTCGCGGAGCTGGGCGACGATGGCCTTGGTGACCTCGTGGTCGGGGTGCGCCGGGTCGGGCTGGCTGTGCACCACGACCACGCCGGGCTTGAGGAACGCCGCGACGATGTCGATGTGGCCGCGCGTGCCGAAGCGCTGGTAGTCGCGGGTCAGGCCGCGCGGGACCCAGATCGCCTTGGTGGTGCCGAGGTGGGCGTGGATCTCCGCCTCGACCTGCTCCTTCGTCCAGTCGGAGTTGCGGCCCTCGCCGAGCTGGACGGTCTCGGTGAGCAGCACGGTGCCCTCGCCGTCGACGTGGATGCCGCCGCCCTCGTTGATCAGCCGGGAGGCGAAGTTGCGCACGCCGGTGAGGGTGGTGATCTCCTCGGCGATGTGCTGGTCGTGCTCCCAGCTGGCCCACTCCTGGGCGCCCCAGCCGTTGAAGATCCAGTCGGCGGCGGCCAGGCCGCCCTTGCCGTCGGTGAGGAAGGTCGGTCCGATGTCGCGCATCCAGGCGTCGTCCAGCGGCCGTTCGACGATCTCGACCTCGCCGGCGACATAGCGCCGCGCGTCCTCGGTCTCGCCGGTGTTGACGATCAGGGTGACCGGCTCGTAGCGGACGATGGTGTTGGCGACGGCGGCCCAGGCCTCGCGGGCGGCGTGCAGCTCGTCCCCGGCGAAGGTCTCGTTGGAGGTGGGGAAGGCCATCCAGGTCCGGTCGTGCGGCTGCCATTCGGCCGGCATGGAGAAGCCCAGCTCGGCCGGGGTCTGTGCGGGGGACATCAGCATGAGGGGGTCCTTAGCGGAATGCGGGGGGTCAGAGGAAGTAGAGGCGGCTGAGTGAGACCGAGTCGGCGGGTTCGGAGCGCAGCGGGTCGCCGTCCAGTGAGACCAGGCCGGTGCGGGGGTCCACGTCGACCTGGCCGAGCCGGCCGTTGCGGAGCATGTCGCGCGGGCCGATGCCCCGGGTGCCGCGCACCGCGACGCGGCGGCGACGGGTCGGCATCAGGTCGCCGTTGTCGACGGCCGCCTGGGCCACGAAGGCCACCGAGATGTCGGCGGCGGTGGCGCCGTGCGCGCCGAACTGGGGCCCCAGTACCAGGGGTTCGCAGCGGTCCGTGGAGCCGTTGGGGTCGCCGGTGACGCCGTAGGCGGGGAAGCCGGACTTCAGCACCAGCTGCGGCTTGGCGCCGAAGTGGTCGGCCCGCCACAGCACGATGTCGGCGAGCTTGCCGACCTCGATCGAGCCGATCTCGTGCGCCAGGCCGTGGGCGATGGCGGGGTTGATGGTGAGCTTGGCGATGTAGCGCAGCACGCGCTCGTTGTCGTCGCCGCCGCTCGCCTCGCCGAACGATCCGGTGCCGTCCAGCGGGCCGAGGTCCGCCTTCATCTTCCCGGCCATGGCGAAGGTGCGGCGTACGGTTTCGCCGGCCCGGCCCATGCCCTGGGCGTCGGAGGAGGTGATCCCGATGACGCCCAGGTCGTGCAGGATGTCCTCGGCCCCCATGGTCCCGGCCCGGATCCGGTCCCGGGCCATGGCGGCGTCGCCGGGCAGGTCGATCTTGAGATCGTGCGAGGTGACGATCATCCCGAAGTGCTCGCCCAGGGCGTCGCGGCCGAAGGGGAGGGTGGGGTTGGTGGAGGAGCCGATGACGTTGGGGACGCCGGCCATCTTCAGGACGTTGGGGACGTGGCCGCCGCCGCAGCCTTCGATGTGGAAGGCGTGGATGGTGCGGCCGGCCAGGACGGACAGGGTGTCCTCGACGGACAGGCATTCGTTGAGGCCGTCGGTGTGCAGGGCGACCTGGACGTCGTGGTCCTCGGCGACCCGCAGGGCGGTGTCCAGGGCGCGGGTGTGCGCGCCCATGTCCTCGTGTACCTTGAAGCCGGACGCGCCGCCCTCGGCCAGCGCCTCCACCAGCGGCGCCGGGTCCGAGGAGGAGCCGCGGGCCAGGAAGCCGATGTTCACCGGCCAGGCGTCGAAGGCGTTGAACGCGTGCCGCAGCGCCCAGGGCGAGTTGACCCCCACCCCCCAGACCGGGCCGAACTCCTGGCCGATGACGGTGGTCACCCCGGAGGCCAGCGACGCCTCCATGATCCGCGGCGAGAGCAGGTGGACGTGGGTGTCGACGGCCCCGGCGGTGGCGATCAGCCCCTCCCCGGAGACGATGGTGGTCCCGGTGCCGACCACCACCTGCACCCCGTCCAGGGTGTCCGGGTTCCCGGCCCGGCCGATCGAGCAGATCCGGCCCTCCCGGATCCCGATACTGGTCTTGCGGATCCCCTGCACCGCGTCGATCACCAGCACATTGCTGATCACCACGTCGCAGGTGTCCCGGACCGCGGCCGCCTTCAGATGCAGCCCGTCCCGCGCCGTCTTGCCGAACCCCGCCAGGAACTCCTCACCCGGCACCTGCGAATCCGACTCCACCCGCACGATCAGACCGGAGTCGCCGAGCCGCACCCGGTCCCCGGCACGCGGCCCGTGCACCGCGATGTAGTCGTGCGCCGTCACGGCCCCGCCGGCGGGGACGGCCGGGCGGCCGTGGCAGCCCTGGGCGTCGAAGATGCTTGCGCTCACTGTCCTGCCTCCTCGGCCGAACCGGCCTGGTCGTCCGCACTCTGTCGGCTGTCGGCCGGATACTCGGTCAGGTAGCCGGTGGCCCGGGCCTTCTCCAGCGCCGCCTCGCGTGCCCCCGGCGCGTCCAGCGGACCGTCCACCAGCCCGGCGAAGCCCACCGCCACCCGGGCGCCGCCGATCGGCAGCAGCGCGACCTCGACGGTCGCCCCCGGATCGAAGCGCACGCTGGAGCCGGCCGGTACGGCCAGCCGCATGCCGTAGGCGGCGGCGCGGTCGAAGGCGAGCCGGGGATTGGCCTCGAAGAAGTGGAAGTGCGAGGTCACCGTGATCGGCACCGGCGCGGTGTTGCGTACCGGCAGGTGCAGCGGCGCGGGCGTCGGCTCGTAGCCGACCCCTTCGCCGGGAAGTGCGGCGCCCGGGGCGTCCACACCGAGCGAACCGGCGCCGCGGAACGGGTCGTCGATCACGCAGAGCCGGGTTCCGTCGTCGAACACCGCCTCCACCTGGAGCGTCGTGACCACGTCCGGGACGCCGGGCAGCACGTCGTCGGCGGTCAGCACGCTGCGCCCGGCCTCGATGGCCTCGGCCAGGCGGCGGCCGTCGCGGGCCGCCTCGCAGACGGTGTCCGCGATCAGCGCGGTGGCCTCGGGGACGTTGAGCCGTACGCCGCGCGCCCGGCGGGCGCGGGCCAGCTCGGCGGCGGAGAAGAGCAGCAGCCGGTCCCGCTCGGTGGGTGTCAGTCGCACGGTGCCTCGCCATGGTGTTGCGTGCCGGAGTCGAAGGAGTTTAGAACGGCGTTCAAACCTCTGCTCGCATTGAACCCCGGTCGCGTCCCGGTGTCCAGCCTGACCACGATGTGGGAAGGGTTCGCAGGTGGGGAGAGTGTCCTGTGGGGGACACGTGTGCGCGCGGCATTGCCGTCGCCCGGTTCATCCGACAGGATGAAGTCCGGATATATATCCGAAAGCCCTGAGCATTCCGTTGGTGGCCCTGCGACTGGACGGGACCCGGCTAGACAAGAGCGGCAGGAGACCCATGGCGTCCACACCCCAGTCGCCACGGCCCGCGCTGACCGCCCTCGACCCGACCGCACAGGCGTTCGGCATGACGGACCCGTCCGGGCGAACGCCGGACTGGCTGGAGCCGGCCATGGCCGCCAACGGCATCGGCTCCTTCGACTGGGACATCGGGTCCGACGTCATCGCCGGTGACGCCCGTGCGCGCCGGATCCTGGGCCTCGACCTCTACTACGACACCCTCGGCAGTGCCACGGGCCCCGGTAGCGGCCCGGACACGGGCCCCGGTACCGCTCCCGGCTCCGGTGACGGCCACATCGCACCCGCCCGCTCGGGGAACGGCAACAGTCCCGGCACCGGCACCGGCACCGGCACCGGCACCGGCACCGGCACCGGCACGGCCCTCGGCACCGGCACCGGCACCGGCACCGGCACCGGCACGGCCCTCGGCACCGGCACCGGCACCGGCACCGGCACCGGCAGCGGCACGGCCCTCGGCACCGCCTCCGGCCGCAGCATCCCCGAGCACTTCGGGTCGGAGGCGTTCCTGGCGCTGCTGCACCCGGAGGACGCGCCGATCGTGCGACGACGGGTCGAACGCGCGGTCCGGGACCTCGGCCAGTGCGGCGCCTACTACCGGACCGTCTTCGCCGACGGCGAGATGCACGCGGTCAGGTTCCGTGGCCGGGTCCTCGCCGACGAGCGCGGCAAGCCCGGTCATATGGTCGGTTTCGTCTGGGACGCCACGGCTGAGCTGAACAAACGCGTCCGAGCCGATCATCTCGCGCTACTGCGGGAAGAGCGCAGCCGCTTCATCAAGGAGGCGGCGCGGGCCCTGTCCGAGGCCACCAGCATGCAGGACGTGGCCCGGGTCTTCACCGAGCTGCCGCTGCCCGGGATTCCCCCGGACGGGCTGATCCTGGCGGTACTGGAGAGCGGCCGGATCCAGATCCTCCGCTCCTCCGGCTACGACTCCGAGCAGGCCCCGCCGCCGCCCGACCACATTCCGCTGGACGCCGACCACCCCGCCGCCCTGGCCCTGCGTACCCGTACCCCCGTGTTCCTGGGCAGCAGGGAGCAGTACCAGGAGCGCTTCCCGGCGGCCTGGGAACAGGTCGTCCCCTCGCCGCGCAGTGCCTGGGCCTTTCTGCCGCTGGTCGCCAGCGGCCGGCCGCTGGGCATCTGCGTCGTCAGCTTCGACGAGGACCGGGCGCTGGACATCGAGGACCGGACCCTGCTCAGCACCCTGGGCGGCATGGTCGCGCAGTCGCTGGCCCGGGCCCGGCTGCACGACGCCGAGCACGAGCTCGCGGCGGGGCTGCAGCGGGTGCTGCTGCCCCGGCGGGTCCCGCCGCTGACCGGATTCACCACCGCCGTCCGCTACCTCCCGGCCGGGACCGGGCTGCAGATCGGCGGTGACTGGTACGACGTGGTGCCGTTGCCCGGGGGCCATGTCGGCGTGGTGATCGGCGACGTGCAGGGCCATGACGTGCATGCCGCCGGGGTGATGGGCCAGCTGCGGATCGCGCTGCGCGCCTACGCCGCCGAGGGCCACCCGCCCGCCGCGGTGATGGCCCGGGCCTCCCGCTTCCTCGCCGACCTCGACACCGGTCACTTCGCCACCTGCCTCTACGCCGAGGTGAACGTCGACTACGGCGCCGTCTACGCGGTCCGGGCCGGGCACCTGGACCCGCTGGTCCGCCGCGCCGACGGCAGTAGCGCGGTGCAGCCGGTGGCCGGCGGTCTGCCGCTCGGCATCGACCCGGAGAGCTCCTACCCGGTCACCCGGTTCACCCTGGACCCGGGCGAGCTGATGCTGCTCTGCACCGACGGCCTGGTGGAGACCCGGAGCGTCGACCTGGACGAGGGCATGGAACGGCTGCGCCGCGCTATCGCCGGTCCCCACCCGTCCGGTGTGGGCGAGCTGGAGGACCTCGCGGACCGGATCGAGGTGGCGGCGGCCGAGAGCCACGAGCGCGACGACGACATCGCACTGCTGCTGCTCCGCTGGGACGGCCCGGCCGAGAACAGACCCCGGCAGCTGCGCCGGCGCATCCCGCAGGCCGACCTGGAGCAGATCTCCGAGGTGCGCGGCGAGCTGCGGGACGCGGTGCGCCGCTGGGGCGCGGGTGAACTCGCGGACACGGTGGAGCTGTTGACCTCGGAGCTGATCACCAACGCGCTGGTGCACACCGACCGGGACGCGCTGCTGACCGCGCGCCTCTACCAGGAGGGCGGCTCGGCGGGCCCCGCCCGGCTACGGGTCGAGGTCGACGACGAGTCCGACCTGTGGCCCAAGCGCCGCACCCCGGGGGAACAGGCCTCCTCGGGGCGCGGCCTGATGCTGGTGGAGGCGCTGTCCGACGCCTGGGGGGTGGACCCGCGCGGCACCGGCAAGCGGATGTGGTTCGAGCTCATCCACCGTCAGCCGTAGAGCTTCTCCAGATCCTTGAGCTTCTGCTCCAGCGAGTCCAGCCGGAGCCGGGGCATGCTCAGGGTGTCGTCCTCGGCCGTCAGATCGAAGGCCGGCTCCACCTCTGCCGACCGTGCATCGGTCGACCGTGCATCCGTCGACCGTGCGCCGGCCGACCGTGTGCCGGCTTGCCGAGGGCTGGTCGGCTGGATGTCGACGGCGGCCGGGCGCGGCCGTACCGGCAACTCCACCACGTCGGCGTCGGCACGCGGAGCACGGGTCGCCGCACCCGCCCGGAGTGCCTCGGGTGCCGCCGCTATGACGGGCTCCGCGGGGAGCGGCTCGCGTTCGCCCGCACCGTGGTGCCCGGCGGGCAGCTCGGCCTGGCGTCCGCCCCGGTCCCTGGACCAGCCCCGGGTGTTCAACGCCCGCAGCTCGGCCCGCTCGTGGCGGGTGGCCCGGCGCTGCTCGTCGCGGTCCTGCAGCCGCTGCCGCTTGTCGTCGCGGACCTCCTCGACCGCCTCGTCCAGCGTCCGCACGTTCTCCAGGAGCATCAGCGACCAGGCCGCGAAGGTCTCCCGGGGCGCGCGCAGCCAGCGCACGATCCGGATCTGCGGCAACGGCCGGGGCACCAGCCCCTGCTCGCGCAGCGCGGCCCTGCGGGTCTGCTTCAGCGCCCGGTCGAACAGCACCGCCGCCGACAGCGACATGCCCGCGAAGAACTGCGGCGCGCCGTTGTGGTCCACCCCGCGCGGCGCGTGCACCCAGTTGAACCAGGCCGACGCGGCGGCGAACAGCCACACCAGGATGCGCGACCCCAGCGCCGCGTCGCCATGGCTGGCCTCGCGCACCGCGAGCACCGAGCAGAACATCGCCGCGCCGTCCAGGCCGAACGGCACCAGGTACTCCCAGCCCCCGGAGAGGCTCAGGTTCTCGATGCCGAAGCCCACCAGGCCGTGGAAGGACAGCGCCGCGGCGACCGCCGCGCAGCAGAACAGCAGCACGTAGGAGGCGGATCCGTAGAGTGCCTCCTTCTTGCGGCGGCGCTCCTCGTTGCGCTCCCAGGAGTCGGTGCTGTCCCGTGCCGCCGAGCCGCGCGACCGCAGCAGTGTCGCCAGTCCGGCGACCAGGAGGGCGCCCACGACGGCAGCGACGCCCCACCCCAGCGTTATGTCGGAAAGTCTCATGGTCTCTCGGTCCCTCGCCCACACCTCGGCCGACGCCGAAGCGGCCAGGTGTCCTGGCTCTCCCGGCATCCTGGCCCAACCGGCCGTTGCGCATGATGCTTTTGCGATGGATACACCGGGACGGGTGTACGCGGGCGACTCACGGCCGTAGGGTGCAGAGTTCGGTATCGACCCTCGGGCACCCGTACGACTCCGGGAAGCGGCGGGCGGAGGGCGTTCAGGACGGCTGGTGGTCCGACAGCCAGACCGGGACGCCGCCGAAGGCGCGGACCAGGCGCGCGGCCTCGGCCCGCAGCAGCGCCGCCTCGGAGGAGGGGGAGACCTCCGCGAGCGCGGCCAGCGCCGGCGCGATGCCGATGGTGAAGCCGGTGCGCTCGCGCAGCCGCAGCGATTCGGCGAAGCCGTGCCGGGCCCCGGCCAGGTTGCCGTCCCGCTGGGCGATGGAGGCCAGGTGCCGCCAGGTGTAGGAGAGCAGCAGGTCGTCCTGGTGCTGTTCGGCGCCCGCGTGCGCGCGCCGGTACGCGGTGCGCGCGGCGACCGGGTCGTCCAGCAGGTTCTCGGCGACCAGCCCACGCCGGAAGTCCAGCAGCGGCCGGACCGGGGCGTCCGGTGGCAGCAGGGCGGATGCCCGGCCGAGCGCGGCCTGGGCCTCGTCCAGGCGGTCGTGGACCTTCAACAGGGTGGCGCAGTAGGCGAGATAGCCCCGGGCGCAGGCCGCGGCGGCCCGCTCGGGGGCGGTCCCGGCGCCGGCCTCGGCCAGACGCAGCGCGTTCTCGGCCTCGGTCCAGCCGGTGTCCTCGAACAGGGCGCGCTCGATCAGCAGTTCGGCTCGCAGCAGTGCGGTGTCGGGGGCGTGCGCGGCCTTGGCCAGCAGCAGATCCGCCGCGATCTGCCAGCACCCGCGCGCACGTAGCAGCCACACCGTGTCAGCGCCGATGGGAACGGCGTCGGTGGGAACCGCGCCGTTTGGAACCGCTGCGGTGTGCGCGGAGGCGGGAGGAAGGGAGACGGGGGGTGGTTCGGCCGTGCCGTCACGCGGGTCGTCGATCCGGGCCGTTCGTGCTTCCGACGCCGTTCGATAGTCCGACAAGGACGGCTCCCCTCCTTGCTGCGGCCGGTGGTGACGGAATTTCAACATGCCTTCGGGGAGCGGCGCCAGATCAAATACACACCGACATCAAATACTCACCCACATCGAATGCTCACCGGCTTCGCTCAACCGACCGCGCCGGTGCGGACCAGCTCGCGCGCGGTGGAGTTCACCGGCTGCGGCACCCCTTCCAGATCCAGCTCGAACAGCGCGACCAGCAGCTGGTCGGCCCGGTTGCGGGACTCCTGGTTGTAGCCGGCCAGAGTGAACATCACCGGCTGCAGTTCGTCGGCGTGCAGGGTGTTCAGCCACAGGCACTCGACGGCGCGCAGGTCGGCCGGCTCGGTCCAGGTGTCCACCTGCGCGACCACCTGGGCGCCGAGCAGGCAGACCCCTTCGCGGTCCTGGGAGTCGGAGATCTCCAGCGTGCCGAAGCCCAGCCACTCCAGGTAGCGGGCCGCGGCCACCACGGCGTCGTCCGAGGTGCGCACCGGGTGCGGGACGAACGGCGGGCGGACCACCGTCCGGGGGACCGCCGGCGGCTGGATCGGCGCCTGGGCCGGGGGTTGGGCGTGCGGCTGGCTCGGGTGCTGCGCGGGCCGTCCGGTGACCGGACGGCCCGCCGGGCCACCGCGCGGGCCCGGATGCGCCGGCGGAACCACCGGGACCGGCTTGCGCGCCGTGTCCACCGGCAGTCGCACCGTGGCGCCGCAGCCGCAGGTGAACTCGGGCTGCGGCCACTCCTCGGACCGGCCGCAGGACGGGCAGCGCATGCTCAGCCAGGCGTCCTCCCAGGACCGGAAGCGCACCTGGACCGGGATCCCGCCGCGCAGCAGCGGGACCTTGAGGCTGGCCCCGCAGGGGCAGGGGAAGACCGCCGGTTCGTAGTCGTGCTCACGGCGGCAGGAAGGGCATCGCACCGGCCTGGCCGCGGACTGCTGACCGTCCTGCGGGCCACCGCCGTGCGGTTGGCCGCCCGTGCTGTCGGGCTGCGGCGTACCTGGCATCGCGGACCGTCCGTTCGACTGGAGAAGAGCACCTGCCCCACTATCGTCGCCGATCCTCGGCGGATCGGGGAGGGTGTTCGGCGGACCTGATGGGGCGTTCTGAGGGACGGTGAGGCGCACCGAGGCGGCACGGGCGGCGCACCGGCCGGGCGGGGCCGTCCTGCCGTGACCCGCCGCCGGTCCGTCGGCGCCCCGCCGGCGGCGCCGTGGTCAGCCCGTGGTCAGCCCGTGGTCAGCACGTGGCCAGCCCCGCCGTCAGCCGCCGATGGCCGACATCGGTCGTACCGGCTGGCGGAACTCGGCGCTGTTGATGGCGTGTCCGGGGCCCTTGCCGGCCACCGAGACCCGCCAGGCCGCCTCGACGGCCGCGTCGTCCGCGCCACCGCGCAGCAGCGCGCGCAGGTCGGACTCCTCACTGGCGAACAGGCAGTTGCGCAGTTGCCCGTCGGCGGTGAGCCGGACCCGGTCGCAGCCTCCGCAGAACGGCCGGGTGACGCTGGCGATGACGCCGATGGTGGCGTCCGTACCGTCCACCCGCCACTCCTCGGCGGGGGCGCTGCCGGTCCGGGCCACCGGCTCCAGGGTGAAACGTTCGCGCAGCCGCTCCAGGATCTCGTCCGCGGTGATCATGCGGTCGCGCTCCCAGGCACCCTGCGCGTCCAGCGGCATGGACTCGATGAAGCGCATCCGGTAGCCGTGCTCCAGGGCGAAGGCGGCCAGGTCGGCGATCTCGTCCTCGTTGACGCCGCGCACCGGCACCGCGTTGACCTTCACCGGGGCCAGTCCGGCGGCCTGCGCGGCGGCCAGGCCGAGCAGCACGTCGGAGAGCCGGTCGCGCCGGGTGATCTCGGCGTACCGCTCGGGGCGCAGCGTGTCCAGGCTGACGTTCACCCGGCGCAGTCCCGCCTCGCGCAGGGCGACGGCGGTACGGGCCAGCCCGACGCCGTTCGTGGTGATCGAGAGCTCCGGCGCGTACGGAAGCGCCGAGATCCTGGCCACCAGGTCCGGCAGACCGCGCCGCAGCAGCGGCTCGCCGCCGGTCAGCCGCACGGTGCGGATGCCCAGGCGGCGGGTCGCCACATCGACCAGCCGCAGCACCTCGTCGTCGCTGAGCAGCTCGGGTTTGGCCAGCCAGGACAGGCCCTCCTCCGGCATGCAGTAGGTGCAGCGCAGGTTGCAACGGTCGGTGAGGGAGACCCGGAGGTCGGAGTGGACCCGACCGAAGCGGTCCGTCAGCGGGAGCGGGGAGGTGCTGGACATTCACTCAGTAGATCGGCTCGACGGGGGAGCGGTCCAGCGGGTGAAGCCCTGGTGAACGGCTGAGGGGTGGCGCCGGGGATTGTGCGTTCATCCAAGGCGGCCGGCCGCCGCCTGCGGGGAGACTGGGCACATGTCGTCCGTACCAGGCTCCGCGGAACCGGTCCCCGCCGCAGCGGTCCCAGCCGAATCCGCCCCCGCCGCATCCGCACCCGCAGAGGCGGTATCGGCCCGCGCGGGATCGGCCCCCGCCGGGCCCGGCAGTGCCGGGTCGCGAGCGGCCGGGCCGGTCGCCGCGCTGCTGCTCGCCGCGGGGGGTGGCCGTCGGCTCGGCCTGGGGCCGAAGGCGCTGCTGCCGTACCGGGGACGGCCGTTGCTGGAGCACGCGGTGGCGGTGCTGCGGGCCGGCGGCTGCGGGCAGGTGGTCGTGGTGCTCGGCGCTGGGGCGGACCGGGTCGCCGCGGCGGCCGATCTCTCGGGGTGCGTGGTGGCGCGGAACCCCGACTGGGAGTCGGGAATGGGCTCCTCGCTGCGGGTCGGCCTCGCCGCCATGCCCCTGGCCGCGACGGCGGCGCTGGTCGCGCTGGTGGACACGCCCGGCCTGTCCGCCGCGGCGGTGCGGCGCATGCTGGACGCGCACCGCGCCGGATCGGGGCTCGCGGCGGCGGCGTACCGGGGCAGGCGGGCTCATCCCGTGCTCATCGGCGCCGGCTACTGGGACGAGGCCGCGCGCGGCGCGGTCGCCGACGCGGGCGCCCGTGCGCTGCTGGCGGCACGGGCGGCGGAGCTGACCCTGGTCGAGTGCGGAGACGTGGCCACCCCGGACGACATCGACACGCCGGACGCCTGGTCCCGCTGGCGCAGCGTCCCCTGACTGTTGCGCAAGCATCCCGCGCGGATGCCCGCCGGCCATCGCTGATCCCCGTTGACCCCCGCCGGCCATCGCCGGCCATCGCTGACCCCTGCGGATCCCCGCGCTGGCCGCCGGCGTCAGCCGCTGGCGGCCAGGGCCTGGCCGAGGCGGCCGGCGATCTCCTGCATCTGCGGGATCAGCCCGCCGTGGCCGGTCCTCGCCTCCAGCGTGCGGACCCGGGCCTCCGGGCCGGAGATGGACAGTGCGGTGGCGGTCGGCGCGCCCGGCACCACGACGGCGATGCAGCGGACGCCGATCTCCTGCTCCTGGTCGTCCACCGCGTACCCCGCGGCCTTCACCGCGTCGAACTGCGCCAGCAGTTCGGCGGGCTGGGTGACGGTGTGTTCGGTGTGGGCGGCCAGCGGTCCCTTCCCCAGTACCGACGCCGCCTCGGGGCGGGGGAGCTGGGCCAGCAGCACCTTGCCGACGGCGGTGCAGTGCGGCTGCACCCGGCGTCCCACCTCGGTGAACATCCGCATCGAGTGCCGCGAGGGCACCTGTCCCACGTAGACCACCTCGCCGGCCTCCAGCACCGCGAGGTTCGCGGTCTCACCGGTCGTGTCCATCAGCTCCGCCAGGTAGGGGCGGGCCCAGCTGCCGAGCAGCCGTCCGGCGGTCTCGCCGAGCCGGATGAGCCGGGGCCCCAGGGTGTAGCGGCGGGCGGTGTCCTGACGGACGTACCCCTGCTGGACCAGGGTGCGGATCAGCCGGTGGATGGTGGGCATCGGCAGCCCCGAGGCCGTGGCAAGATCGCTGAGGGTGCTCACCCCGCCCGCGTCGGCCAGGACTTCGAGCAACTGGAAGGCGCGCTCGACGGACTGCACGCCGCCGGAACGGTCGGACGCCTGCGCGTCGAGCGATGCGGGAGGAGCGGCCACGGGGCTACCTTCCTGGGTAGGAGTACGGTGTGCCGCGAGCAACATCAACAAAGTGTTGAATTTCTGTATCGCGGAAACTAGCCTCCACCTTACAGAAGCGCGACAGCGTCGAGGACCCCTTTTCGATCATCTGTCGATCATCTGTCATACCCGTGACCCCCCACCACCGTCGACGGGGTCACTTCCGCAGCTTGAAGGAGCTTTGGATCATGGCTGGATCGCAGGACTCAGAACTCTCCTCCGTCGTCGTCTCCGGACTGCCGGTCGACCGTGGCGAGGAGGTCCTGACCACCCAGGCGCTGGACTTTGTCGCCACCCTGCACCGCCGCTTCGAGCCCCGCCGCCGTGAACTCCTGGCCCTGCGCAAGGAGCGCCGCGCGCGCATCGCCGCCGAGGGAACGCTGGGATTCCTCCCGGAGACGGCCGCCGTCCGGACCGGGAAGTGGAAGGTCGCCGAGGCGCCGCGGGCCCTGCAGGACCGCCGCGTCGAGATCACCGGCCCCACCGACCGCAAGATGACGATCAACGCGCTCAACTCCGGTGCCAGGGTCTGGCTCGCGGACTTCGAGGACGCCACCGCACCCACCTGGTACAACGTCATCGAGGGCCAGCTCAACCTGATCGACGCGTTCGAGCGGCGGATCGACTTCACCAGCCCGCAGGGCAAGGCCTACACGCTGCGCCCGGACGCCGAGCTCGCCACCGTCGTGGTCCGTCCCCGCGGCTGGCATCTGGACGAGGCCCACCTGCTGGTGGACGGCCAGCCGCTGGCAGGCGCCTTCCTCGACTTCGGCCTCTACTTCTTCCACAACGCGGCCCGGCTGATCGCCCGGGGTCCCGAGGACCCCAACTCCGGCCCGTACTTCTACCTGCCGAAGACCGAGAGCCACCTTGAGGCCCGGCTCTGGAACGACGTCTTCACCTTCGCCCAGGAGGCCCTGGGCATCCCGCACGGCACCATCCGGGCCACCGTGCTGATCGAGACCATCACCGCGGCGTTCGAGATGGACGAGATCCTCTACGAGCTGCGCGAGCACGCCGCCGGGCTGAACGCCGGGCGCTGGGACTACCTCTTCTCGATCATCAAGAACCTCCGCGACGCGGGTGAGCAGTACATCCTCCCCGACCGCAACTCCGTGGGCATGACCTCGCCGTTCATGCGCGCGTACGCCCGGCTCCTGGTGCAGACCTGCCACCGGCGCGGGGCCCACGCCATCGGCGGCATGGCCGCGTTCATCCCGTCCCGGCGGGACGCGGCGGTCAACGCCGCGGCGATGGAGAAGGTCACCGCCGACAAGGAGCGCGAGGCCGGCAACGGCTTCGACGGCTCCTGGGTGGCCCACCCCGACCTGGTGCCGATCTGCCGCACCTCCTTCGACGCCGTCCTCGGCGACCGCCCGAACCAGAAGGACGTCATCCCGGACGGCGTCGTCACCGGCGAGCAGTTGCTGGACATCGCCGGCGCGGGCGGCGACTGCACCGCGGCCGGGCTGCACAACGCGGTCCAGGTCGGCGTCCGCTACATCGAGGCCTGGCTGCGCGGCCTCGGCGCGGTGGCCATCTTCAACATGATGGAGGACGCCGCCACCGCGGAGATCTCCCGCTCGCAGATCTGGCAGTGGATCTACAACGGGGTCGTGCTCGACGACGGCACCAAGGTCACCCCGGACCTGGTGCGCCGCCTGGTTGCCACCGAACTCGCCGAGCTGCGGACCGAGTTGGGCGCCGAGGCCTACGCGGCCGGGCACTGGGAGCAGGCCGCGGAGCTGTTCGAGCAGGTCGCCCTCGCCCAGGAGTTCGTCGACTTCCTCACCCTCCCCGGATACGCCCTGCTGCACTGAGGGCCCACAGACCGGCGGGGGGGGGGGGGGGGGGCCCGCGGGGGGGGGGGGCGCCGCCCCCCCCCCCCCCCCCCCCCCCCCCCCCCCCCCGACCCACACCCCCCCCCCCCCCCCAAGACCCCCCCACCGCGCCCCCCCCCAGCCCCCCCAGGC